>CBFGPX010000223.1:0-7120 GCA_965650725.1 uncultured Comamonadaceae bacterium | reverse complement strand
TGCTGGACGCGGCCTCAGCCGAACCGCTGGACGACACCCAGCGCGCCAACCTGCGCGAGATCCGCCGCGCCTGGCGGGCCGCCAACGCGCTGCCGCAGGCGCTGGTGGAGGCCAAGAGCCTGGCCAACAACCGCTGCGAGCACGCCTGGCGCACGCAGCGCCCGGCCAACGACTGGGCAGGATTTGCGCCCAATCTGCGCGAGGTGCTGAAGATCGCTCGACAGGAGGCGGAACTGCTGTCACAGAGCGCGGGCCTGTCGAAATACGACGCGCTGCTGGACCAGTACGAGCCGGGCATGCGCTCGGCGCAGGTCGAACAGGCGTTCGCGCCGCTGCGGCAATGGCTGCCGGGGCTGATCCGCGACGTCACCGCCCGCCAGGCCACCGAGACCGTCATCGAGCCCGTCGGCCCCTTCCCCACCGCCGCGCAGAAGGCACTGGGGCTGGACGCGATGCGGCTGATGGGCTTCGACTTCCAGGCCGGCCGGCTGGACGAGAGCACCCACCCCTTCTGCGGCGGCGTGCCCGAGGACGTGCGCATGACCACGCGCTACCGCGAGGACAACTTTTTGCCCAGCCTGATGGGCACCATTCACGAGACTGGCCACGGCCGCTACGAGCAGAACCTGCCGCGCGAGCTGCTGGGCCAGCCCATCGCCCGCGCACGCTCGATGGGCATCCACGAAAGCCAGAGCCTCTCCTTCGAGATGCAGCTGGGCAGCCACCCGGCGTTTGCCGGTCTGCTGTCGCCACTGCTCATCCAGCACTTCGGCGACCAGCCCGCGTTCGCGCCCGGCAACCTGCACAAGCTGCTGACGCGCGTGCAGCCGGGCTACATCCGCGTCGATGCCGATGAGGTGACCTACCCCGCCCACATCCTGCTGCGCTTTGACATCGAACGCTCGCTGATCGAAGGCAACGCCGAAGTCGACGACATCCCGGCCTTGTGGGACGCCAAGATGGCCGAGCTGCTGGGACTGGACACGCGCGGCAATTTCAAGGACGGGCCGATGCAGGACGTGCACTGGCCCGCCGGCCTGTTCGGCTACTTCCCCTGTTACACGCTGGGCGCGATGTACGCTGCGCAGTGGTTCGCGACCATGCGCGCGCAGCAACCCGACCTGGACGCGCAGATCGCACGCGGCGAGCTGGGCGGCGTGTTCGACTGGCTGCGCAGCAACATCTGGCAGGCGGCCAGCCGCTGGGAGACGCCGGAACTGGTGCGGCGCGCCAGTGGCGAGGCGCTGAACCCGGCGCATTTCGAGGCGCATCTGCGCACGCGCTACCTGGGCTGACGCAAAAAATAGGGCCGCCCCGTCAGGAGCGGCCCAAATTCATTGCGTTCAACGATCTCTCTTCCAACCCACGACGCTTCCCCGGCCCCCCGGCCATCTCCACGCGTGGCGCCCGGCGCTTTGTGGTCTACCGGACTGGGCCGCCGCAACTCGAACAGCGACCGTGATGGCATTCTGAGGACGTCGGCCCGCGCTGCCATCCCCGCAAGCCAAGGGGGCGGCCCCTCCGGCTGTGAACGGCGTCACAGCAACAGCGCCAATCGCTCCAGGATCAGCACGCCAAAGAAGGCCAGGCCGGCGATCAGCGTCCATTTCATGATGAGGATGCCCCATTGCCGCCAGCGCCGCTGGCCGGTGGCGATGGACATCGCGAAGCAGACGATGGCCGCGAACAGCAGCAGGCCGATGACGAGGCGGGCGATCAGCATGTCAGCACCGCCCGCCCGAAGGCGCTGAAGCTCCCCCTCGGGGGGGCAGTGAGCGAAGCGGGCATGGGGGCTGGTTCATTTTTCTCACCACGCCGGAGCCAGCTCGGCGAAGCCCTTGGGGGCGGCCTTCACGTCGTCGAAGCTGACGATCTCGTAGGCCTCGTCATCCGCCAGCAGCGCGCGCAGCAGCTTGTTGTTCAGCGCATGGCCGCCCTTGAAGGACGTGTAGGCCGCCAGCAGCGGCATGCCGGCCACATGCATGTCGCCGATGGCGTCCAGGATCTTGTGCTTCACGAACTCGTCGTCGTAGCGCAGGCCGTCGGCATTCAGCACCTTGTAGTCGTCCACGACGATGGCGTTGTCCATCGAGCCGCCCAGCGTCAGGCCACGCGAGCGCATCAGGTCGATGTCGGCCGTCATGCCGAAGGTGCGCGCGCGGGCGATCTCCTTCTTGTAGGTGCCCGAACCCATGTCGAACACGAACTGGCTGCCGGTGGCCGCCACGGCCGGGTTGTCGAACTCGATCTCGAAGCTCAGCGTGTAGCCGTGGTGCGGCTCCAGCCGCGCCCACATCAGCTTCTTGCCCTCGCCCTGGCGCACCTCGACCGGTTTCTTGACCTTCAGGAAGCGCTTGGGCGCATCCTGCATCGCGATGCCGGCGGACTGCAGCAAGAACACGAAGCTGGCGGCCGAGCCGTCCAGCACCGGCACCTCGTCGGCGTTGATGTCCACGTACAGGTTGTCCAGCCCCAGGCCCGCGCAGGCGGACAGCAGGTGCTCGATGGTCTGCACCTTGGGGCCGCCGGGGTCGCCGCCGGGGCTGATGGTGGTGGCCATGCGCGTGTCGCTGACCGACATGACGCCGACCGGGATGTCCACCGGCGGGCACAGGTCCACGCGGCGGAACACGATGCCGGTGTCCACCGGGGCCGGCCGCAGCGTCAGCTCGACCTTCTGGCCGCTGTGGATGCCCACGCCGACGGCGCGGGTGATGGACTTCAGGGTGCGTTGCTTGACCATGCCAGGGATTGTCCCAGGATCAGCCCTGGGCTTTGCGCTCCACGGGCAATCGCAGCGATAGCCGCGTGCCCAGGCCCGGCTGCGAGTCGATGCGCAGCTTGCCGCCCAGCCGCTGGGCGCGCTTGATCTGGCTCTTCAGGCCGCGGCCATGCTGGATGGTCTGCAGGTCGAAGCCAGCGCCGTCGTCCTCCACGCGGATCTCGACATAGCTGCCATGGTGGCGCGTGACCATGCGCACGCGGCTGGCGCCAGCGTGCTTGAGCACGTTGTTCAGCGCCTCCTGCATCAGCCGCAGCACGTGCAGCGCATCGGGCGGCTCCAGCCAGGCCAGCGGCGGCAGATCCTGCACGTCCCACTCCAGCTTGAGCCCGCCGATCTGCAGGCGCTTGCCCAGGCGGTAGCGCATGGTGGCCAGCAGCGACACCAGGTCATGCCCCACCGGCTCCAGCGAGTCGATGACCAGGCGCAGGTCGTCCACGCATTCGCGCAACACCTCCACGACCTTCTCGTGCGACATGCTGCCCTGCTCCACCGCCACCAGCGCCGACAGCAGCGACGAGCCCAGGCCGTCGTGCATGTCGGCCATGATGCGCTGGCGCTCCAGCAGCAGCGCCTGCTGACGCTCCGCCTCGCGCAGCTGGGCGTTCTGCATCTGCAGCACCGAGACCTGTTCGTCCAGGTTCACCTGCAGCTGGCTGTTCTCGGCCTTGACCTGCTCGACGGTGCCCACGTAGCGGCGCTGCACCGCATGCAGGAAGCTGAGCATGACGATCAAGGTCGCGATGGGCATCAACGACACATGCTCCGGCCAGGCCCAACCGGCCAGCACGGCCAGGTCGTGCGCCCCGATGGCGATGCCGACGACCAGCGCAAGCGCCATCGACCGCAGTTCGGCCTGGCGCTCGCGCCAGGCCAGCCAGCACAGCCAGCCGGTGCCGACGGCGGCAACGGTGGCCGTCACCGCGTACTGCAGCACCACCATGTCCAGCCGGCGCAGCCACAGCGGCATGCTCAGCACGCTGACCAGCGCCACGGCCGCCATCAGTCCGTACTCCAGCCGCCGGTAGCGCCGGCTGGCAAAGCGCAGCGCGAACAGCAGCGCCGTCAGCATCACCCAGGCGAGCGAGGCGTGGGTGAGCCACCAGAACCAGTCCTGCGCCCAGGGCGACGTCGGCAGGCTGACGTAGTAATGCAGGTTGCGCAGGAACCAGGCCACAGCCCCCAGGCCGAACAGGTTGTAGATGACCTCGTCGGGCCGGCGCAGCCACAACAGCAGCGCGAACATGCCCAGCACCGCCAGCGTCAGGCTGACCGCCTGCGGCAGCACCGTCTGCATGCGCACCCGCCATTGCCAGCGTTTCTCCAGCACCTCCCGGGGCCCCACGAAGATGCGCGACACCGCGTGGTAGCTGCCGGTCGGCACGGGCAGCGCCACCACCAGCTCCAGCCCCTGGGCACCCGCGCCCGGCAGCGGCAGCCACAGCGGCTGCACCCATTGCTCGCGCTCGACATGCTGGTTGTCCAGCAAGGGCTGCCAGCCCTCGGGCGTGCGCACCAGCACGGCGGCCGACAGGGTCACCAGCCGCGGCATGTAAAGCGCCATGGCCTCGCCGCCGGACGGCACGTGCAGGCGATACCAGCGCATTTCGTAGCCACCGGCATCCGAGATCAGCGCCGCGCCCGGGCGACGACGCACATCGGGCAGCTGCTGGGCCCGCCAGGCGGCATCGGCCACTGGCGGCAGCAGCTCGGGAGGGACATCCAGCCGGCTGCCGCCCGTCACCGCATAGCGGCGCAGGGCACCCCACCAGGCATCCAGCTGGGTCCGGGTCCAGTGGCTGGTCGCCAGCTCGGTGATCGCGGAATCGTCGCCGCCACGCGGGCTGGGCTGCGGCAGCCGCTGCGCTTGCGCGGCCAGACTGGCGGCGCACACCAGGGCCAGCAGCCAGGCACGCAGCAGAAGGCCCAGGTCAGGCATGCGGACGAATTCTTCTAGGCATTGACATGGGGCGCGAGCATGCCACAGGGGTGGCCCGCCGCCCCGGCGCCGCAAGCCCCGGTGCCGGACCGTTCAGCCGCGGCCCGCCGGCAGGCTCTTGCGGGCGGCGTCGCGCAGCTCGCGCGACAGCCGCGCGTCGCCCACCGCGCGCGAAAGCAGCAGCGAGCCCACCAGCGTCGACAGCATGGCCAGCGCCTGCTCACGCTGCGCGGCAGCATCGGCCGCAGGCATCTGGCCCTGCAGCGTCGCGAGCAGGCTCTCCACCCCCTCGGCAAACACCTGCTTCACCGCCGGCCCGCCACGCGCCGCGTCGCCCGCCAGCGCCACCAGGCTGCAGCCCGCGCCGGGATGGTCGCGGTGGGCGTCGGACAGATAGGTGCGCACCCAGGCCGCCAGGCTGCGGTCGGTCTGCTGCTTCCACTCCTCGCGGTTGGTCTGCATCGCGCGCCGCGTGGCCTGCGCGGCCAGGTCGTCCTTGGACTCGAAATGGCCGTAGAAGCCGCCGCGGGTCAGGCCCGCCGCCTGCATCAGGTCGTTCAGGCCGATGCCATCGAAGCCGCGTTCGCGGAACAGCTGGGCGGCGTTGTCCAGGATGCGCTCGCGGTTGGCTTCGGCCTGCTCGCGGGTGACCTTCATCGCGTTCTCCAAGGTCTTGGTGAAAAGTGGCTTGACTCAGTTTACATGTTGACCGACATTTATATCAATCATGTCAACCGACATGAATAAACGCATTGAAGGATTCGTCATGCAGCTGAAGAACGCCGTCGTCTTCATCACCGGGGCCAACCGCGGCCTGGGCCTGGCCTTTGCGCGCGCCGCGCTCGCGGCAGGTGCCGCCAAGGTCTACGCCGCCGCGCGCGATCCGGCCAGCGTGACGCTGCCGGGCGTCGTGCCCGTCGCACTGGACGTGACCGACTCGGCCCAGGTCGCGGCGGCCGCCGCGCAGTGCACGGACGTGACGCTGCTGATCAACAACGCGGGCATCGCGCAGTACGCGACCATGCAGGCCGACGACGCCATCGCCGCCGCACGCCGCAGCTTCGACACCAACGTCTTCGGCCTGTGGTCGCTGAGCCAGGCCTTTGCACCGGTGCTGAAGGCCAATGGCGGCGGCGCGGTGCTGAACGTGCTGTCGGCGCTGAGCTGGGTCGCGCTGCCCGGCACGGCAGGCTACAGCGCCAGCAAGGCCGCCGCCTGGGCGCTGAGCAACGGCCTGCGCATCGAGTTGCGCGAGCAGGGCACGCAGGTGACCAGCCTGCACGTAGGCTACATGGACACCGACATGACACGCGGCCTCGACGCGCCCAAGTCCTCACCCGATGCCGTGGCCCGCCAGGCGCTGACGGAACTGGAGGCGGGCGCCTTCGAGGTGTTGGCCGACGACGTCAGCCGCCAGATCAAGGCCAGCCTGTCCAGCGCCACGCCGGCCTACGCGGGCTGACCCACCGGAGCCGCGATGGACGCCACCCTGCCCCACGCTCCCGACGACGGTCGCATGGCCGCCGCCCGCCACGCGTTCTCGGTGCCCGAACGCATCCCGCTGAAACCCGATGAACGCGCGGCGCTGGCCGATGCCGCCGAGCCTCCACTGCGCCATGACGGCCACAAGCTGGCGCGCTGGACGCTAGGCCGGGGCCCGCGCGTGCTGCTGGTGCACGGCTGGAACAGCCGCGGCGCGCACCTGCTGGGCTTCGCCCGGCCGCTGGTCGAGGCCGGCTTCTCGGTGACGCTGTTCGACCTGCCGGCGCATGGCGACTCGGGCGGGCATGCGGCCAGCGTCGTGCATGCGGGACGGGCGCTGCGCGCGGTCGCGGCGGACATCGGCGAGGTGCATGCCGTCATCGGCCACTCCATGGGCTCGGCCGCGGCGCTGCTGGCCTTTGCGCACGGACTGGAAGTGCAGCGCAGCGTGCATCTGGCCGGGCCCTCGTCGCTGACGCCCATGGTCAAGCGCCAGGCCGCCATGCACGGCCTCGGCCCGGCAGACGCTGCAGCGTTTGCCGGCTGGGTGGAGGGCTTCATCGGCACCCGCATGGGCTGCGCGGACCTGGAACGGCTGCAGCCGGGCCTGCGCCACGCGGGGCTCATCGTGCATGACGCCGACGACCGCACGGTGCCGTTTGCCGCGTCGATGGCACTGCATGCCGCCTGGCCCGGTTCGCAATTGCTGCGCCTGAGCGGGCTGGGGCATCGCCGCCTGCTGGTGGATACGGGCGTCATCGCCCGCAGCGTCGCCTTCATCTCGTCGGCGGCCCCGCCGGAATGAAGAAAGGCAAGCCCGACGGGCTTGCCTTTGCAGCGGAGACGGCCGGGGGGCGTCGCGTCAGTCGGCCTGCTTGCGCAGGAAGGCCGGGATCTCGATCTCGTCCATGCCGTTG
>CBFGPX010000222.1:0-7145 GCA_965650725.1 uncultured Comamonadaceae bacterium | reverse complement strand
CTGGTCAACGAGCCCGAGCTGGCGCCGCTGCTGAAGCGCCTGCGCGTGGAGCCGCTGGAGGAGCTGGGCTGGAGCGCCAGCGGCCTGTACCTCTCGCGCCGCAGCCTGGGCGAGGCCGACCGGCGCGCGCTGCGCCAGGCCCTTGCCCAGGCGACGCGCAGCGGCCGCGTCTGGCAGCTTTTCAACGACCACCATCCGCCCGGCAGCCTGGGCAGCAGCATCCGGCCGCTGGCGCCCTGATTCGGCGCCGCGTGCGGCCGTGCAGCGGCACGGGTTGCCATCGTGCCAACAGGCCCTAGCATGGCTCGCTTCTGCCCTCCCACCAGGACGCCGCATGAAACTCCCGCTCCGACTCCTGTCCCTGCTGGCCGCTCTGTCGTTGAGCGCCGCCAACGCCGCACCGCTGCGCTGGGCCGCGCAGAACGACATCCTGACGCTGGACCCGCACTCGCAGGACCACAACACGTCCAACGCGATCGGCAATCACATCTACGAGGGCCTGACCCGGCTGGGCAGGAACTACCGGCCCGAGCCGTCGCTGGCCACCCAGTGGACCTATCTGTCGCAGACGCAGGTGCGCTTCGAGCTGCGCCGTGGCGTGAAGTTCCACGACGGCTCGCCGTTCACGGCCGATGACGTGGTGTTCAGCTTCGGCCGCATCACGCAGCCGCAGGGCACCAAGCAGACCTATGTGTCGGGCATCAAGGAGGTGAAGAAGGTCGACGAGCACAGCGTCGATCTCCTCCTGGAAGCGCCCACGCCCATGCTGCTGCAGAACATCATCAGCTTCCCCATCATGAGCAAGGCCTGGTCGGAGAAGAACAAGACGACCAGCACGCAGGACTACAAGGCCAAGGAGGAGAACTACGCGTCGCGCAACGCCAATGGCACGGGGCCTTACAAGCTGGTGAGCTGGCAGCCCGACCAGGCCGTGAAGATGGTGGCCAACAAGGACTGGTGGGACAGCAACGCCAGCAACGTCACCGAGCTGAGCTACCTGCCGATCAAGAGTGCGCCCACGCGTGTCGCGGCGCTGCTGTCGGGCGACGTGGACATCGTCACCGACCTGCCGCCGCAGGACTTCTTCAAGCTGAAGGAGCAGGGCAAGGTCCGGCTGCTGGAGGGCCCGGAGATCCGCACCATCTTCTTCGTCATGGACGAGGGCAGCGACGAGTTGCGCGAGTCCAGCGTGAAGGGTCGCAACCCGTTCAAGGACAAGCGCGTGCGGGAAGCCATGAACCTCGCGCTGGACCGCGAGGCGATCAAGCGCAGCATCATGCGCGGGCTGTCGGTGCCGGCCGCGCTGATGATCGCGCCGGGTGTCAACGGCTACGACGCGACGTTGGACCGCCCCCTGAAGGCCGATGTGGCCAAGGCCAAGAAGCTGCTGGCCGACGCGGGCTACCCCGACGGCTTCGAGCTGCCACTGCACTGCCCCAACAACCGTTATGTGAACGACGAGCAGGTCTGCCAGGCGGCGGTGTCCATGTGGGCGCGCATCGGCGTCAAGGTGCGTTTGATCGCGGCGCCCTTCTCCACCCACAGCCAGACCTTCCAGCGCGGCGAGTCGCCGTTCTTCATGCTGGGCTGGGGCGTGTCCACCTACGACGCGCTGTACGGCATGCAGGCCTGGGGCCACACGCGCACGCAGGGGGCTGACGGCAACTTCAACTTCGGCAAGGTCAGCGACGCGACGCTGGACGGGCTGATCCAGAAGATCAAGTTCGAGCCCGACGTGCCCAAGCGCAACGCCCTCATCCGCGAGGCGCTGCTGCGCATCCGCGACGAGTCGCTGTTCATCCCCATCCACCACCAGATCCGGCCCTGGGCCATGAAGCCCGGCGTGACCACGCTGCACCGCTCCAACGACTATTTCGAAGCGCGCTACACGACCGTGAAATGAGCGGCCGGTTTCGGCGATCATCCGGGCTCCTAACCCAGGAGGACCGCCGATGAAACTGCGCATGGCCACCGCCGCGCTTCTGGTGTGCGCGTCGCTCGCCGCGACCGCGACCGCCACCGCCACCGCCAACCCGCTGCGCTGGGCCGCGCAGAACGACATCCAGACGCTGGACCCGCACTCGCAGAACCACTCAGCGACGACCACGCTGACGGGCTATGTCTACGAGGGCCTGACCCGCTACACGGAGAAGTTCGACGTCGAGCCGGCGCTGGCGACGAAGTGGACCTACGTCACACCAACCCAGGTGCGCTTCGAACTGCGGCGCGGCGTGAAGTTCCACGACGGCACGCCCTTCACCGCCGACGACGTGGTGTTCAGCTTCCAGCGCATCCGCCACCCGGCCAGCAACATGGTCATCTTCAGCTCCGGCGTGAAGGAGGTGCGCAAGGTCGATGACTTCACGGTCGACCTGATGCTGGACGCCCCCAACCCGGTGCTGCTGCGCAACCTCACCTTCGTGCGCGTGCTCAGCAAGGCCTGGGCCGTCAAGAACAAGTCCGAGAACCCGCAGGACTTCAAGGCCAAGGAAGACACCTTCGCGGCCCGCAACGCGATGGGCACCGGCCCCTTCAAGCTGACCAGTTGGACGCCCGACCAGAAGCTCACGATGGTGGTCAACAAGGACTGGTGGGACAAGCCGCGCAGCAACGTCACCGAGCTGACCTACCTGCCCATCAAGTCGGACGCGACCCGCGTGGCGGCGCTGCTGTCCGGCGCGCTGGACCTGCTGACAGACCTGCCGCCGCAGGACGTGGCCAAGCTGAAGGCCGACCCGCGGCTCAAGGTCATCGACGGCCCCGAGAACCGCACCATCTTCTTCGCGCTGGACCTGGGCAGCGACGAGATCAAGGGCTCCAACATCAAGGGCAAGAACCCGTTCAAGGACCGCCGGGTGCGCGAGGCCATGTCGCTGGCGATCGACCGCGAAGCCATCAAGCGCAGCCTGATGCGCGGCCTGTCCATCCCGGCCGCTGCGATGGTGGCGCCGGTGACCTACGGCTGGTCGCAGGAACTCGACACGGTTCAGAAGCCCGACCTGGCGCGCGCCAAGCAGCTGATGACAGCGGCCGGCTATGCCGACGGCTTCGAGACGCCGCTGGCCTGCCCCAACGACCGCTACGTCAACGACGAGGAGATCTGCCAGGCGGTGGTGTCCATGTGGGCGCGCCTGGGCATCAAGGCCAAGCTGACGACGCAGCCCATGACCCAGCACTCGGCCGCGCTGCAGCGCTTCGAGCTGCCGCTGTACCTGTACGGTTGGGGCGTGACCACCTTCGACGCGCAGTACACGCTGCAGGACATCGTGCACACCAAGACCTCGGGCGTGGACGGCAAGGGCAACTACTCGCGCGTCAGCGATGCCAAAGTCGACGCGCTGGTCCAGCAGATCAAGGTCGAGACCGATGTGCCCAAGCGCCTGGCGCTGATGCAGGAGGCGCTCAAGCGCACGCGCGACGAGGTGCTGTTCATCCCCATCCACCACCAGGTGCGGCCCTGGGCGATGCGGGCCAACGTCAGCATCCCGCATGCGGCCAACGACGCGCCGCAGGTGCGCCTGGCGACGGTCAAGTAGCGCCCCTCGTCCCAGCAGTACCTGGGCCGGTCGGCCGGGCCCGCCGGGTGCGTTCCAATCCGCACCATGAGCGATCCCGCCTTCCAGCCCACCCGCATCACACCGAGCGCCGAGCAGCTCGCGATCCAGCTGCTGAGAACCCGCCTGCTGCTGGTGGAGGCCAACGCCGGTGCGGCCAAGACGACGACGCTGGCGCTCCGCATCGCGCAGGCGCTGCAGCGCGGCGCGCCGCCGCAGACGGCGCTGGCCCTCACCGCCACCGCGCCGGCCGTCGCCGCACTGAAGGAGCGGCTGGCCCACATCGGCATCCCGAAGCCGGTGGTGCAGCAGCTGCGCATCCAGACCTTCGAGGCCTTCAGCCTCGCCGTGCTGGCCCAGACCGAAGGCGCGGCGACGCGCGTCGTCACTTCGCCCGAGCAGGTCCGGCCGCACGTGGTGCGCGCCATCGAGCGCGCCCAGTCGCTGCCCGAGGAACGCCACCCCGACGAGCTGCTGGCGGAGGCGCCGCCGGGCGAACTCGTCGAAGGCCTGCTGAAGTCCTTCGACCTGCTGAAGGGACGCATGGTCGTCGAGCACCTGGACCCGGAACAGCGCATGACGCCCGGGCTGGCCGATGAGCTGGGCTTCGGCTACCTGACGCTGCGCGCCTGGCGCTGCTACGAGTTCATCCGCCGGGGCGGCCACCCCGACCGGCCCGAATTCCGCTTCGACGGCGACGGCGTCTACGACCTGGCCCGTGCGCTGCTGCACGGCGAGACGCTGGCCGACGATGCAGCGCTTCAGCAAAGCCTGTCGCTGATCTGCGTCGACGAGATGCACGACGTGAACCGCGCCGCCTTCACGGTGCTGAAGGCCGTGCTGGCCGCCAACCCGCGGGCGGCCTTCGTCGGCGTGGGCGACCGCGACCAGGTCATCCATTCGCAGACCGGCGCAGAGGTCGGCTTCATGGGCGAGCACTTTCGGGCGGAGATCGGCACGCCCGAGGTGCTGCCGCTGACGCGCAGCCGGCGCTTCAGCCCCCAGCTTGCGCGCCATGTCGGCGCGCTGGCGCGCAAGCCCTACGCGGCGGACGACGCGATCCAGACACACATCCACCTGGAGCGCTGCGAGTCGCCCCGGCTCGCCGCGGCCTTCGTCGCGCGGCTGGCGCAGACCCACCACCAGCAGCAGGCACTGGCCAGCCTGCGCGTGCTGCTGCGCCACCCCGCGCAGTCCGTGCTGATCGAGCACGAGCTGCTGCGCCTGGGCGTGCCCTACGGCGCCGCCGGCTTCGCGCCCTACCTGGAGCGTGCCGAGACGCTGCTGGTGCGCGGGCTGTACGCCCACGCGTGCAACGACTTCACCGGCTTCGAGGACGCGCCGCACCGCGCCCACCTGCTGAACGCGCTGCTGCTGTTCTCGGGCGCCCGGGTGGACAGCATCGAGCTGCGGCACCTGGACGACGCCGAGGCCCAGCGCGTCGCCGTGGCCGAAGCTGCGGCCGACCTCGGATCGACGCGCGCCTTCATCGAGGGCCACGTATTGCGCAGCGCGAACGCGAGCGCCAGGCGGCAGCTGGACGCCGCGACGGCGATCCTGCGCAGCAACGACCTCGACGCGTTCGAGGCCGCCTTTCTGAAGGCGCTGGACCCGTTGACGCTGGCCACCCGCCTGTTCGTGCGCCGGCAGGATGCCGAGCAGGTGGCGGACAACATCGCGCAGCTGCACCGCGTCGCCATCGCCGAGGGCGCCGGCCTGGCGGGCGCGTTCCGCCTGTTCTCGGCGCTGGACCAGGCCCGGCGGCGCTTGCGCGCGAGCGAGCGCGTGGTGCTGTCCAGCATCGAGTCGGCCAAGGGGCTGGAGTTCGACCACGTCATCGTGCCGCACCTCTCGCGCGGCGAATTTGGTGAAGGCTCCGGCGAGAACCGCAACCTGCTGTACGTGGCCATGACGCGCGCCCGGCAACGCCTGACACTGACCTTCGACCCGAGCCGGCCGTCACGCTTCCTGACGGACGCGGCCCTGATCGACTGACGATGCGATCCCCGCCATGAAGCCTCCCGTCATCAACTTCTCCACGCTGCAGTCGACCATCGAGATCGCCGCCACGCTGGCCTTCGCACTGTCCGGCCTGCTGGCCGGCGCGCGCAAGCAGCTGGACGTGGTGGGCCTGTGCGTCGTCGCCGGGCTGTCGGCCTTCGGCGGCGGCACGCTGCGCGACGTGCTGCTGGACCGCCGGCCGTTCTTCTGGGTCGAACATGCCGACTGGCTGTGGGCGCTGATGGCCCTGTCGTTCGGCGCCATGCTGTTCATGCGCCGTCGCCACCTGGCGCTGACCGAGAAGGCCATCCAGTGGCCCGACGCGCTGGGCCTGGGGCTGTTCACGGCCAGCGGCACCTCGCTGGCGCTGGAGGCCGGCATGCCGGGCATCGTGGCCGTGCTGATGGGCGTCATCACGGCCACCTTCGGCGGCGTGCTGCGGGACATCGTCTGCAACGAGATCCCGGCCGCCTTCCACGATCACCGGCCCTATGCGCTGTGCAGCTTCGTGGGCGGCTGGGTGATGGTCGCGGCCGCGCGCCTGGACGCGCCGCCATGGGCCGCGATCAGCGCGACGGCGACGGCCACCGTGCTGCTGCGCGCGCTGGCGTTGTGGACGGGCTGGACGCTGCCGGTCTGGCGCATCCACAAACGCTGACCGGCCTCAGTTCAGCGCGAGGCGCTGGCGGGCGGCCAGGTACTCGCGCTTCAGGCGCGCGACCAGCTGCGCCGCAGGCAGCACCTCGCGCACCGCGCCGATGCCCTGACCGCTGCCCCAGATGTCCTTCCAGGCCTTGGCCGCGCCACCGCCGAAGTTCATCGCGCTGGGATCGCTCTCGGGCAGCTTGTCCGGGTCCAGGCCGGCCGCCACCACCGAGCCGCGCAGGTAGTTGCCGTGCACGCCGGTGAACAGGTTGCTGTAGACGATGTCGTCGCTGTTGCTGGCGACGATCATCTGCTTGTAGGCATCGCTGGCGCGCGCCTCTTCGGTCGCGATGAAGGCCGAGCCGATATAGGCCAGGTCGGCACCCATGGCCTGCGCGGCCAGCACCGCATCGCCCGTGGCCATGGCACCCGACAGCGCCAGCGGGCCGTCAAACCACTCACGGATTTCCTGGATCAGCGCGAACGGGCTCTTCACGCCCGCGTGGCCGCCCGCGCCGGCCGCCACCGCGATCAGGCCGTCGGCGCCCTTCTCGATGGCCTTCTTAGCGAACTTGTTGTTGATGATGTCGTGCAGCACGATGCCGCCCCAGCTGTGCACGGCCGCGTTCACGTCCTCGCGCGCGCCCAGGCTGGTGATGACGATGGGCACCTTGTACTTGGCGCACACCTGCATGTCGTGTTCGAGCCGCTCATTGCTCTTGTGCACGATCTGGTTGATCGCGAACGGCGCCGCCGGCTTGTCTGGGTTGGCGCGGTTGTAGGCGGCCAGCGTCTCGGTGATCTCGGCCAGCCACTCGTCCAGCAGTTCGGCCGGACGCGCGTTCAACGCCGGCATGGAGCCGACGATGCCGGCCTTGCACTGCTCGATGACGAGCTTGGGGTTGCTGATGATGAACAGCGGCGAGCCGATGATGGGCAGCGGCA
>CBFGPX010000221.1:0-7156 GCA_965650725.1 uncultured Comamonadaceae bacterium | reverse complement strand
GATGGCACAACTCGGCGTCAAGGCCGAGCAGGAGGGTTGGCTGTGAGCATTGACATCACGGAGGGCTGGGACTACCCGTCGCCGTTCACGCTGGCGCTATCGCCCGCGCCGGAGCACATCGACGGCCTGCGCCACACCAACAACGCCGTCTACGTGCAGTGGTGCGAGCAGGCCGGCTGGGCGCACTCCGAGGCGCTGGGCCTGTCGCTGGCCGACTACCGGCGTCTCGACCGCGCCATGGCCATCCGCGAGGGCCATTACGACTACCTGCTGCCCTCCTTCGCGGGCGAGGCGCTGCTGCTGGGCACCTGGTTGACGGCCAGCGACGGGCGCCTCACGATGGAGCGGCGCTTCCAGCTGCGCCGCGCGAGCGATGGCGTGACGCTGGTGCGGGGCCGCTGGGTGCTGGTGTGCATCGAGATCGGTAGCGGCCGTCCCAAGCGCATGCCGCCCGAGTTCCTGAGCGTTTACGACACCGCGGTGGTACCCGGATCGGCTCGCGGAGTCTAGACAACGACTATGTCTGCGCGCAGCAGTTTGACGCGCGTGCCTTCCAACTCCACCAGAAGCAAAAGGCCTCCCAACTCGCTGAACCCCACCTCGTAGGTGCCAGTCCTCCCGTAGCTGCTCGACACACTAGTGATGTGGTTTACCCAATCCGGGCTTTGTCGCATGGTCCTTTCCATCAGTACGCGGCCGTTGTGGCTGAGTTCGTCACGCCAGACGTGTTCGCAAAGTGCGCGAATGAGCGTGTCGGCCACCTCGTAGCTGACACCCTGCCCGAGTCGGGCATCAACGCGCGCGGGACCATGTGTGAAGCGCCAAGTTGTGGTCGTGCTCAGATTGTCCTTGGCGGCCAGCCAGCCACCGTGGCGATAAGTGCCGCCGCTCTTTCGTCCCCCAGGGCATTGCATGTCGGGATCGGGGGCCGCCCGGCCCAGGTAGAGCTGCTGCCAGCTGCGTTTGCTGCCCTCGACGATCGGCAGGGATTCGACGAGTACGGCCTCGCAACCACTCGGTGCACCCCACCACACGCCGCATAACCGCAAGGGGCCCTTCATGCCAACCCCATGCGCAAGGAGATGGATCGCCTCAGAATCGCTCGCTGAGAGGTGTTTTGGCGGCTGGCAGTCGGTTGCCGCCGCAGCTTGACTCACTGCAATCAGTGCTAGGCCGTACAAGCGGCGCAGATGTGACTTGGATGGCATGGGCCTCTCTCCATGATCCTCAACTGTGGTTGTCGATGAGTATACGATTTATATACGAATCGTATATAATGGAGTCATGGGAATCGTCAAAATCTCCGACCCGCTCCACGAGAGCCTGCGTGTAGCCAGCCAGGCGCTGTCACGTTCCATCAACGCCCAGGCCGAGCACTGGATGCGCATTGGCATGCTGGCCGAACTGCATCCGCAGCTGAGCCATGCCGAGATCTGCCAGCTGCTGATCCGCGCCGAGCAGGAGGGCGGGCTGGACCTGGCGCGCGTGGCGGGCTGGGCTCAGCCGACGAAGGCGAAAGGAGCGCGGGCATGAAGAGCTTGAAGCTGCGCACGCCCGACGAGGTCGCGAAAGCCCGCGAGGCCGGGCACCTCATCGCCGAGGTGCTGGCCATGCTGAAGCCGCACGTCGTGCCCGGCGTGTCGACCGACGAACTGGACGCGATCTGCCACGACTACATCGTCAATGAGCTGAAGTGCATCCCGTCCAACGTTGGCTATCACGGCTTCCCGAAGACGGCCTGCATCTCGCCCAACCATGTGGTCTGCCATGGCATACCGAGCAAGGACAAGAAGCTGAAGAAGGGCGACATCGTCAACGTGGACGTGACGCTGACCAAGGACGGCTGGTTCGGCGACAGCAGCCGCATGTTCATCGTCGGCGAGGCCAATGTGCTGGCGCGCCGGCTCGTCATGACGACCTACGAGGCGCTGCGCGCCGGCATCCGCCAGGTGCGCCCGGGCGCGACGCTGGGCGACGTGGGGCACGCGATCCAGAAGGTGGCCCATGCGGCCGGGTTCAGCGTCGTGCGCGAGTACGGCGGCCACGGCATCGGTGACGTGTATCACGACGAACCCCACGTCAACCACTTCGGTCGTCCGGGCGAAGGCCTGCGGCTGCAGGAGGGCATGATCTTCACGATCGAGCCCATGATCAATGCGGGCGGTGCCGGCATCCGCGAATTGAACGACGGCTGGACGGTGGTGACGCGAGATCACTCGCTGTCTGCGCAGTGGGAGCACATGGTCACCGTGACCAGGGACGGCTTCGAGATCCTGACACCGTGGCCTGACGGGTTGGGGGAGTATCCGGCGATCGATTGAGGGAATCCGCGCTGCGCTGTTGGCTCAAGCCTCGGCGGCGGAACGCCCCGGCAAGGCCCGCGCCACACGCACTTCATGAGCCTGCCGCCCATCATCGAGAGCAGCGACCTGATCGCCACGGTGCCCCGGGACCTGGCCGACATCTGCTCCCGCTATGCCGAGCTGCGCATCATCGAGACGCCGGTGAAGGCGCCGGTCATCCCGGTGCATCAGTTCTGGCATCGCCGCGCGCACAAGGACTCGGGCACCGTGTGGCTGCGTGCGGGCATCCAGCGGCTCTTCGCCGTTTGATCAGGGGCGGCGTGGGCCGCGCAGGACAAGCCGGGGGGTAGCTCCAAAGAACGATGGCGGCGGGTGGGGCCATCGTTCTTCCGCGCGGCCCGGGTTCGCCCGGCGATGGATGGGCGTCACGGGCCGTGCAACGGAGCATGGGCACCGTGAGCAAGACCCCGTCCCTGCCGCTGCCCTGGAACCCGGAAGACCCCGACTTCTGGGCCGGCCGTGGCCGTGCGGTGGCCTTGCGCAACCTGGCCTTTGGCGTCCCCGCGCTGGCGCTGTCGTTCGCGGTGTGGATGCTGTGGTCGGTGCTGGTCGTGCACCTGCCGGCCGCGGGCTTCCGCTACAGCACCAACCAGCTGTTCTGGCTGAGTGCGCTGCCTGCCTTGTGCGGTGCGACGCTGCGCATCTTCTACGGCTTTGCCGTGCCGCTGGTGGGCGGGCGGCGCTGGACCGTGCTGTCCACCGCCAGCCTGCTGCTGCCTACCGGCGGCATCGCGCTGGCGGTGCAGGACCCGGCCACGCCCTACGAGTGGATGGTCGCTCTGGCGCTGCTGTGCGGCCTGGGTGGTGCCAACTTCGCCAGTGGCATGGCCCACATCAGCGCCTGTTTCCCGGCGCGTGAGCAGGGCGTGGCGCTGGGCCTGGCCGCGGGTTTCGGCCATCTGGGCGTGGGCCTGGTGCAGTGGCTGGTGCCCGCGGTCATCGGCGTCGATGGGCTGGGCATGCCGGCCCTGGCCAACGCTGGCCTGGTCTGGCTGCCGCTGATCGCGCTGGCCAGCCTGGCGGCCTGGGTCGGCATGGACGACCTGCCGGGCAACGGCGTCGGCATGACCGAGCAGGCCCAGTTGTTCACGCGTCCGCACAGCTGGCTGATGAGCTGGCTCTACCTCGGCAGCTTCGGCAGCTTCATCGGCTTTGCGGCGGCCTACCCGCTGCTGCTTCGCAGCCAGTTCCCGGGCCTGGACGGCGCGCAGCAGCTGGCCTGGCTGGGCCCGCTGCTCGGTGCACTGGTCAGGCCGCTGGGCGGCTGGGCGGCCGACGTGTTCGGCGGCGCACACATCAGCGGCGCCTGCTTCGGCGCGCTGGCGCTGGGCACCGTGGGCGTGCTGGCCAGCCTGGGCGGGCAGGGCGCGGGCCTGTTCGTCGCCAGCTTCGTGCTGCTGTTCGTCGCCGCCGGCATTGCCAACGGCAGCAGCTTCCGCATGGTGCCGCTGGGCTTTCTGCGCGAGGCCCGCAGCGGGCGCGGCTCGCTGCGCGAGGCGCAGGCCCAGGGCGCCGCGGCGCTGGGCCTGTGCTCGGCCGTCGGTGCCTACGGCGGCTTCTTCATCCCCAAGAGTTTCGGCAGCGCGATTGCGCTGTCGGGCGGCCCGCAGGCCGCGCTGTATTGCTTCCTGGCGTTCTACCTGAGCTGCATGGCCATCTGCTGGTGGTGCTACGGCCGGCGCAACGCCTCACTGTCCTGTTAACGGAGAAAGAGATGTCCCATTTCCTGGATCGACTGACCGCCTTCCAGCTGCCCAAGGAAGTCTTCGCCGGCGGCCATGGCGTCACCACCGGCGAGGACCGCAGCTGGGAGGATGCCTACCGCAACCGCTGGGCGCACGACAAGATCGTGCGCAGCACGCATGGCGTGAACTGCACCGGCTCCTGCTCGTGGAAGATCTACGTCAAGGGCGGCATCGTCACCTGGGAGACCCAGCAGACCGACTACCCGCGCACGCGCGCCGACCTGCCCAACCACGAGCCGCGCGGCTGCGCACGGGGCGCGAGCTACAGCTGGTATCTGTACAGCGCCAACCGCGTGAAGTACCCGATGGTGCGCGGTCGGCTGCTGAAGCGCTGGCGCGAGGCGCTGCAGGTGGCGAAGACGCCGGTGGACGCCTGGGCGCTGATCCAGGCCGACGAGGCCGCGCGGCGCGACTACCAGCAGGCGCGCGGCATGGGCGGCTTCGTGCGCTCGACCTGGGACGAGGTCAACCAGCTCATCGCTGCGGCCAATGTCTACACCATCAAGCAGCACGGTCCTGACCGCATCATCGGCTTCTCGCCCATCCCGGCGATGAGCATGGTCAGCTACGCGGCGGGCAGCCGGTATCTGAGCCTGATCGGCGGCGTCTGCATGAGCTTCTACGACTGGTACTGCGACCTGCCGCCAAGCAGCCCGCAGATCTGGGGCGAACAGACCGACGTGCCCGAGTCGGCCGATTGGTACAACAGCAACTACATCATCGCCTGGGGCAGCAACGTGCCGCAGACGCGCACGCCGGACGCGCACTTCTTCACCGAGGTGCGCTACAAGGGCGCGAAGACGGTGGCCGTGACGCCGGACTACTCCGAGGTCGCCAAGCTGGCCGACCTGTGGCTGCACCCCAAGCAGGGCACGGACGCGGCGCTCGCGATGGCGATGGGCCACGTGGCCCTCAACGAGTTCTACTTCAAGCAGCGCAGCCCCTACTTCGACGACTACGCGCGCCGCTATACCGACCTGCCGCTGCTGGTGTTGCTGGAGGAGCGCACGCTGCCCGACGACCGCAAGACCCGCGTGCCGGGCCGCTACCTGCGCGCCAGCGACCTGGCCGGCCAGATGGGCCAGAGCAACAACCCCGAGTGGAAGACGCTGGCCTTCAACACCGACGGCATGCTGGTGCTGCCCAACGGATCCATCGGCTTCCGCTGGGGCGCGGAAGGGCGGGACGACACCGGCAAGTGGAACCTGGAGGCCAAGGAGGCCGAGGGCGGCGGCGACGTCAAGCTCAAGCTGTCGCTGGTCGAGGATGGCGGCCAGGCGCACGACATCGTCGACGTGGCCTTCCCCTACTTCGCCGGCAGCGCCAGCGAGCACTTCACGCCCAACCCGCAGCAGGATGGCGTCAGCCACTGCGCCCGCGTGCCGGCCACGCGGCTGAAGACGCAGGACGGCGAGGCGCTGGTCGCCACCGTGTTCGACCTGCAGGCCGCGCAGTACGGCATCAACCGCGGCTTCGGCTCCGGTGCCGCGAGCTACGACGACAACGCGCCCTACACGCCGGCCTGGCAGGAGGCCATCACCGGCGTGCCGCGCGCCCAGGTCGTGCGCGTGGCGCGCGAGTTCGCCGAGAACGCGCACAAGACGCAGGGCAAGTCGATGATCATCATCGGCGCGGCGATGAACCACTGGTACCACTGCGACATGAACTACCGCGGCATCATCAACATGCTGATGATGTGCGGCTGCATCGGGCAATCCGGCGGCGGCTGGGCGCACTACGTGGGCCAGGAAAAGCTGCGCCCGCAGACCGGGTGGACCGCCCTGGCCTTTGCGCTGGACTGGGTGCGCCCGCCGCGGCAGCAGAACTCCACCAGCTTCTTCTACAGCCACACCGACCAGTGGCGCTACGAGCGCCTGGGGGTCGACGAGGTGCTGTCGCCGCTGGCGGACAAGCGTGAATTCGGCGGCAGCCTGATCGACTACAACGTGCGCGCCGAGCGCATGGGCTGGCTGCCCACCGCGCCGCAATTGAAGACCAACCCGCTGCAGGTGGCACGGGCCGGCGCAGCGGCCGGTGACGTCAAGATGCACGTGGTGGAGGGCCTGAAGAACGGCTCGCTGCAGATGAGCTGCGAAGACCCCGACCACCCGGACAACTGGCCGCGCAACATGTTCGTGTGGCGCTCCAACATCCTGGGTTCGTCGGGCAAGGGCCACGAGTACTTCCTGAAGCATTTGCTCGGGACGTCGCACGGGGTCCAGGGCAAGGACCTCGGGCCGGACGATGCCAAGCCGCAGGAAGTGCGCTGGCACGACAAGGCGCCGGAAGGCAAGCTGGACCTGCTGGTGACGCTGGACTTCCGCATGAGCACCACCTGCCTGTACTCGGACATCGTGCTGCCCACGGCCACCTGGTACGAGAAGAACGACCTCAACACCAGCGACATGCACCCCTTCATCCACCCGCTGTCCGCCGCGGTGGACCCGGTGTGGCAAAGCCGCAGCGACTGGGAGATCTACAAGGGCTTCGCCAAGGCCTTCAGCGAGGTCTGCGTGGGCCACCTGGGCGTGGAGAAGGAAGTCGTTCTCAGCCCCCTGATGCACGACACGCCGGCCGAGCTGGCCCAGCCCTTCGGCGTGCAGGACTGGAAGAAGGGCGAGTGCGAGCTCATCCCCGGCAAGACGGCGCCCACCATCGCCGTCGTCGAGCGCGACTACCCGGCCACCTACGAGCGCTTCACGTCGCTCGGCCCCTTGATGGACAAGCTGGGCAACGGCGGCAAGGGCATCGGTTGGGACACCAAGACCGAGGTCGCGCAGCTCGCCGAGCTGAATGGCACGGACGCCGCCGGCCGCGCCCGCATCGTCAGCGACATCGATGCCTGCGAGGTCATTCTGCAGCTGGCGCCCGAGACCAACGGCCATGTCGCCGTGAAGGCCTGGGAGGCGCAGGGCAAGGCCACCGGCCGCGAGCACGTGCACCTGGCCCTGCACCGCGAGGACGAGAAGATCCGCTACCGCGACGTGCAGGCCCAGCCGCGCAAGATCATCAGCTCGCCGACCTGGAGCGGGCTGGAGAGCGAGAAGG
>CBFGPX010000220.1:0-7261 GCA_965650725.1 uncultured Comamonadaceae bacterium | reverse complement strand
CCCCGCCGAAGGACAGTCAGTTCAACCCCAACGAATCATGACCTACACGACGCTGATCTCCGCCGCCGACCTGCGCACGCTGGACAACCCGCTGGTGCTGGACTGCAGCTTCGACCTGGCCGACACCGAGGCCGGCCAGCGCGCCTACGCCACCGGCCACATCCCAGGCGCCCACTACCTGCACCTGGACCGCGACCTGTCCGGCCCGAAGACCGGTTCAAACGGCCGCCATCCGTTGCCCGACCGCGAGACCTTCGCCGTGCTGATGCGCCGCCTGGGCCTGCGCGCGGGCCGGCAGGTCGTCTGCCACGACGCCCAGGGCGGCCCCTACGCGGCGCGCTGCTGGTGGATGCTGCGCTGGCTGGGCCACGCCGAGGTGGCCGTGCTGGACGGCCCCTGGGACGGCGAGCGCACGACCGCCGTGCCCGTGGCCACGCCCACCGACTGGCAGCCCGGCGCGCCGCTGGTGGGCCAGATCGACGCCGCCGCGCTGCTGAAGCGACTGGGCAATATCCGCCTCATCGACGCGCGCGCGCCCGAGCGCTTCCGCGGCGAGGTCGAGCCGCTGGACAAGCTGCCCGGCCACATCCCCGGCGCCAGCAACCGGCTGTTCAAGAACAACCTGGGCGCGGACGGCCGCTTCAAGCCCGCGGCCGAGCTGAGCGCCGAGTTCCAGGCCTTGCTCGCCCCGCATGGCGCGGGCGCCGTCGTGCACCAGTGCGGCTCGGGCGTGACCGCCTGCCACAACCTGCTGGCGATGGCCCATGCAGGCCTGGGCGACGGCTTGCTCTACGTCGGCTCCTGGAGCGAATGGTCCGCCGACCCGGCGCGACCGATCGCAAAGGCTTGATCTCCGACAAGCGCCACGGCCCCTGATGGGCCACACTGTAGTTCTCCGCAACGACGACTGGAGGACCGAATGTTCAAGCGCATCCTTGTCCCGACCGACGGCTCCGACATCACCGCCCACGCGGTGGACACCGCCATCCAGCTCGCCAAGGTGCACGGCGCCCAGCTGCTGACGCTGAGCGTCATGGAGCCCTTTCCCTACAGCGCGGTCTCCGAGATACAGCCCGTGCCGCCGCAGGAGTTCATCGACGCTCAACAGCGCGTCGCGACCCAGCGCGTGGAGGCCGTCAGCGCCACCGCAGCGGCCCAGGGCCTGTCTTGCCGGGCCCACACGGTCGAGGCCCTGCACGCCTGGGAGGCCATCGTGGACCACGCCAAGACCGAGCAGGTCGACCTCATCGTGATGGCCTCGCACGGCCGCAAAGGCCTGGCCGCGCTGCTGCTGGGCAGCGAGGCCCAGAAGGTGCTGACCCACATCGACCTGCCGGTACTCATCGTCAAATGAGCCGGCGCCGCCTCGCGGCGGCGCTGTCAGTGGGCGTGATGCAGCATCTGTGACACGACGAAGGCCGCCCCCAGGCCCACGGCCAGCCAGGCCACCTGGGCGACGGTCTCCTTCCACGCCAGCCGCTGCTGCAACTGCGGCAGCAGGTCGGCCACCGAGATGTAGATGAAGCTGCTGGCAGCCAGCACCAGCAGATAGGGCAGCGCCAGCTCGAACTGGCCGATCAGCAGGTAGCCCAGCACGCCGCCCAGCACCGACGCCATGCCCGAGATCGCGTTGAACAGCAGTGCCTTGGAGCGCGTGAAGCCGGCGTTCAGCAGCACGATGTAGTCGCCCACCTCCTGCGGGATCTCGTGCGCCACGATGGCCAGCGCCGTCGCCATGCCCAGGTGCGTATCGGCCAGGAAGGCCGCCGCGATGATGGCGCCGTCGCAGAAGTTGTGGATGCTGTCGCCCACCAGCACGGAGAGGCCGCCGCGGCCCGCCTGCTCGGCATCGAAATGATGGTGGTGGTGGTGCCCGTCACCCTCGTGGTGGTGCACGTGGCGATACAGCTCCACCTTCTCCAGCAGCCAGAAGAACAGCAAGCCGCCCAACAGCACGGCGAACAGCGTCTGCGGCTGGGCCGTGTGGCTTTCGAAGGCCTCCGGCAGCACGTTCAGCAGCGAGGTGCCCAGCAGGATGCCGGCCGACAGACTGACGAGGCTTTTCACGAGGCGTGTCAGCACGCCCACGGTCAGGCTGGCGGCGACGAGCACCGACAGCAACCCGCCCGCGAAGGTGGCGAGCACGATGTAGAGAAGAGTCATTGGAGCGATTGTCCTGGAAGGCGCCGCGCCAGCGTGCCGACACATCGCGCGACTGCCGCGGGACCGGCTTTGCCGGGCCGCTGGCAGTGCCCCCTCGAAGGGGCCGCGCGAAGCGCGTAGGGGGTGAGCCGATCCGTCAAGCCACCCCGCTTTTCCTGAACCACGCGAGGCACTTCGCCCAGCCATCGTCGGCCGCCGCCTTGCGGTAGCTGGGCCGGTAGTCGGCATGGAAGGCATGCGGCGTGTCGGGGTAGACCACCATCTCGCTTTTCGTGTTGCCCGCGACCTTCAGCGCGTTCTCCAGCAGCGTCAGCGTCTCGACCGGAATGCCGCCGTCGGCCGCACCGTACAGCCCCAGCACGGGCGCCTTGATGGCGGCGGCCAGCTCGACGACGGTCTTGTCGCCCGGGTGGTAGCTGCGCGCCACCGGGCCGTACCAGGCCACGCCGGCCACCACCTTGGGGTTGTGCGCCACATAGCGCCAGGTCGTGCGCCCGCCCCAGCAGAAGCCGGTGATGCCCAGCTTGGCCACGTCGCCGCCATGGGCGGCGGCCCAGGCCACCGTCGCGTCCAGGTCGGCCATGACCTGGGCATCCGGAGCCTTGCTGACGACCTCGGCGATGAGCTTGGCCACCTCGGTGTACGCGCCGGCATTGCCCTGGCGCACGAACAGCTCCGGCGCAATCGCCAGATAACCCTGCTTGGCGAAGCGCCGGCACACGTCCGCGATGTGCTCGTGCACGCCGAAGATCTCGCTGGCCACCAGGATGACCGGCAGGTTCTTCCTGCCCGCCGGCTGCGCGCGGTAGGCCGGCATCGCGAAGTCGCCGACCTTGATGCTGACCGGACCCGCCTCCAGGCCCGTCGTGTCGGTCGTGACGGTCTGCGCCGTCACCGGAAGCACCGCCGCCGCGAAGCCGCTGCCCACCGTCGTCTGCACGAAGCTGCGGCGGCTGAAATCGCGCGAGGGCGCGAGGCTGGCTATCTCGTCATTCAACATCGAGGCTCCTGGGTTACGAAGGGGCGTCAAATTCTGCCCCGACAATCCGCCGCCATGACGACGCGCCCCGACCGCAGCGGCCAACCCTGGGCCTCCATCGACATCGGCTCCAACAGCTTCCGGCTGGAACTGGCCCGACTCAGCGGCGACCGCTACCAGCGCCTCAGCTACATCAAGGAAAGCGTGCGCCTGGGTGCCGGCCTCGACGACGAGGGCATGCTGACCGAGGAAGCCATGCAGCGCGGCCTGAGCTGCCTGAAGGGCTTCGGCGAGCAGCTGGTGGGCATCGCGCCCGAGCGCATCCGCGCCGTGGCCACGCAGACACTGCGCGAGGCGCGCAACCGCAACGCCTTCCTGGCCCGTGCGCAGGCGGTGCTGGGCCATCCGGTGGAGGTCATCTCCGGCCGCGAGGAGGCCCGCCTCATCTATGCCGGCGTGGCGCGCCTGCAGCCCTCCGACAAGCCCCGGCTGGTCATCGACATCGGCGGCCGCTCCACCGAGATGATCCTGGGCCGCGGCCGCAAGCCGCTGCTGGCCGAGTCCTTCGGCGTCGGCAGCGTGGGCCTGTCGCTGCGCTTCTTCGCCGACGGCCGCTACACCGAGGAAGCCTTCCGCGCCGCCCAGGTCGCCGCCGGCGCCGAGCTGGAAGAGGCGCTGACGCTGTTCCGCCCCGAGCTGTGGCGGGAAGCGCTGGGCTCGTCCGGCACCGTGGGCGCGGTGTCGCAGATCCTGGCCGCCACGGGCCAGACCGATGGCCGCATCACGCCGGCGGCGCTGCGCTGGTGCATCGAGCAATGCCTGGCCGCCGGCTCGCAGGACAAGCTGCAGATCACCGGCCTGAAGGACGACCGCCGCCCCGTCGTGGCCGGCGGCCTGTGCATCCTGTACACGCTGCTGACGCAGTTCGGCATCCAGGAGCTGCTGCCCACCAAGGGCGCGCTGCGCCAGGGCGTCATCTTCGACCTGGCCGAACGCCTGCAGCCCAGCGGCGCGCGCGACCCGCGCGGCGACTCGGTGGCCGAGCTGCAGCGGCGCTTCGACGTGGACGTGGCCCAGGCCGACCGCGTCACGGCCCAGGCCGAGAAGCTGTACCGCCAGCTCGCACCCAAGCCCGTGCCCGAGCTGCTGCGCGAACTGCGCTGGGCCGCGGCGCTGCACGAAATCGGCATGTTCGTGTCGCACCACGACCACCACCGCCACAGCGCCTACATCGTCGGTCACGTCGACGCGCCGGGTTTCTCCACCAACCAGCTGCAGCGCCTGGGCGTGCTGGTGCTGGGCCAGCGCGGCGGCCTGCGCAAACTGGAGGCCCAACTGGCCGACGCGACGCTGCTGGACCAGCTCCTCGCGCTGCGCCTGGCCGTCATCCTGTGCCACGCCCGCACGCCGGTGACGACCGCAGCACCCAAGCTGGCACGCAGCGGCCGTCAGCTGGCCATGACCTGCCCCAAGAGCTGGTCCGGCGAGCAGGCCCGCACCCGCTACCTGCTGAAGGAAGAGGCCGAGGCCTGGGCCAAGTCGGGTCAGCTGGAGCTGCAGATAGGCTGAGTCCTGCTGCCACACCCTGGCAGCAAGGTCCCCGAACATGCGGCGGCCCCCACTCAGGTAACCGCCATGCTCAAGACCTACAACGGCAGCTGCCATTGCAAGGCCGTGCGTTTCGAAGTCGATCTGGACCTCGAAGCCGGCACCGGCCGCTGCAACTGCTCCATCTGCTTCAAGACGCGCAACTGGAGCGCCAGCGTCAAGCCCGGGGCCTTCCGCCTGCTGGCCGGCGCCGACGCGCAGAGCGACTATCAATTCGGCAGCAACAGCATCCACAACCTGTTCTGCAAGACCTGTGGCGTGCGCTGCTACGGTCACGGCCACATCGAGGAGATGGGCGGCGCCTTCGTGTCGATCAAGCTCAACGTGCTGGACGACGCGTCAGCCCAAGAACTGGTCGGCGCGCCCATCCAGTACTTCGACGGGCTGCACAACAACTGGTGGCACAGCCCGGACGAAACCCGGCACCTCTAGAGCGCGTCGGGCGCCTGCACCGCATGCAGCGTGACCTCCGGCTCGCCGTCGCGCTGGCGCCAGCGCAGCCACCAGACGGCGCCCTTCTTCACGGCCCAGTCCTGCTCCACGCCGGCCAGCAGATGCGCCGTCAGCTGGCCCAGCGTGGGCTGGTGGCCGCAGATCAGCACCGGCTCGCTGGCCCTGGGCCAGCGGGCGGCCTCGATGAGGTTGGCCAAGGGCACGTCGGGCGCGATGCCCGGCACCACGCGCGCCTCGCGACCCAGCGCCTCCACGGTCTGGCGGCAGCGCAATGCGGGGCTGGTCAACACGCGCGTGGTGGCGGCCAGCCGCTGGTTGAGCCAGGCGGCCATGCGGCGCGCCTGGCGCTCGCCCTTGGTGGTCAGCGCGCGCTGCAGGTCGTCCTGGCCGGGCTGGATGATCTCGGCCTCGGCGTGGCGCCAAAGAATCAGGTCCATGGCCGGATTCTCATTCGGAGAAGCGCTTCATCAAGGCCTGCTGCGCGCTGATGCCGCTGTCGCTGACCCGCATGGAGCGGCCGTCCGGGCCCAGCTGCCAGGCATCCAGTGAATCGTGCAGGTAGGGCTGCAGCGCCTCGTCGATGACGCGCTGGCGCAGCCTGGCGTCCAGCACCGGCCAGGCCACCTCGATGCGGCGGAACATGTTGCGGCTCATCCAGTCGGCGCTGGACAGGAACAAGGCCTCGCCGTCGTCCGCGTCGGCCCAGCGGAAGTAGCAGACCCGCGAATGCTCCAGGAAGCGACCCACCACCGAGCGCACGATGATGTTCTCGCTGACGCCCGGCAGCCCCGGCGGCAGCATGCAGGCGCCACGCACGATGAGGTCCACCTTGGCGCCGGCGCGCGCCGTGCGCAGCAGCGCATGGATCAGATCCACGTCGGTCAGCGCATTGATCTTCACGACCACGCGCGCCGCCTTGTAGCCGGCGCGGGCCGCGGCCTCCACCTGGCCCAGCAGCGCCACCATGCGCTCGTGCATGTTGAACGGCGCCAGCAGCATGCGCCGCGGCGCCTTGAACTTGCCCAGGGCGGCAAGCTGGCGGAACACCGCGTCGGCATCGGCCGTCAGGTCCGGGTCCGCCGTCAGCTGGCCCAGGTCGGTGTACAGCCGCGCGGTCTTGGGGTTGTAGTTGCCGGTGGACAGGTGGCCGTAACGGCGCAGCTTGCCGTTCTCGCGCCTCGTGATCAACAGCAGCTTGGCATGCGTCTTGTAGCCCACGATGCCGTACACCACCTGCGCACCCACGGCCTCCAGCCGCTCGGCCCAGTTGATGTTGGCCTCCTCGTCGAAGCGCGCCTTCAGCTCGACGACGGCCATGACCTCCTTGCCGCGCCGCGCGCCCTCGATCAGCAGGTCCATCAGCTCGGACTTGGCGCCGGTGCGGTAGATGGTCTGCTTGATGGCCAGCACGTCGGGGTCGTTGACCGCCTCGCGCAGCAACTGCACGACCGGGTCGAAGCTCTCGAACGGGTGGTGCAGCAGCACGTCGCCCTTCTTCAGCCGCTCGAAAATCGACTTGTGGCGCGGCAGGCGGCCGGTCGGCCAGGTCGGTTCGAAGGGCGAGAAGCGCAGCGACGGCGCGTCGGTCTGGTCGATCAGCTCGTTCAGGCGCACCAGGTTGACCGGGCCGTTCACCCGGTACAGCGCCGCGCTGGGCAGGGCGAACTGCTCCAGCAGGAACTCCGACAGCTCGGCCGGGCAGGTGTTGACCACCTCCAGCCGCACCGCACGGCCGAAGTGGCGCGTCGTCAGGCCCGAGCGCAGCGCGTGGCGCAGGTTGGCGATCTCCTCCTCGTCCACCTCCAGGTCGGAGTCGCGCGTGACGCGGAACTGCGAGAACGCCTCCACCTTGCGGCCGGGAAACAGGTCTTCCAGATGCGCGCGGATGACGCTGGTCAGCAGCACGAAGGCCTGGCGGCCATCGCTGAGGTTGGCGGGCAGCTTGATGACGCGCGGCAGCACGCGCGGCACCTTGACGATGGCGATGCGGTTGTCGCGGCCGAACGCGTCCTTGCCCGACAGCCGCGCGATGAAGTGCAGCGACTTGTTGGCCACCTG
>CBFGPX010000219.1:0-7313 GCA_965650725.1 uncultured Comamonadaceae bacterium | reverse complement strand
CTGGCGATGCCGGCCATGGCGCAGAGCACGGAGGCGCCCAAGTCCCAGCAGTTGGAGACGGTGGTCGTGTCGGGCCAGCGGGCGGCGCTGCAATCGGCGCAGAAGCTGAAGCAGGACGCCGACGAGATCATCGACTCCATCAATGCCGACGACGCGGGCAAGCTGCCCGACCGCTCGGTCAGCGAGGTGTTGCAGCGCATCGTGGGCGTGACCATGGACCGCGTGATGGCGCGTGGCGACCCGGGCCGTTTCTCGGTCGAAGGCTCCGGCGTGCTGATCCGCGGCCTGACCTATGTGTCGTCCAACCTGAACGGCCGTGAGAGCTTCTCGGCCAACGGGGGCCGCGGCCTGAGCTGGGAGGACGTGCCGCCCGAGCTGATGGCCGGCGTGGACGTCTACAAGAACCCCTCGGCCGAGCAGATCGAGGGCGCCATCGGCGGCCTGGTGAATCTGCGCACGGCCCTGCCGTTCGACTACAACGGCTTCAAGGGCAACCTGGGCGTTTCGCTGACCAAGAACCAATTGGCGGACAACCAGAAGCCGACCTATTCCGGCCTGCTGTCCAACACCTGGAACACCGACCTCGGCAAGATCGGCCTGCTCGTGCATGCGGCCCATTCCGAGAGCGCCACGCGCACCGACGGCATGTTCGTCGACCCCTACTTCATGGAAGTGGAGCGGATCGCCAAGCCGACCGACAACGACAACGCCTACTACCGTGCCAAGGGCGGTGCCAACCACTGGTTCCCCAAGGCCTTGGGCTGGCGCACGCTGGCCTACGACCGCAAGCGCCAGGGCAGCTACTTTGCCGGCCAGTGGAAGAAGGACAACCTGCAGGCGGCGGTCACGCACTTCCGCTCCAAGTACAACTTCTACTGGGATGAAAGCTCCATCGACAGCCAGGCCGATCCGTACACCTCGCTGGTGTCGGCCGACGCCACCTGGGGCAGCAACGGCGCGCTGCTGAAAGGCACCATCACCGACCCGGGCCACAACGGCATCCCCTTCAACGCGAACACGCGCTTCTCCAAGCGCAGCTCGCAGACCAAGGAGACCACGTTCAACCTGGTGTGGACGCCCACGCCGGCGCTGCGAATCGCCAACGACTTCCAGTTCATCGAGTCCACCACCGGCGCCATCGACTCCACCGTCGCCACCGGCATCAACATGCCCAAGGAGACCGTGGACATGACGGGCGACATGCCGCGCCTGATCCTGGACGCCGCGGACCGCGCCTACCTGGCCGACCCGTCCAAGTACTACTGGGGCTTCACGATGGAGCACCTGGACAAGAGCCGCGCGACCCAGAAGGCCTGGAAGGGCGACGTCAAGTACTCGTTCGACCACCCGGTGCTGCACGACATCCGCGTCGGCCTGCGCTTGACGGACCGCGACACGAGCAACCAGGTCAGCAACCCCAGCTACAACTGGAAGGCCGTCACGCAGACGTGGCAGTCCGCCGAGTTCGATGCGGGCGCGCGCGACCAGAGCTGGGACTGGCACCCGATCCGCTCGCTGGCCTACCTGTCGCGCTTCGGCGGCGAGACCCAGGTCAAGTCGTTCAACAACTTCATGAACGGCAAGAACTCGGTGGCGTCGCTGGTGCTGCCCAAGATGGCCGTGGCGGCGAACTATCCGGATTCGTACAAGCTGCTGCACAGCTACTACAACACGCTGTGCACGGAGTACGCCATTCAGCTGGGCAAGACGCCCAACTGCCCGGCCTCCTGGACGCCCATCCCGTTCGACGAGACCTCGCCCAACAGCAACAAGCAGCAGGAAAGCACCAAGACGGCCTACGCGCAGCTGCGCTTCGGCTTCGATGAGTGGAACGTGCCGGTCGACGGCAATGTGGGCCTGCGTATCGTCAACACGGACTACACGACCCAGGGCTACAAGTCGCTGAACTACACCGCCACCACCCTCGGGACGGGCACGGTCGTGGGCGGCCCCATCCCGGTGTTCACGAACTTCCAGACGCCCATCACCGTCGAGAACAAGTACACCAATGTGCTGCCCAGCCTGAACCTGCGGTGGAAGCTCAAGGACAACATGCAGCTGCGCTTCGCCTACGCCAAGGCGATGGCGCGCCCGGACTTCAGCACCTTGCAGCCCAACATCCAGATGAACGCGGGCGGGGCGACGCTGCGCACGGTGGTCGACACCACGGTCACGCCGGAAACGCGCACGATCTACATCGACGACCTGAGGAACCGCGGCACGGCGCTGGGCAATCCCGTCCTGAAGCCGGTGAAGTCTGACCAGTTCGACGTGTCGGCCGAGTGGTACATCGACAAGGCCAGCTCGATCACGATGGCAGCTTTCAACAAGCAGCTGAAGGACGTGATCGTCAACCAGGTCGGCATCATGCAGGCGGCCGACACCACCGGCCGGGTGTATGACTTCGCCTACTCGACGCAGGTGAACGGCGCCAAGGGTTGGGCGCGTGGTCTTGAGTTCGCCGTGCAGCACTACTTCAACGGGCTGCCGGGCTTGCTTGCCGGCCTGGGTGTGCAGGCCAACGTCACCTACGTGGACAGCAAGCAGAAGCGCTACAACTCGGTGGGTGCCGAGTGGTGCAGCGGCGTGACGGACGAGCGCAACCTCAACCTCTACGTCAACGGCTGCGACACCAACGGCCAGTCCTACGGGGATCACCCGCTGCCCAACCTGTCACGCAAGGCCTTCAACCTGGCCATCCTGTACGACCACGGCCCGATCTCGGCGCGCGTGGCCTATGCATGGCGCGGCAAGTACCTGAACGGCGTGGCCTTCCCGGACAACACCGGCCCCAACCAGACCAACGGCTTGAACTACAACCCGAACAGCCCGCAGTTCGGACGCAACAACATGCCGCTGGGTCTGCCGGTCTGGACGGCCGACTATGGTCAGCTGGATGCCGGCGTGCAGTTCAAGGCCACCGACAAGCTGACGCTGGAGTTCCAGGGCCAGAACCTGACGGATGCGGTCTACAAGCAGCTGATGCAGCAGCACATTGGCATGATGGGCCGCAGCTGGTTCGTTTCGGGGCCGCGCTACACCTTGTCGGCGCGCTACCAGTTCTGATCCGAACGCCGGGTTTATCCCGGCTCCACGGAGGCCCGGCGCCGCAGCGCCGGGCCTTTTTTATGGGTTAGTGTTTCGAGACATAACAAGAGGGCGCACATGGGGACAGATCGCATGCCTGAAGACCAGGCCATCCGCCGCATCGTCATCGTGGGCGGCGGCACGGCGGGCTGGATGGCCGCCGCGCCGCTGGGCCAGCTGATGGGCCGCGGCGACCACGCCGCCTGCTGCGAGATCGTGCTGATCGAGTCACCCGAGATCGGCACCGTGGGCGTGGGCGAGGCCACGCTGCCCACCATCCGCTTCTACAACCGCACGCTGGAACTCGACAACGCCGAGTTCATCCGCAAGACCCAGGCGAGCTTCAAGCTGGGCATCGAGTTCAAGGACTGGGGCCACCTCGGCAACCGCTTCTTCCACGGCTTCGGCGAGTTCGGCCCGCCCATCCTGAACCGCTCGTCCATCTCGCACTGGTTGCGCCTGCATGCCCAGGGCGGCATGGCCAGCCACGAGGACTGGTCCACCGCCACCGTGATGGCCCTGCGCAACCGCTTCGTGCCGCCCGAGGGCGGCGAGGTCACGTCGGCCGCCAACGCCTATTCCTACGCCTTCCATTTCGATGCCGGCCTGTACGCCGCCTTCCTGCGCGACTACGCGATGGCGCGCGGCGTCAAGCGCGAGGAGGGCACCATCGTGGACGTGTCCGTGCGGCCGGGCGATGGCTTCGTCACTGCCGTGACGCTGGCCGACGGCCGGCGCATCGAGGGAGACCTTTTCATCGACTGCTCGGGCTTTCGCGCGCTGCTCATCGAAGGCGTTTGCAAGGTGGGCTACGAGGACTGGACGCACTGGCTGCCCTGCGACAGCGCCCAGGCCGTGCCGTGTGCGCGCGTGGAGCCGCTGACGCCCTACACCACCTCCACCGCGCGCAGCGCGGGCTGGCAGTGGCGCATCCCGCTGCAGCACCGCACCGGCAACGGCCACGTCTACTGCAGCGGCTACATCAGCGACGACGAGGCCGGCCAGGTGCTGATGGCCAACCTCGACGGCGCCGCGCTGGGCGAGCCGCGCCAGCTGCGCTTCAAGACCGGCATGCGCAAGAAGGCCTGGGACCGCAACGTCGTCGCCATCGGCCTGTCGTCGGGCTTCCTGGAGCCTCTGGAGTCCACCAGCATCCAGCTCATCATGGACGGCGTGGGCCGGCTTATCGAGTTGCTGCCCGACCGCCGTTGCGACCGCCACCTGGCCGACGAATACAACCGCCGCATGGCGCGGCAGTACGAGTCCATCCGCGACTTCATCGTGCTGCACTACAAGCTCACGAAGCGCGACGACAGCGAGTTCTGGCGCTACTGCGCCGCCATGCCCATCCCCGACGCGCTGCACCACCAGATCGAGATCTTCCGCAACAGCGGCCGCGTCGCCATCCTGGACCCGGACAGCTTTGCCGAGCCCTCCTGGGTGTCGCTGTTCCTGGGCTTGGGGCTGTGGCCGCAGCGCCACGACCCGCTGCTGGGCCAGGTGGACGAGCAGGCGCTGCGCAGCCACTTCCAGCGCCTGCGCACCGCCATATCGCAGACCGTGGACGGCATGCCCGGCCACGGCGCCTTCATCGACAAGCACGCCCGCGCCGAACCCCTGGAGATGGTCAAGCCATGAACGACCAAGCCATTCGCCGCATCGTCATCGTCGGCGGCGGCTCCGCCGGCTGGATGACCGCAGCGCCGCTCAGCCAGGTGTTCGGCACGCCGCCGGGCGGGGCGGCCAACCCGGTGGGCTGCGAGATCGTGCTGGTCGAGTCGCCCGACATCGGCACCGTCGGCGTGGGCGAGGCCACGCTGCCCAGCATCCGCTACTACAACGATGCGCTGGAGCTCGACAACGCCGAGTTCATGCGCAAGACCCAGGCGAGTTTCAAGCTCGGCATCGAGTTCAAGGACTGGGGCCACGTCGGCAACCGCTTCTTCCACGGCTTCGGCGGCTTCGGGCCGGCGGTGCTGAACCGCTCCTCGGTGGCGCACTGGCTGCGGCTGCAGCGCGCCGGCGCCATGCCCAGCTACGAGGAGTGGTCCACCGCCACCGTGATGGCGCGCCGCAACCGCTTCGCGCTGCCCGAGGCCGGGCCGCCGTCGGCCGCCAATGCCTACTCCTACGCCTTCCATTTCGACGCCGGCCTGTACGCCGCCTTCCTGCGCGACTACGCCTTGGCGCGCGGCGTGCAGCGCGAGGAGGGCACCATCGTCGACGTGTCCGTGCGCCCCGGCGACGGCTTCGTCACCGCCGTCACGCTGGCCGACGGCCGCCGCATCGAGGGCGATTTGTTCATCGACTGCTCGGGCTTTCGCGCGCTGCTGATCGAAGGCGTCTGCAAGGCCGGCTACCACGACTGGACGCACTGGCTGCCCTGCGACAGCGCTCAGGCCGTGCCTTGCGACAAGGTGCTGCCGATGACGCCGTACACGACGTCCACGGCCCACAGTGCCGGCTGGCAGTGGCGCATCCCACTGCAGCACCGCACCGGCAACGGCCATGTCTACTGCAGCGGCTACATCAGCGACGAAGAGGCCGGCCGCGTGCTGATGAACAAGCTGGACGGCGCGGCCCAGGACCAGCCGCGCCAGCTGCGCTTCAAGACCGGCATGCGGCGCCGCATCTGGGACCGCAACGTCGTGTCCATCGGCCTGGCCTCGGGCTTCCTGGAGCCGCTGGAGTCCACCAGCCTGTCACTGGTCATCCATGGCGTCAGCGCGTTGGTGGAATTGTTCCCCGACCGCGCCTGCGAGCCCCACCTGGTGGACGAATACAACCGCCGCATGCGCAAGCAGTACGAGTCCATCCGCGACTTCATCATCCTGCACTACAAGCAGACCACGCGCGACGACAGCGAGTTCTGGCGCTACTGCCGCGCCATGGCCATCCCGGAGACGCTGGCCCACCAGATCGAAGTCTTCCGCCGCAACGGCCGCGTCGCCATCCTGGACCGCGACAGCTTCGGCGAAGACTCCTGGTACTCGCTCTACCTCGGCCTGGGCCTGCGCCCCGAGTCGCTGGACCCGCTGCTGGCCCAGGTGGACGAGACCCAGCTGCGCGAGCACTTCAAGCGGCTGCACATGGCCGTCGCCAAGACGGTGGACGGCATGCCGGACCATGGGGCTTATCTGGCGCGGTTGGTGGGGGAGGGCGGTTGAGAGTGTCGGCAGCAGGCGGGGTGCCGTCGCTGATGGAGTGTTTGCCGAGCGTTGGCTTTCGACCCATCTCAGACATTGGCCCTCAACAGTTTCGATGCCGAAAACCTGACCTTCGCGTCGTCCGACTGCGGTCGTCAGAGTTTGACCCGTTACCACCATATCCAGCCGCACGACGTGAATACCGACAGCTAATTGCCTAGGCTGGCGCGATGGTCAGAAGCACCGAAAAGGCCGGTCAGCTAGCTAGGCGAATTTCTGCAATTTCCTTGCGAAACACCATCGTGGCCATGTACTTCGGAAAATTGATTCTGAGATAGGAAAGCATGTCATGCTCTTTGTTTGTGCTGACAAACGTAACGCCCCGATCGGTGCTGAACATCGAAGTTCTTCGATCGAATAGCGACAAGGACAAGTGTCCGATGTATGTGATTGCACCCTGGTTCACAACGAAACGGTTGGAGCCATGTAGATTCGCCACTGCTCCCATTCCGATAGTGAGTTGCCCCCACATGTACTCACCGGCCTCAACGGGGTGAACGAAGTAGGTCTCTCCCTTCTCGACCACGAAGGTGCCTGGTGGCGCCACTAGCATTTCACCCAGAAATCCCGAGACCGTCCGGCTAGGCTCGTACTTGACGTAATTCATCTTGGCGTAAACGGCAGACGTAATCTTGAAGGCAAGCAGACCCTCGCCAGGTTTGATATTCACGCCGTCATTGATGCTGGACCTTGTGGCGCAGCCCGTGAGTTGCAAGGCAGGTAAAAGCGACATGCCAGCGACAAAAGTTCGGCGATCCATGGCTCCTCCTCAGGGACTGGTTAGGTGCCGCGCAGTCTTAGCATATGGAGTGCTTGCGCGGTCATAGATGTTCAGTATCCAGCTTCAGAGCCTGGTGAGTCCCAAAGCAGCCGCTCGCGGTCGGCCGCAGATGGCCGAGGGCACGTGTTCGCGGTTGACGCTGGACGCAGCCTCTCAGGCGTGCAAGTGGGATGGGCGCGGGCAGCGGGGCGGGCCTGATGCTTCGTGTCCCCCGGCCCGCTGCGCGGGCCTCCTCCTTT
>CBFGPX010000218.1:0-7326 GCA_965650725.1 uncultured Comamonadaceae bacterium | reverse complement strand
GGCTTTTCCGCCGGCCAGCGCGCCGAGGCCGCGCGAATGCTGGAGCGCGCGATGTCGCAAGGCCTGCGCTCCAAGCTGTTCGACATGCTGAGCCTGGTGCTGCTGGGGCTGATGCGCTTCGACGCCAAGGACACCAAGGGCTTCAAGTACGCGCACGACTCGCTGCTCGCGGCGCTGGAGCGCGCGCCGGGCTCCATCCGGCTGCAGCGCTTCGACCTGGTGTTCCGCGGCCTGTCCTTCCTGCTGGAGCGCCGCGTGGGCCAGGCGCTGGTGATCGCCCGCGAACTCACCGGCCATGCCGACGCAGGCAACTTCGACCTGGAGGCCGCCTCGCTGCTGACGGCACTGTGGATACGCCTGTCCAGCCAGGAGGTGGAGCTGGAGGAGATGATGCCCGCGCTGAAGCAGCTGGGCATGCGCCACTGTACGGCCAAGGCCAGCACCGAGATCCTGGTCGCCATGACCGAAGGTCACCTGGGCTCCGCCGAGCAGTTCCGCGACTGCCACCAGCAGATATTCAACGTCGCCGAGACCGCCATGCGCCACTCGCTGCGCGGCGACGCGCGCGTCGGCGTGGAGCTGCTGATCCAGCAGGGCCTGTCCACGCGCAACGCCAAGCTCATCGACATGGCCGGCCTGGTGCTCAAGCGCCATGCCGAGAAGATCGACGATGCCGACGCACTGGCCGGCCAGATCGACACCCTGCACGGCCGGTACGTGAAGCCCATGGGCAGCGGCACGGGCCGGCCGCGCGCTGGTGGCGGCGTCGCGCTGCGCACGGCCGCGCCTCAGCCGGCCTGACAGGCTCGCGACAACTCGCTTCAGCCGGGCTTCAGTCTGCGCCGCGAGAATCCGCGCGCCCTCCGCTTCGCTGCCTCCATGTCCCTGCTCAAGCGCCTGCTGGCCTGGTTCCGGCCCGATACCTCGCGTCCCCTGTCCCAGGCCTGGCTGGCCGCCCTGTGGATGGGCCTGTTCGCCAACTGGCCGCTGTGGCGGCAGCTGCACGCCCTGCCCGACGTCGGCGCCGGTTTCGTCGTGGCCTTCGCCGGCATGGTGGTCTGCGCCACCGGCGCCGTGCTGAGCCTGCTGGCCTGGCCGCGCCTGGTCACCGCCGCGCTGGTCGTGCTGCTGTTCAGCGCCGGCGCGCTGGCGCATTTCATCGGCAGCTACGGCATCGTGTTCGACCCCACCATGGTGACGAACATGCTGCAGACCGACGTGCGCGAGACGCGCGACCTGCTGAGCTGGCGTCTGCTGCTGAGCCTGGCGCTGCTGGGCGCCCTGCCCGCCTGGTGGCTGCTGCGCCGCCCCGCCGCGCCGGCCCAGCCCGCGATGCGGCGCCTGGGCGGCAATCTGGCCGGCTTCGCGCTGGGCATCGCGGGCATGGTGCTGCTGGCGCTGCTGCAGTTCTCGACGCTGTCGTCGACCATGCGCAACCACAAGCCGCTGCGCTACATGGTCACACCGCTGAACGGCGTCTACTCGCTGACCGCCGCGGCCGTGCGCACCCAGGCTGCACCGGCCGGACCGCCCGCCGTCATCGGTGCCGACGCCCGCCTGCTGCCGCGCGCCCACGGAACCAAGCCACCGCTGTTGCTTTTGGTGGTGGGCGAGACGGCGCGAGCCATGAACTTCAGCCTCAACGGCTACCAGCGGCCCACCAACCCGGAGCTGTCCAGACTGCCTGGCTCCAGTCTGGTGAGCCTGCGCAGCGTCACGTCCTGCGGCACGGCCACCGCGGCCTCGCTGCCCTGCATGTTCTCGCCGCTGGGCCGCGAGGCCTTCGTGGACCTGAAGGGCAGGCAGGAGAACCTGCTGGACGTGCTGCAGCGCGCCGGCCTGGCCGTGCTGTGGCTGGACAACCAGAGCGGCTGCAAGGGCCTGTGCGATCGCGTGCCCCACGACTTCACCAGCCAGTTGCCCGCCGGCGCCGCACCGCTGCCTGCCGGCCTGTGCCGCAGTGACGAATTGGGCGAGGAATGCTTCGACGAGGCGCTGCTGCATGCGCTGGACAAACGCATCGCCGCGCTGGACCCGGAGCGGCTGAAGCGTGGCCTGGTGTTGGTCATGCACCAGATGGGCAGCCATGGCCCGGCCTACTTCAAGCGCTCGCCGCCGGACCTGAAGCCCTTCCAACCCGAATGCCGCAGCAACGCGCTGCAGCAATGCCCGCGCGAGCAAGTCGTCAACGCCTACGACAACACGCTGGTCACCACCGACCGCCTGCTGGCTCGCAGCATCACCTGGCTGCAGCAGCAACACGACTTCGACGTGGGCATGCTGTACGTATCCGACCACGGCGAGTCGCTCGGCGAAAAGGGCCTGTACCTGCACGGCATGCCCTACGCGATGGCACCGCGCGAGCAGACGCACGTGCCAATGATCCTGTGGGTGCCCGAGGGTGGTGTGCTGGCCGGCTCGCTGAAACCCGGCTGCCTGGCAGGCTTGCGCGACCGTCCCGCATCGCACGACCACCTGTTCCACACCGTCATGGGTTGGGTCGGCGCGCGTGCCAATGTCTACAAGCCCGAGTGGGACCTGCTGGCCGGCTGCAGGCCGTGAGTCGGCGCTAGAACAGGCTGCCCTGCGCCGACGGCTTGCACGGCCGCTCGAACAGCGCCAGCTGCACCGGCCGCCGTTCGCTGCGCAGCCCCAGCCGAGCCGCTGCCCGCCGCAGGCGCGCGCGCAGCAGGTCGGCCCAGATGCCCTCGCCCGTGAAGCGGGTGCCGAAGCGCGCGTCGTTGCCCTTGCCGCCGCGCATGTCGCGGATGCGCGCCATCACGCGCTCGGCGCGCTCGGGAAAATGCCGCTGCAGCCAGTCCTGGAACAGCGGGTTGACCTCCCACGGCAAACGCACCGGAATGCTGAACGCGCTGCTGGCGCCGGCCGCCGCGGCGGCCTCCAGGATGCGCTCCAGCTCCGGCTCGTTGATGAAGGGAATGATGGGCGAAGCGCTGACGCCCACCGGCACGCCGGCATCCGCAAGCGCCCTGATGGTGCGCAGCCGACGCGCGGGTGCGGCGGCTCGCGGCTCCAGGATGCGGGCCAGGTCGTTGTCCAGCGTCGTCACCGACAAGTAGACCGACACCAGCCCCCGCGCGGCCATGGGAGCGATCAGGTCCAGGTCACGCTCGATGCCGCTGCTCTTGGTGACGACCGAGAACGGATGGCCGCACTCGGCCAGCACCTCGACGATGCGCCGCGTGATGCCCAGCTTGCGCTCGACGGGCTGGTAGGCATCGGTGGCCGTGCCCAGCACCAGCGAGCGCGGCTCGTAGCGAGGCGAGGCCAGCGTTTCGCGCAGGCGCTCGGCAGCGTTGACCTTGGCAACGATGCGCGTCTCGAAGTCCAGCCCCGGCGAGAGGTTCAGGTAGCTGTGCGTGGGCCGCGCAAAGCAATAGATGCAGCCATGCTCGCAGCCGCGATACGGATTGATGGAGTAATCGAAGGAGATGTCCGGCGACTGGTTGCTGGTGACTATCTTCCTGGCCATCTCCTCGATGACCTCGGTGGCCGGAGGCAAGGGCTCCTCGGCCGCCTGCTGGTCCAGCGACCCCCAGCCGTCGTCGTACTGCTCGCGCTGTTGCGCCTCGAAGCGGTGCGCCATGGCCGTGGCCGTGCCCCGGCCCTTGATGGAGTCGACGAACACCAGGGCGGGCTGAGCGGCGGCAATGTGGATTCGGGCGGGCGGCATACTGTGAATATATACAGTATTTCGGATGCATCAAGCCCCTGCTTCGACGGCCAGCGAGCCGCCGGGCCCTGGCCCGCTCAGTACTCGTCCCGCTCCACGCCCACGTACCCAGGAGCGAGGTTCTCGAACTTGGTGTGCATGCGCTGGAAGGCCAGCTTCACCGTGCCCACCGGGCCGTTACGCTGTTTCGCAATAATGATTTCAGCGACCCCGGGCTCCTTGCACTCGTCCTTCGTGTAGTACTCGTCGCGGTAGATGAACATGATGATGTCGGCGTCCTGCTCGATGGCGCCGGACTCGCGCAGGTCGGACATCATGGGTCGCTTGTCGGGCCGCTGCTCCACGGAGCGGTTCAGCTGCGACAGCGCGATGACCGGGCAGCGCAGCTCCTTGGCCAGTGCCTTCAGGCCGCGCGAGATCTCGCCCAGCACGGTGGCACGGTTCTCTTCGCTGCCGCCGCCGTTGCCGCTCATCAGCTGCAGGTAGTCGATGACGATGAGGCCCAACTGACCGCTGATGCGCGCCTGCCGGCGGGCACGGGCGCGCACTTCGCTGGGTGACAGGCCCGGGCTCTCGTCGATGTAGATGGCGGCCTTGCCGAGCTTGTCGACGGCCTCGGACAACCGGCTCCATTCGTCGTCCTTCAGCTGGCCCGTGCGCAACCGGCTCTGGTCGATGCGACCGATGGAGCCCACCATACGCAGCGCCAGCTGGGCGGCGCCCATTTCCATCGAGTAGATGACGACGGGCAGGCCTTCGTTGATGGCGACGTTCTCGGCGATGTTGACGGCGAACGCCGTCTTGCCCATGGACGGGCGCGCGGCCAGCACGATGAGGTCGCCGGGCTGCAGGCCGGCGGTCTGCTTGTCCAGGTCGTAGAAGCCGGTGCGCACGCCTGTCACGTCCTGTGCGCCGCTCTCGGCCAGTTCGTTGACGCGGTCGATCAGCGCAATGACCAGGCGGTCCATGCTCTGGAAGCCCTGCTGGCTGCGCGAACCTTCTTCGCCGATCTTGAAGATCTTGCCCTCCGCCTCGTCCAGGATCTGCGTGACAGCCTTGCCCTGCGGGTTCATCGCTGCAGTGGCGATCTCGTCGCTGGTGGCCACCAGCTTGCGCAGGATGGCGCGCTCCCGCACGATCTCGGCGTAACGGCGCAGGTTGGCGGCACTGGGCACACTCTGCGCGATCGAGTTCAGGTAGGCCAGGCCACCGCACTCCTCGGCCCGGCCCACCGAGGTCAGTTCCTCGAAGACCGTGACCACGTCGGCCGGCTTGCCCGCGTTGATGAGCTTGCCGATGGCCGCGAACACATGCTTGTGCTCGAAGCGGTAGAAGTCACCGTCGGTCAGCAGGTCAGCCGCCTTGTCCCAGGCCGAGTTGTCGATCAGCAGGCCACCAAGCACGCTGTACTCGGCCTCGACCGAATGCGGCGGCACGCGCAGGCGCGCCACCTCGTCGTCGTGCGGCGCGGCGGAAGAGGAGACGGGAAAGATCGCGGACATGCCTGTGGACAAAGCTGTGGACGAACTGGGGGCGGCCGGTGGGTGACGCGGGAAAACTCGGACCACAAAGACCGAAGGCCGAAACCCTGAGGGTATCGGCCTTCGTTCGATGATGCGGTGACTTGCTGTCACCGCCCATCAGGGGAAGCGAGGTTTACTCGGCTTCGGCAACCACTTGAACGGTGATCTCGACGATCACGTCCGTGTGGGCAGCGACGTTCACGGGGAACTCGCCGACGGTCTTCAACGGACCGTTGGGCAGGCGCACCTGGGCCTTGGCGACGGCGGTACCGGCCTTGGTCAGCGCGTCGGCGATGTCGGCGTTGGTCACCGAGCCGAACAGGCGGCCGTCAACACCGGCCTTCTGGGCGATGCGGACGGTGCTGCCGGCCAGCTTCTCGCCCAGCTTCTGGGCTTCGGCCAGCTTCTCGGCGGCGATCTTTTCCAGTTCGGCGCGCTTGGCTTCGAATTCCTTGATCGCGGCTTCCGTGGCGCGACGGGCGGCCTTGGTCGGGATCAGGAAGTTGCGGGCATAGCCGTCCTTGACCTTGACGACATCGCCGAGGTTGCCGAGGTTGGCGACTTTTTCGAGCAGGATCACTTGCATGTCGTCAGCTCCTTAGACCTTGTGCTGGTCGCTGTACGGCAGCAGAGCCAGGAAACGGGCGCGCTTGATGCACACCGTCAGTTGACGCTGGAAGAAGGCGCGCGTGCCGGTCAGGCGAGCGGGCGTGATCTTGCCGTTCTCGGCGATGAAGTCGCGCAGCGTGTCGATGTCCTTGTAGTCGATCTTCTCGACGCCAGCGACGGTGAAACGGCAGAAACGCTTGCGGCGGAACAGCAGCGACTGTTGGTTGCGCTTGGGCTTCTTGTCCTTGGAGAAGCGACCTTTGCCACGAAGAGGGGGCATGTTGGACCTCTGTTAAATCTATCCGGATTCAAATATGGCCGGGCTCGGGAGCAACGGGTTCGATCAACGTGACGTGGGCGACAAAGCCCCGGCCGTTGCGCTGGTGGGTCAGGAAGCCGCGGAAGACCGCGACGCCACCGATTCCCAGCGCCTGCAACTGCTTGGCCACCTCGCCCACCGCGACCGCCTTGATCTCCAGGGAGACCTTGCGCGGCTTGCCGGCTTCGATGACTTCGGACTCGGCCTTGAGGCTTGCGTCCAGGGCCATCAGCCCGGCGGGTGTGTAACGAACTTGTCCGAGTTGCTGGATCTGTGCCGACAGCGAAAGCTGGTTCACGCGTCGGCGGTTGCTGCTCTGAAACCTGGTTCTAGCGATGAGCTCTAGCTCAGGCCGCTTCTTGTTGCGGCGCCTTGCGGGCTTCTTCGCGCTCGACGGCCTTCATCATGACCGAGGGGGTCGTGATGGCCTTGTCCTGCACCACGGTCAGGTGGCGCAGCACGGCGTCGTTGAAGCGGAAGCCGGTTTCGAGCTCACCCAGGACTTCCTTGGTGGCTTCGATGTTCAGGCACAGGTAGTGGGCCTTGGCGAGCTTCTGGATCTGGTAGGCCAGCTGGCGGCGGCCCCAGTCCTCGACACGGTGCACGACACCACCACCGGCGGTGACGAGACCCTTGTAACGCTCCAGCATGGCCGGAACCTGTTCGCTTTGATCCGGATGGATCAGCAGAACGATTTCGTAGTGACGCATGTGTACTCCTTGTGGATTCCAGCTCCGTGGAAATCACGGGTCTGTGGAAGCCGTGCCACGGCGTCTACACGTGGTTACGGCAAGGGGGAACCGGGGATTCTAGCCTGGATCGGCCCAACGACCAAGTCCGCGGCGCATCAGGGCGCGGGACGGCTGCGCAGCGTGTCGATCAAGTCCCGGGCGCGCGGGCCGGGCGCGTCGGTCAGCAGGCTCACAATCACCAGCGCCAGCGCCCCGGCCGGGACACCGAACAGCCCCGCCGACGCGGGCTGTATGCCCCAGATCAGCGTCACCGGGCCGGGCAGGCCCACCAGCGCGCGCAGTCCGGGATGAGCGATCAGCAGGTAGGCAATGCAGACCGACAGTCCCGTCAGCATCCCCGCCAACGCGCCGGCGCGGTTGGCGCGGCGCCAGAACACGCCGGCCACGAGCGCCGGGAAGAAGGTCGACCCGGCGATGGAGAACGCCGCC
>CBFGPX010000217.1:0-7357 GCA_965650725.1 uncultured Comamonadaceae bacterium | reverse complement strand
GTGTCGATGCGGCCGGAGATCAGCCGGCCCGGGTGGGTGATGTGGGGGTCGCTGAGCTGGACCAGCAGGTAGGGCGTGGCGTCCATGCATGCCACTCTACGCGTGCATCAGCGCACGGCTGTTGGCCGCGGGAGGGGAAAACTCACTTCCGCATCAGGGGGAGCGCTTGCCGTCTGCCCAAGCAGGGCAAGCTCATTTCCTCATCAAGGTACCTTTGCCGTCAGCGAAGCTGGGCAAACTCACTTTCTCATCAAGGTACTTTTGCCGTCAGCGAAGCTGGGCAAACTCACTTTCTCATCAAGGTACTTTTGCCAAAAAGGCTTTCGATCAGGTCCACCGCCACCAGCGCCGTCTGGTTGCGCACGTCCAGCGCCGGGTTCAGCTCCATGATGTCCAGCGACGCCATGCGGCCGGTGTCGTGGATCATCTCCATGCACAGATGGGCTTCGCGGTAGGTGGGGCCACCGCCCACGGTGGTGCCGACGCCGGGCGCCATCACGGGGTCGAGGAAATCCACGTCGAAGCTGACATGCAGGTGGGTGTTGTCGTCCAGCGTCGCGAGCGCCAGCTCCATCGTGTGGCGCATGCCCATCTCGTCGATGAAGCGCATGTCGAACACTTCAAGGTCGTGCTCGTGCACGAAGGCGCGCTCGCCCTCGTCGACGCTGCGGATGCCGATCTGGCGCACCCACTTCGGGCTGATGGCCGGCACGTGGCCGCCGATCTCGATCAGCTGCTTGGGGCCGAAGCCGCACAGGCAGGCCGCCGGCATGCCGTGGATGTTGCCGCTGGGGGTCAGCTCGCTGGTGTTGAAGTCGGCGTGCGCGTCCAGCCACAGCACGCGCAGCTTCTTGCCGATGTCGCGGCAGTGGTGGGCCACGGCGGCGATGGAGCCCAGGCCCAGGCAGTGGTCGCCGCCCAGCAGCATGGGCATGCGGCCGGTCTTCAGCTCGGCGTAGACGGCGTCGTGCACGGCCTGGTTCCAGGCCACCACCTCGTCCAGGTGGCGGTAGCCGTCCACCGGCGGCTGCCAGGGATTGGACGGGCCCATCAGGTTGCCGCGGTCCAGCACGTCCACGCCGCGTGCGCGCAGCGCCTCGGCCAGGCCGGCCACGCGGATGGCCTCGGGGCCCATGCTGGCGCCGCGGGCGCCGGCGCCAATGTCGGTGGGCGCGCCGATCAGGGAGACGTTTCGAAGCTTGGTCATGGCTTGGCGAGTTCAGGTTGGGCCTGCAGCACTTCCCAGGCCTCCTCGGCCGTCTCGACGTAGTGGAAGAGTTTCTCGTCGCCGGGGCTGATCATGCCGGTCTCGAGCAGCAGGTCGATGTTGAGGAGCCGGGTCCAGAAATCGCGCCCGAACAGCAGGATGGGGCGCGGCCGGCTCTTCCTGGTCTGGATCAGTGTCAGCGTCTCGAACAGCTCGTCCAGCGTGCCGAAGCCGCCGGGGAAGCACACCAGCGCGATGGCACGCATCAGGAAGTGCATCTTGCGCAGGCCGAAGTAGTGGAAGCGGAAGCACAGCTCCGGCGTGATGTAGGGGTTGGGGTACTGCTCGTGCGGCAGCACGATGTTCAGCCCCACGCTCTTGCCGCCCACTTCGTAGGCGCCTCGGTTGCCCGCTTCCATGATGCCGGGGCCGCCGCCGGTGGCGATGACCACGGGCTGTGCATGGCTGGCGCAGCTGCTGGTGGCGATCTGCGCGAAGCGGCGCGCCTCCTCGTAGTAGCGGCTCATCGCGAGCTTGCTGCGGGCTTGGGCGGTGGCGGCTTCGTCGCCGCTCTGCTCGGCGGCGGCCAGCAGCGCCTTGGCGGACTCTTCCGGCAGGATGCGCGCGCTGCCGAAGATGACGATGGTGGATTTCACGCCCTGCTCGTCCTGCAGCAGCTCGGGCTTCAGCAGCTCCAGCTGCATGCGGATGGCGCGCATGTCCTGGCGCAGCAGGAACTGGTCGTCGGTGAAGGCCAACTGGTAGGCGCTGCCGGGCCCGTCGTAGTCGGGGTGGGGCTGCAGGGCGCGGGACTCCTCCTTGGCGGTGGGGAAGTTGCGCGTGGGGGCTTCGGTGGGCTTCATCGACGGAGAAAGATTGTGGGCGGGTGTTTGCCGGATTTTCTGCCCCAATCCCGGGGCTCAACCGGATTTCATGCGCCGCAGACGGAGCAGGCCGCGTCGCGCTGCATGGCGATCTCGCTCCACTGCATGCGCCGGCCGTCCAGCATCAGCAGCCGGCCCGCGAGGGGCTCGCCGATGCCGGCCAGCAGCTTCAGCGCCTCGGCCGCCTGCATGCTGCCGACGATGCCCACCAGCGGCGCGAACACGCCCATGGTGGAACAGGCCACGTCCTCGAAGCCGGACTCGGGCGGGAACAGGCAGGCGTAGCAGGGCTGCGCTCGCGAGCGGCTGTCGTAGACGCTGATCTGGCCATCGAAGCCGATGGCCGCGCCGGAGACCAGTGGCTTGCCGTGACGCACGCAGGCGGCGTTGACGAGGTGGCGGGTCGCGAAGTTGTCGCTGCAGTCGATGACCACGTCCACCCGCGGCACTTCCCCGTCCAGCAGCGCGGCGTCGGCCTTGACGGCCAGCGCGCGCACCTGCACATGGGGGTTCAGCGCGGCCATGCGCGCGGCGGCGGATTCGACCTTGGGCCGGTCCAGGCTGGCCATGTCGTGCGCGATCTGGCGCTGCAGGTTGGTCAGCGACACGTGGTCGTGGTCCATCAGCGTGATGCGGCCCACGCCGGCCGACGCCAGGTACAGCGCCACCGGCGAGCCCAGGCCGCCCGCGCCGATGACCAGCGCGCTGGCGTCCAGCAGGCGCTGCTGGCCCTCGATGCCGATCTCGTCGAGCAGCAGGTGGCGGGAGTAGCGCAGCAGGTCGTCGTCGGTCATGGGAGGCAGGATAGCGCCGCCGGTCAGAATCGCCGCTTCGCTGCACTCCCACGATCATGCGCATCAGCACCCTGGCCTCCCTCACCGGCGCCTCGCAGAAGGCGCTGCGCCACTACGAGTCGCTGGGCCTGCTCGGCGAGGTGCCGCGGCAGGGGCGCTACCGCGTCTACACGCCGGCCCATGTGGAGCTGGTCGTGTTGATCCGGCGCGCGCAGCAGTTCGGCTTTGCGCTGGCCGAGCTGCATGGTGCGCGTGATGGCCGCCGCGGCCTGGACTGGGGCCGCGTGCTGCAGCTGGTGCAGCGCAAGCAGGCCTTGCTGCAGGCCGAGCAGGCGCGCGTGGCCCTGCAGCTGGACGAGTTGGCCGGCATCGTGCGGGAGCTGTCGCAGTGCCCGCAGACGGCGGCGCCGGCCGACTGCCTGGTGCCGGGGCGTGGCCAAGGGGCTTGACTCTGCCCCTGAGGGCAGACGGACAGTGGCGACGACTCCACTTTTCGACCCCCACGATGAACGACAAAACGATGCTGGTGGTGCTGGGCCACCCACGCGGCGACAGCCTGTGCGGCGCGCTGGCCGAGGCCTATGCCGAGGGCGCCCGCGAGATCGGTCTTTCGGTGCAGCTGCTGCGCCTGGGCGAGCTGCAGTTCGACCCGGTGCTGCGCACGGTCAGGGCCGGCGACCAACCGCTGGAGCCCGCGCTGGTGGCCGCCCAGGCCGCGCTGGCCGGCGCCCGCCACGTGGCCTTTGCCTACCCGGTGTGGTGGGGCACGATGCCGGCGCTGTTGAAGGGCTTCCTGGACCGCGTACTGGTGTCCGGCTTTGCCTACCGCTATCGCCAGGACTCGCCGTGGTGGGACCGGCTGCTGGCCGGCCGCTCGGCCGAGCTGCTGGTGACCATGGACGCGCCGCCCTGGTACTACCGCTGGTTCGACCGCATGCCGGGCCACTGGCAGATGCGCCGCACGGTGCTGGAGTTCTGCGGCATACGCCCCGTGCGCATCGCCAGCTACGGCGCGGTGCGTGGCGCGCCGCCGCAGCGCGTGGCGCGCTGGCTGGACGATGCGCGCCAGCGAGGCCGCAACGCGGCGCTGCGGCTGCTGGGCTGACGGCACCCAAGCCCGCGCCGCGGCAGGGTCTTGCGCCGCGCCGCGACACTGGCGGGCCATGCAATCCTCACCCCACCCGCTCGGCCCCGCGCTGACCCTGCTGCTCGCCACGGCCACCGGCCTGGCGGTGGCGTCCCTCTATTACGTGCAACCCCTGCTGGGCCTGCTGTCGACGCAGTTCGGCGTCGGCAGCGCAGCCATCGGCCTGCTGCCCACGCTGACGCAGCTGGGCTACGGCGTCGCCATCCTTCTGCTGTCGCCGCTGGGCGACCGCTACGACCGCCGCCGCATCATCGTCGTCAAGACCGCGGCGCTGGTGGCGGCGCTGGCGTTCACGGCGGCAGCGCCCAGCTTCGCGGTGCTGTGCCTGGCCAGCATCGCCATCGGGCTGGCGGCCACGCTGGCGCAAGACTTGGTGCCCGCCGCGGCCACCCTGGCACCCGAGGCGCAGCGCGGCAAGCGCGTGGGCCAGGTCATGACGGGGCTGCTGCTGGGCATCCTGCTGTCGCGCGTGGCGGCCGGCGCCGTCGCAGCGGTGGCCGGCTGGCGGGCCGTGTACGCCGGCGCGGCGCTGGCCGTTGCGCTGCTGATTCCGCTGCTGTGGCGCGGTCTGCCGCGCTTCCAGCCGGCCACGCAGGCGGGCTATGGCGAGCTGCTGCTGTCCATGGCCCGGCTGTGGAGGACGCATGCGCCGCTGCGCCGCGCGGCGCTGGCGCAGGGGCTGCTGAGCCTGGCCTTCAGCGCGTTCTGGTCCACGCTGGCGCTGGTGCTGGCGGGCCCCGAGTTTGGCCAGGGCAGCGCGGTGGCCGGCGCGTTCGGGCTGGCCGGCGCGGCGGGTGCGCTGGTGGCGCCACTGGCCGGCGGGCTGGCCGACCGGCGCGGCCCGCAGGCCGTCATCCGCACGGGCGCGCTGCTGGTGTTCGCCGCGTTCGCGGCGCAGGCTCTGGCGCCGGCCTCGCTGTGGCTGCTGGTGGCCGTGGCCGTCTTGTTCGACCTGGGCGTACAGGCGGCGCTGGTGTCGCACCAGAGCGTGGTCTACAGCCTGGACCCGGCCTCGCGCAGCCGGCTGAATGCGGTGCTGGTCAGCGTGATGTTCGCCGGCATGGCGGCGGGCGCGGCACTGGGCTCGGCGCTGCTGGCCGCGTTCGGCTGGCGCGCGGTGCCGGCGTTGGGCACCGCGGCGGCACTCGGGGCTTTGGCTATCGCGCGCAGGCGCTGACGCAGGCGACACCCCCAAAAAAAGCGGGCCTCTTGCGAGGCCCCTTGTGCTTGAAAGTAAGTCAGGTATTTGTCGTTATGGAGTCGAGGTCGTCTTGACCTCGGCTTTCTGTTCCAGCGGCGCCTTGGATGCAATGACCGGCTGGCCCTTGAGCTTGTTCAGCGCCTGCACCAGCGGGAAGTCCTCGGCCGAGCCGAACTCCGGCAGCGGCTTGGGCGGCTCGTTGCGCTTGGCGTACTCGGCCTCCAGCTTCTGGCGGGCTTCGTCGCGGGCTTTCTGGCGAGCCTCGTTGTCCTCGGGGCCGTTGGCCAGGTGCTTCTCCAGGTCGGCTTCGCGCATGCGCAGCGCGGCGAAGACGTTGCCCTCGGCGGTCTCGTCCAGCAGCACGTCGGGCGTGATGCCCTTGGCCTGGATGGCGCGGCCGGCCGGCGTGTAGTAGCGCGCGGTGGTGATCTTCAGCGCCGTTTCCGGGCCCAGCTGGCGCACGGTCTGCACCGAGCCCTTGCCGAAGGTCTGGGCGCCCATGATGGTGGCGCGCTTGTGGTCCTGCAGCGCGCCGGCCACGATCTCGCTGGCGCTGGCCGAGCCCTCGTTGACCAGCACCACCAGCGGCACGGTCTTCAGGGCTGCGGGCAGGCGCTTGATGGGGTCGTCGTTGCCGCGGCGGCGGTAGTCTTCCGGCGAGGCCTTGTAGCTGAACTTGGACTCGGCGATCTGGCCGTTGGTGGACACCACCTCGACGTCGCGCGGCAGGAAGGCGGCCGACACGGCGATGGACGCGTCCAGCAGGCCGCCCGGGTCGTTGCGCAGGTCCAGCACCAGACCCTTGAGGTGGGGCTCCTGCTTGTAGATCTCTTCGAGCTTCTTCGCGAAGTCGTCGACGGTGCGGTCCTGGAACTGGCTGATGCGCAGCCAGGCGTAGCCGGGCTCCACGACCTTGGCGCGCACGCTCTGCACCTTGATCTCTTCCCGCGTGATGGTCACGGGGAAGGTGCGGTTCTCGGCCTTGCGGTAGATGGTCAGGCTGACCTTGGTGGCCGGATCGCCGCGCATCTTCTTGACGGCCTGGTCGATGGACAGGCCGCGCACGGCGGTGTCGTCGATGCGGCTGATGAGGTCGCCGCTCTTCAGGCCGGCGCGGAAGGCGGGCGAGCCTTCGATGGGCGAGACGATCTTGACCAGGCCGTCTTCCATGCCGATCTCTATGCCCACGCCGACGAACTTGCCGGACGTGCCTTCGCGGAATTCCTTGAAGGTCTTCTTGTCGAAGAACTGGGAGTGCGGGTCCAGCCCGGACACCATGCCGGAGATGGCGTCGTTGATGAGCTTCTTCTCGTCGACGGCCTCGACGTACTCGGCCTTGACCAGCCCGAAGACCGCAGCCAGCTGCTGCATTTCTTCCAACGGCAGCGGCGACAGGCTGCTGCGGGCGTTGGCCTGCAATTGCATCGTGGTGAGCGCACCCGCGACGGCCCCGAGGGCGACCCAACCGGCGACTTTGAATTTGGAGCTCATGAGCCGAGTCCTGTGATCAACGTGATCCTGTCGAAACCGCTTGACAGGTGAGGCCCAGTGTAGCCGTCCCCCCCAATTTGCCGGATCGGTTTACCCGACAGAAACCCTTCAATTTCCCGCAGCAGTGATGGATTGCGCGGCCGTGGCGGGTGGCGCCGGTGCCGAAAGTCAGGGGCGGTGGCGGCCGGCTCAACACCTCAGCGTGCGTCCCGACAGTGCACAGCTGGCCAGCGGCTGGCCCAGCGTGTTGAAGGCCTGGATCTGCCAGCCCTGGGGCGTGGCGGTCAGCAGTGTCAGGCCGAACTCGGTGTGGCTGTGGAAGCTCTCCAGCCGCACGCCGGGCAGGGGCTCGGTTCTCAGCGCGGCGCGCGCGTCGATGGGGCCGTGAGCGGCCGAGCCGCCGTTGCCGATGACCAGACTGGCGGGATGGTTGCTCGCAAAGCCCAGCAACTGATGGGTGTGCAGGTGGCCGTGCAGGCTGGCCTGCACGGCGGGCGGCAGCAGCCGGTGGCCGAAAGCGTCCTGCAGCAGCGCCGTGAGGCCGGAGCTCACCGGGTCGGGGCGGCCGCTCAGGCTGGGGCCGAAGGCCAGGCTGGGGTGGTGGCTGAGGAACAGGCTCTGCGCCCGTTCGCC
>CBFGPX010000216.1:0-7362 GCA_965650725.1 uncultured Comamonadaceae bacterium | reverse complement strand
GCAGGAAGGCGCGCAGCGCCTTGGCGAAGGTCCAGTCGATCTTGGGGTTGACCTGGACCTGGCGCAGCCCGGGCTGCGTGATTTCGATCGGGTCCTCGGCCGTCCAGATCTTGCGGTCCGCCGTGTTGATGTGACTGAGCGCCGAGTGCAGCGTGGTGGTCTTGCCGGAGCCGGTGGGCCCGACGCACAGCACCATGCCGTAGGGCCGCGCGACGGCGGTCTTGAGCGCGTCCAGGTTGGCCGGTGACAGGCCGATGCCGTCCAGCGGCAGCGGCTTGCTGCTGGCCAGGATGCGCATCACCACGTCCTCCAGCCCGTTGTTGGTCGGGATGGTGGCCACGCGCAGCTCCAGCTTGTGCTGGGCCGAGAAGCGCGCGAAGTTGATCTTGCCGTCCTGCGGCTTGCGGCGCTCGGAGATGTCGAGGTCGCACATGATCTTGATGCGCGCGATCATCGCGTTGCGGTAGGTGTGCGGCAGCTCCAGGTGGGGGTGCAGCTGGCCGTCGCGGCGGAAGCGGATCTTCAGCTTCTCGCGGCCGGGGTGGGTCTCGATGTGGATGTCGGACACGCCCTGGTTGTGCGCCTCGATGATCATGGAGTTGATCAGCCGCACCAGCGAGTTGTCGCTCTGCTCGATGGGCGATTCGTCCTCGCGGCCGCCGCGCTCGCTGCTGTCGCGCTCCAGGCTCTCGATGAGCTTGTTGGAGCTTTCCAGCGCGAAGTCGGGCTGGAAGTCGGGCAGCGGGTCGGTGTTGCTGCGCGGCAGCGCGTCGGCGCCGAAGCGGTCGAAGGCGCTGGGGATGGCGAACTGCAATGTGCCCAGCCGGGTCAGCGTGGGCACGACCTTGAGCTGGGTGATGAACTCCACCTCGTCGAGCGCATCGCGCCGCGTCGGGTCTTCCATCGCCACGATGAGCCGGCCATCGCGCAGCACCAGCGGCAGCACCTCCAGCCGCTTGGCCACCGCATGCGGCAGCTTGCGCACCGCATCGGGCTCGATGGCGAACTTCTCGACGTCCACGATGGGGTAGCCCATCTTGCGCGCCAGCGCCGACTGCAGCTGGCCGCGGCTGATGACGCCCTTGCGCACCAGCAACTCGCCCAGCGGCACCGAGCGGTCCTCGCGTTGCTGCGCCAGCGCCAGCTCCAGCTGCTCGGTCGTGACCAGCTCCAGCGCCAGCAGCGCCTCGCCGATGCGCACCATGGGCATCTTGGCCTGCTGCTCGATGGCCAGCAACAGCTGGTCGGCGGTGACGATGTGCTGCTCGACCAGGATGTCGCCGACGCGGCGCTGGCGCAGGCCGGTCTGTTCGACGGCGGCGGCCGACAGCTGCTCGGGCGTGACCAACTGGTCTTTCAGCAGCAGATCGCCGATGCGCTCGCCGATCTCGAAATGCGTCAGCACCTCGCGCGGGATGAAGACCCGGCGCACCGAGTCGTCGGCCTCCGACAGCGGCGGGAACAGGAACAGGCCCAGCTTGTCGTGGTGGTGGCCGATGGTGATGCCCTTGAGCTCGTCGCCGCCGGCGAACACGACGCGGAACGGCGTGCGCGGGCGCTGGTCCAGGCTCAGCGGGGCGGCGTGGTCGTCGGCGTCGCGCGGCGGCACGGTCACAGGCGCCAGGATCTTGACGGCGCGGAACTGGCTGAACTTCAGCGGCATGCTGTTGCGCGCGGGCGGCACGTTGATGCGTATGGTGCGCTCGGCGGCGTCCAGCTCCAGCAGTTGGCCGCTGCTGCGGCTGTTGTTCAGGCCCAGGATCTCGCAGGTCTCGGGGCCACGCTGGTGCTGCGGCTCGGGATAGGCGGCGTAGGGCGGGCTGGGCCACAGAAAGCCCGACACCGGGGCACCCGGTCCGGCGGCTGCGGGTTCGGCGTTGCCATGAGGCCAGGACAGGGGCTGGGATGGATCGTTCATGGGCAGGGCGGGTGGGCTCGGCGGCGATTATGGAGGGCCGTGCCGATGCCGGCCGCGACGACAAGCAGCGTCTCGGCCACGCCGCACAATCATCGCCATGGACATCCTGATCACCGGCTTCGAGCCCTTCGGCGGCGACTGCATCAACCCTTCCTGGGAGGTGGCACGGGCGCTGGACGGCCAGCACCTGGGCGGCGCGCGTGTGCGGGCGCAGCGCCTGCCCACCGCGTTCGGCGCGGCGCCGCGGGTGCTGGCGAGCGCGCTGGACACGATCCGGCCGGGCCTGGTCGTCGCGCTGGGCCAGGCCAGCGGTCGCAGCGAAATTTCCATCGAACGTGTGGCCGTCAACCTGATCGATGCGCGCCTTCCCGACAACGCCGGCGACCGGCCGCTGGACCAGCCCGTCATCGCCGGTGCACCGGCCGCCTACTTCTCGACGCTGCCCGTCAAGGCCATGCGCGACGGCCTGCGCGCCGCAGGGCATCCTGCCGGGCTGTCGTTGACGGCCGGCGCCTTCGTCTGCAACCAGGTGTTTTTCGCGCTGCAGCACCGGCTGGCGGGGCAGGGCGTGCGCAGCGGCTTCATCCACTTGCCGGCGCTGCCCGAGCAGGCCGCGCGCGAGAGCGGCAGCCTGCCCAGCATGGGCCTGGGCGCGCAGATCGCGGCCCTGCAGCTGGCACTGGAGATCGCGCTGGGCACCGTGGACGTGGCGGCGGCGCCCGACGAGGGCGCGCCCACCAGCTGAGTCACTCCTGCGAGTATTGCCGCCAGCGCTGGCTGGCCTTGCGCATCAGCTCCACCTGGCGCGCAAAGCGCCGGCAGTTGCTGCAGGTGCGCTGGTGCAGCCGCATCGCCAGGCGCTCGGTGAGCGGCACGCCGCGATCCTCGCTCTGCAGCAGGATGCGCGTCGCTTCGCGGCAGCTGATCACGGGTTTGATCACGTCCTTCCTCCGCTGGACGCCGCCCCGAACCAGCCCAGCTGCAGACACTCCCTGAGCCGCAGGCGGGCGCGGTGCAGCATGACCCACAGGTTGGTCGGCGTGATGGCCAGCTCCTTACAGATCTCTTCGGACTCCAGCTCCAGCCATTCGCGCATCATGAACAACCGCCCCTGCTGGCCCGGCAGCTTCTCGACGCAGGCCTCAAGCACCTTCATGAAATCGACCTGGCGCAGCGCGTCCTCGGGGTTGCCCCAGTCATGCTGGGCCTCGCGCCAGTGGCCGTCACTGGCGAACAGCAGGTTCTCCAGATCCTCGCCGTCGTCGCCGGCCGTGGTCGACAGCTCGCGGCTGTTCTTGCGGATCTGGTCGACGAGCTTGTGCTTCAGGATGCCGATGAGCCAGGTCTTGAGCTGGCTCTGGCCGCCGAAGGCATGCGGTTTCTCCAACGCGGCCAGCAGCGTCTCGGAGACCGCGTCCTCGGCCCAGGCCTCGTTGCGCAGCTGCAGCCGCGCGTACTTCAGCAGTACCGGGCGCAGGGCTTCGATCTGGCGACAGTAGTCCGCGGGGTCGGTCATGGCGGCGCGCAGTGTAAGGACTAGTCGGGCTCTTGCGACATCATTCCCGCCGCCGCATCATCGGCCGCTTTCCTCACCCCCCCAACCCATCGGAGATCCGCTCATGAAGAACCAAGCCCTCGTGTCCTCGGCCCTGGCCGCCGCGCTGTCCCTCGGCCTCGTGGCCCAGGCCCAGGCGCAGGACAAGGCCGCCAAGGAAAAGTGTTTCGGCGTCGCCAAGGCCGGCCAGAACGACTGCGCCTCGGCCAACGGCAGCCACTCCTGCGCCGGCCAGGCCAAGACCGACAAGGACCCCAACGAGTGGAAGTACGTCGCCAAGGGCAGCTGCGAGAAGGAAGGCGGCTCGACCAAGGCGCCGGCCAAGAAGTAAGCACGCTCCGATGGCGCCTGTCCCTTGCGTCGGCATCGGCTGGCGCCATGCACATTACGAGTCCCTGCTGGCCGAGAAGCCGGCGCTGGGCTTCATCGAGGTCCATTCCGAGAACTTCTTCGCCGACGGCGGCGTCGCGCTGGCCGTGCTCGAAGCCGGCCGCGCGGCCTACGAGCTGAGCCTGCACGGCGTGGGCCTGGCGCTGGGTTCGGCCGCCGGGCTGGATGCGGCGCATCTGGGGCGGCTGGCGCGTCTGGTCGAGCGCATGCAGCCGCGCTGGGTGTCGGACCATGCCTGCTTCGCGCGGGTGGGCTCCGGCCTGCACGCGGCGGACCTGCTGCCCATCCCCTTCAACGACGAGTCGCTGGCGCTGATGTGTCGGCATGTGGACCAGGTTCAGCAGCGCCTGGGCCGCACGATGCTGGTCGAGAACCTCAGCGCCTATGTGGGCTGGGCGGGCGACACGCTGGCCGAGCCCGAGTTCTTCAACGAACTGACGCGGCGCAGCGGCTGCGGCCTGCTGCTGGACGTGAACAACCTGGTCGTCAACGCACGCAACGCGGGCCATGAACCGGACGCCGCGGCGCGCGAGGCCCGGCGCTGGGTCGACGCGATCCGGCCCGCAAGCGTCGGCGAGATCCATGTGGCCGGCCACGCCGAGCAGGGCGACGGCCTGGTCATCGACGACCACGGCAGCCACGTGCGCGACGAGGTCTGGCGCGTCTACGAACACGCGATCGCCCGTTTCGGCCCCACGCCCACGCTGGTCGAGTGGGACACGGCCGTCCCCGAACTGGGCGTGCTGCTGGCCGAAGCCCGTCGGGCCGAGGCGCTGCAGCGATGAAGGCGCAGCAGCAGGCCTTCGTCGATGCGCTGCTGGGGCGTGGCGATGCACCGGCCACACTGACCGGCGGCGAACGCGGCCTGGCGGCCTATCGCAACAACCTGCGCGCGCTGTCCGCGCAGGCGCTGGCCGTGCCCTACGCCCGGCTGCGCGAGGCGCTGGGGGACGATGATTTCGCCCCGCTGGCCTGGAGCTTCTGGCGCGCCCATCCGCCCACCGGCGGTGATCTGGGCGAGTGGGGCAGCGCGCTGGAGGCCTTCCTGATCGAGCGGGCGGGCGAGGACTCGGGCCTGCCCGACCTGGCGCGCCTGGACTGGGCCCTGCATGTCGCCGAGCGCGCGGCGGACGCCGAGCTGGACGCGCTGTCTTTGAACCTGCTCGGCTCGTCCGCCCCGGAAGGCTTGTGGCTGCTGCTGAGGCCCGGCGTTGCCGTGGTGGCGCAGCGCGAGAGCGCGGTACTGGTCTGGCGCGAGGGCTGGCGTGGCGTGTCGCGGGCCTTGCAGGAGGCGGACGCGGCCTTCATGCGGGCGCTGCTGGCCGGGGTGAACCTTGCTGCAGCGCTTGAAACGGCGCTGGTGGTGAAAGGTTCGGGCGCCGAAGCCGACTTCGACTTCGGTGCGTGGCTTCAGGCCGCGCTGCAGAACGCCTGGCTGCAAGCCGTCCTGACCAAGCCCCAAACGCACGGAGCCCCCTCGCCATGAAAGCACTCGTCACCTTCGCGCTGCGCGCCTTCACCGACCCGGGGCTCACGCCGTCCCGAATGCCGGCAGCACTGGAGGGCGTCGTCAGCCACCTGCAGTCGGCGGCATTGCTGGCTGCGCGCCTGTACGTCGCCAAGATCTTCTTCCTGTCCGGCCTGACCAAGCTGCGTGACTGGTCGTCCACGCTGGCCTTGTTCAACGACGTCTACCAGGTGCCGTTGCTGCCGCCGGCGCTGGCGGCCTACCTGGGCACGGGCGGCGAGCTGGTGTTGCCGGTGCTGCTGGCGCTGGGCCTGTCCACACGCTTTGCCGGCGCGGGGCTGTTCGTCGTCAACCTGATGGCGGCGCTGTCGCTGTCGGCCGACGATTTTTCGCCGGCCGCCGAGGCCCAGCACACGCTCTGGGGTGTGCTGGCGGTCGTCATCGCGCTGTGGGGCGCGGGGCGCTGGTCCGTGGACCGCTGGCTGGCTACTCGTTCCGCGTGAAGCCCAGCAGGATGATCGACGGCACCCGGCCATCGGTGTCGCGAGGCAGCGTCTCGGCCTTCTCGATGGCGCGCAGCACGGCGCGGTCCCATTCGGCATCGCCGCTGGCCTTGATGATCTTGCTGCCGAGGATGCGGCCATCCGGCGCCAGCGCTACCTGAACGTCAGTGCTCGGGTTGGCCGAGTTGTCGCCCGAGTAGATGATCAGCGGCTTGATCTTGCCCTTGACCTTGCCCGTCCAGCCGGCCGACGGCGCGGCGTTCTGGGCGGCGTTGCCCGTCGATCCCGGCGTGCCGCCCGCCATGCCCTGGATGCGGCGCAGGTTCTCCAGCCGCAGCGCCTCACGCTTGGCATCGGCATCCTTGGCGGCTTTCGCCTCCTTGGCATCCTTTGCGGCCTTCTCGTCCTTGAGCTTCTTGCGGTCCTGCTCTTCCTTGGCCGCCTTTTCCTTCGCGGCCTTGTCCTTGGCAGCCTTCTCGCGCTTCTCGGCGTCCTCGCGTGCCTTCTCTTCCTTCTGCTTCTTCGCCTTGGCGATGGCGATCTCGGCCTCGCGCTGTTCGGCGGCGGCTTGCTCGGCCGCGCGCTGCTGGGCCCGCGTGTCGGGCTTGGGCGCCTCGGGTTCCGGCTCGGGCGGGGCTTCCTCGCGCGGCGCGGCCACCTGCGGCACGGACGACCACAGCTCGGCCTCGAACGCGGGCGAGGAGTCGCTGCGCCAGCTGACGCCGTAACTCAGCGCCAGCACCAGCAGGCCGTGTGCCACCAGCGCGAACGAGAAGCCGCGACCGAGGCCGGCGGCTTCAGGGGGGCGCAGCATTGCGGCAGCCATCAGTTCGACGAGGCACCGCTCTTCACGGCCAGCCCCACGCGCTGGATGCCGGCGCGCTGCAGCGTGTCCATGACCTGCACGACGGCCTCGTACTTGACGTTCTTGTCGGCGGAGATGACGACCGGACTGTTGGCGTCCTTGCCCTGCGCCTTCTTCACGCGCTCGGCCAGGCGGTTGACCGGGATGCTCTCGGCCTCCAGCTGGTCGAGCTTGATCTTCAGCTTCTCGTCGGTGCCGACGATGATCTGGATGACGTGCTCGGGCTGCTGCTTGCTCTTGCCCACGCTGGGCAGATCGACCACGCCGGTGGTGATCAGCGGTGCGCTGACCATGAAGATGATGAGCAGCACCAGCATCACGTCGATGAACGGGACCATGTTGATCTCGTTCATGGTGCGGCGGCGGCGGCCACCGCCTCGGGCGTTGACGGCGGCCATCAGTGCTGGGTGGAGTTGCGCTGCAGGATGTTGGAGAACTCTTCGATGAAGGTCTCCAGCGTGATGGCCGTGCGGTCGATCTGGCGCGCGAAGCGGTTGTAGGCCAGCACCGCGGGAATGGCCGCGAACAGGCCGATGGCCGTGGCGACCAGCGCCTCGGCGATGCCCGGCGCCACCGTGGCCAGCGTCACCTGCTGCAGGTTGGACAGGCCCACGAAGGCGTGCATGATCCCCCAGATGGTGCCGAACAGGCCCACGTAGGGCG
>CBFGPX010000215.1:0-7387 GCA_965650725.1 uncultured Comamonadaceae bacterium | reverse complement strand
CTGATCCCGATGTACATCATCATCGGCGTCTGGGGCGGCCCGAACCGTGTCTACGTGGCCTTCAAGTTCTTCCTGTACACGCTGGCCGGCTCGCTGCTGATGCTGATCGCGCTGCTGTACCTGTACGTGAAGTCCGGCGGCAGCTTCGACATCCAGACCTGGCACCAACTGCCGCTGCCGGGCGGCGCGCAGACCTGGCTGTTCTTTGCCTTCCTGGCCGCGTTCTCGGTCAAGGTGCCGATGTGGCCGGTGCACACCTGGCTGCCCGACGCCCACGTCGAGGCGCCCACCGGCGGCTCCGTCGTGCTGGCGGCCATCATGCTGAAGCTGGGCTGCTACGGCTTCCTGCGCTTCTCCATGCCCATCGCCCCCGACGCCGCGCGCGAATGGGCCTGGCTCATCATCGCGATGTCGCTGATCGCCGTCGTCTACATCGGCCTTGTCGCGCTGGTGCAGAAGGACATGAAGAAGCTGGTGGCCTACTCGTCCATCGCGCACATGGGCTTCGTGACGCTGGGCTTCTTCATCTTCAACGAACTGGGTGTTTCCGGCGGCCTGGTGCAGATGATTGCGCACGGCTTCGTGTCGGGCGCCATGTTCCTGTGCATCGGCGTGCTGTACGACCGCGTCCACTCGCGTGAGATCGCCTCCTACGGCGGTGTCGTCAACACCATGCCCAAGTTCGCGGCCTTCGCGGTGTTCTTTGGCATGGCCAACTGCGGCCTGCCCGCCACCGCCGGCTTCGTCGGCGAGTGGATGGTCATCCTCGGCACCGTGAAGTTCAACTTCTGGCTGGGCGGCGTGGCCGCCACGGCGCTGATCTTCGGCGCGGCCTACACGCTGTGGATGGTCAAGCGCGTCTACTTCGGTGACATCGCCAACGACGACGTCCGCGCGCTGACCGACATCAACAAGCGTGAATTCACCATGCTGGCCATCCTGGCCGTCGCGACGCTGTACATGGGCCTGCATCCCAAGCCGTTCACGGACGTGATGCACCACTCGGTCGACGGGCTGCTGAAGCACGTGGCCGTCAGCAAGATCCCGGCCTGATTCCAGCCAGAGGCGAAAAGAATGAACGACATGAACTGGCTCGCGATCTATCCCGAGATCCTGCTGCTGGCCGCCAGCTGCATCGTGGCGCTGGTGGACCTGTGGGTCACCGACGAGCAGCGCCGCCCCACCTACTGGCTGACCCAGCTGACGCTGCTGGTCGTCGCCGGCATGCACTTCAGCTACTACGGCGCCGGTGAGACGACCTACGCCATGCAGGGCATGGTCGTGGCTGACCCCATGGGCCATCTGCTGGCCGGTTTCGCCTGCGTCGCGACCATGGTCACGCTGGTCTACGCACGGCCCTACGCTGCGTCGCGCGACATGCTCAAGGGCGAGCTGTTCACGCTGAGCCTGCTGTCGCTGCTGGGCATCAACGTGATGCTGTCGGCCAACAACTTCCTGGTCATCTACCTCGGCCTGGAATTGATGAGCCTGTCGCTGTATGCGCTCGTCGCGTTGCGCCGCGACCACGCCGTCTCGACCGAGGCCGCGATGAAGTACTTCGTGCTGGGCGCGCTGGCCAGCGGCTTCCTGCTGTACGGCCTGTCCATGATGTATGGCGCCACCGGCTCGCTGACCATCCCCGAGGTGTTCGAGGTCATCTCCAAGGGCATCCCGAACAAGGCCGTGCTGGTGTTCGGCGTGGTCTTCGTCGTCGCCGGCCTGGCCTTCAAGCTGGGTGCCGCGCCCTTCCACATGTGGGTGCCCGACGTCTATCAGGGCGCGCCGACCGCCGTCACGCTGCTTATCGGCGGGGCGCCCAAGCTGGCCGCGTTCGCCATCACCGTGCGCCTGCTGGTGGAAGGCATGCTGGGGCTGGCCGTGGACTGGCAGCAGATGCTGGTCGTGCTGGCCGTCGTGTCGCTGCTCATCGGCAACCTGGCCGCCATCGCGCAGAACAACCTGAAGCGCATGCTGGCCTACTCGACCATCGCCAACATGGGCTTCATGCTGCTGGGCATGGCCTCGGGCGTCGTCAACAACGGCACCGAATGGGGACCCAACGCCTACAGCGCCGCGATGTTCTACGCCGTCACCTATGTGCTGACGACGCTGGGCACCTTCGGCATGGTCATCCTGCTGTCGCGCCAGGGCCATGAGGCCGAGGAGATCAAGGACCTGGCCGGCCTGGCCAAGCGCAGCCCGTGGTTCGCGCTGGTCATGACGATGTTCATGTTCTCGCTGGCCGGCGTGCCGCCCACCGTGGGCTTCTACGCCAAGCTGGCGGTGCTGCAGGCCATGGTCGCCACGGGTGTGGGCTTCTACCTGGGCCTGGCGATCTTCGCGGTCGTCGTGTCCCTGGTCGGCGCCTTCTACTACCTGCGCGTCGTCAAGGTCATGTTCTTCGACGCGCCCACCGACACGGCGCCGCTGGCCGCCCCCGGCGACGTGCGCCTGGTCATGTCGCTGAACGGCGCCGCCGTGCTGGTCTTCGGCCTGCTGCCGGGTGGCCTGCTGGAGCTGTGCAAGACCGCCATCCTGCGCGCACTGGCGACCTGATCCGGCCGTGGACCCGTCCGTCGCCGTCTGGCTGGTCCTGGCTGTGGCCGTCGTCGCGGCCAACCTGCCTTACTTCAACGAGCGTCTGCTGCTGGTGGGCCCGCGCCGCGCCTCCAAGGGCGCCGGCTGGCGGCTGCTGGAACTGGCGCTGATGGCGGTGCTGACCTACGCGTTGGGGGCGCTGCTCGAAGGCCGCATCGGCCAGCGGCACAGCCAGGGCTGGGAGTTCTACGCCGCCGGCGTGTGCCTGTTCATCACGCTGGGCTTCCCCGGCTTCGTCTGGAGGTATCTGCGCCGTGGCCGAGGCTGACGATCACCTGGTCGAGCGCCTGCTCGACGGCACGCAGGTCTTCCGGGGCCATTTCCTGGACGTGCGCCGCGACCGCGTGGCGCTGCCCGACGGCGGCACGGCCACGCGCGAGTACATCCGCCATCCCGGTGCCGTCATGGTCGTCCCCCTGCTGGACGACGGCCGCCTGCTGATGGAGCGCCAGTACCGCTACCCCATGGGCCGGGTCATGCTGGAGTTCCCGGCCGGCAAGCTCGATGCCGGCGAGGACCCGTTCGAGTGCGGCCGCCGCGAACTGCTGGAAGAAACGGGCTACAGCGCCGCCGAGTGGGCCTGTGCCGGCGTGCTGAACAACGCCATCGCCTACTCGGACGAAGGCATACACATCTACTTCGCGCGCGGCCTGCAGCGCGGCCAGCAGAAGCTCGATGACGGCGAGTTTCTCGAACTCGTCACGCACAGCGTGGACGAACTTGATCTGCTGGCCTCGCGCGGCGAGCTGACCGATGCCAAGACGTTGATCGGCCTGCTGTGGCTGCAGCGCTGGCGTCAGGGGGCGTGGACGCTGGACTGGCGTCGCGCCTGAGCGCAGCCGCGGCCGCTGGCGGGAAGGCATTGCGGCCTCCCGTAACCTGAATGACTCCCCGGTGCATGACCTCTGGCGTAACGTTGCCAGACGTTTAAGCTCGGGAGCTTTTGTTCGCCGCCCGCAATCCGATTTCTGAAGAAAGCTGCTCCATGAAGCGTGCAACGCCGATCCTGACTGCTCTGACCCTGGCCCTGACCCTCACCGCCTGCGGCAAGGGCGGCAAGCCCGACGAGGCCAAGGCCGCGACGGCCAAGGCGGCCGCACCGCTGCTGCTGGCGCCCGAGGATCTGCGCCAGGTGGGGCAGAGCGGCCTGATCGGCGCGCCCGTCATCAGCGGCGCCATCCAGCCCGCGCGTCGCGCCGACCTGCGCGCCGAGGTGGCCGCCGTCGTGCTGCAGGTGGCCAAGGACAACGGCGAGCGCGTGCGCGCCGGCGACCTCATCATCCGCCTGGACGCCACGGCCATCCGCGACAGCCTGACCTCCGCCGAGGAGGCGCTGCGCGCCGCCCAGCAGAGCTTCGAGCAGACCGAGCGCGTGCTGGTCCGTCAGCGCACGCTGAACCAGCAGGGCATGATCTCCATGCAAGGCCTGGAGGACGCCGAAGTGCGCCGCAACGCCGCGCAGAGCGAACTGGCCGCCGCCAAGGCCCGCCTCGTGACGGCGCGCCAGCAGGTCTCGCGCACAGAGGTGCGCGCACCGTTCGACGGTGTCGTCAGCGAGCGCAAGATCTCCGTCGGCGACACGGTGCAGGTGGGCCGCGAACTGGTCAAGGTCATTGACCCGTCGTCCATGCGCTTCGAGGGCCAGGTCTCGGCCGACCGCCTCGGTGAGCTGAAGCTGGGCCAGCCGGTGTCCTTCCGCATCAACGGCTTCGGCGATGCCGAGTTCCGCGGCAAGCTGGCGCGCATCGACGCCGCCGCCAACGCGACGACGCGCCAGGTCGAGCTCATCGCCGAGTTCACTGACAAGACCAAGGCGCCGCAGGTGGCCGGCCTCTATGCCGAAGGCCGCGTCGAGAGCGCGGACCGCCGCGCGCTGGTGCTGGCCGAGGGCTCCATCCAGCGGCAGGGCGACAACGCCTTCGTCTGGAAGCTGGAAGGCCATCAGATCAAGAAGGTGGCCGTGACGCTGGGCGAGCGCGACGACCGGCGCGGCGAGGTGGTGGTGGCCTCCGGCCTGGCCCTGGGCGACCAGGTGCTGCGCGCGCCCACGGGCAGCCTCATCGACGGCGCCCCGGTGCAGCGCGTCGCCGCCGGCGCCGCAGCCGCCTCGGCCGTGGCTGCTGCCCAGCCCGCCAGCAAGTAAACCGCAGGAGACCGTCCATGTTCCTGTCCAACTTCAGCATCAGCAGGCCCGTCGCGACCGTCGTCATGGTCATCGGGCTGATGCTGGTGGGCCTGCTGGCGCTGTCCAAGCTGCGGGTCAACCAGTTCCCCGACGTCGAGCCTCCCGTACTCGTCATCAACATCCCCTATCCGGGCGCCTCGCCCGAGACTGTGGAGCGCGAGGTCGTCAATCGCATCGAAAAGGCCTTGCAGAGCATCTCGGGAGTGGACCGCTCCAACTCCACGTCGCGCGAGGGCAGCGCCACCATCGTCCTGGTCTTCGACTTTTCAAAGAACATGATCGAGGCCGCCGACGAGGTGCGCAACGCGATCAACTCGGTGCGCTACAAGCTGCCCACCGAGATCCGCGAGCCCATCATCACGCGCGCCGACCCCGGTGCCCAGCCCATCCTGCAGCTGGCGCTGTCCAGCGACACGCTGACGCATGCCCAGCTCAGCCGGCTGGCCGAGGACCAGTTGGCCGAGCGCTTCCGCGCCATCCCGGGCGTGTCCGTCGTCAACGTGAACGGCGCGCTGCGCCGTGAGCTGTCCATCCTGCTGCGTGCCGACAAGCTGCGCGAGTTCGGCGTGTCGGTCACCGAGGTGCTGGGGGCCGTGCGCGCGCAGAACACGACCGCCCCCGTCGGCAAGGTGCGCGGTGCGCTGGAAGACCAGAGCATCCGCCTGCTGGGCCGGCTGGAGAGCCCGGCCGAGTTCGAGCAGATGATCATCAAGCGCAACGCCGGCCAGGTCATCCGCCTGGGCCAGGTGGCCGAGGTGCAGGACGGCTTTGCCGAGATGACCGGCTACAGCCTGCGCAACGGCCGGCCCAACGTCGGCATTTCGGTGACGCGCTCACGCGACGCCTCCACCGTCAGCGTGGCCGTCGCGGCGCGCAAGCTGGTCGAGGAGATCCGCAAGGAACTGCCCAAGGGCACGACCATGGACATCACGCAGGACGGCGGCGAGGACGCCGAGAACAGCCTGCACAACGTGACCCATGCGCTGGTGTTCGGCGCCGGCCTGACCATCTTCGTCGTCTACGCCTTCCTGAACAGCTGGCGCTCCACGCTGATCACGGCGCTGTCGCTGCCCACCTCGGTGCTGGCGGCCTTCATCGCCGTGTGGCTGATGGACTTCTCGCTGAACTTCATGAGCCTGCTGGGGCTGTCGCTGGCCATCGGCGTGCTCATCGACGATGCCATCGTGGTTCGAGAGAACATCGTGCGCCACATGGAGCGCGGCAGCGACCGCGTGACCGCGGCGCGCGAGGGCACGGCCGAGATCGGCCTGGCCGTGGCCGCCACCACCTTCGCCATCGTGGCCGTGTTCGTGCCGGTGGCCTTCATGGGCCAGGGCCCGGGTCAGTGGTTCAAGCCGTTCGCGCTGACCGTCGTGGCGTCGGTCATCGTGTCGCTGCTGATCAGCTTCACGCTGGACCCGATGCTGTCCGCCTACTGGGGTGACCCGCCGGGCTACCACGAGCAGCCCAAGAAGGGCTTCGGCAAGCTGCTGCAACGCTTCAACCACTGGTTCGACGGCGTCGCCGACGGCTACGGCCACGTCATCGCCTGGGCGCTGCACCACCGCCGCTGGATGGCCGCCTTCGCGGTGCTGAGCTTCGTCGGCGCCATCGTGCTGCAGGGCAAGTTCGGCGGCTCCAGCTTCCTGCCCAAGGCCGATGCCGGCTTCCTGGTCATCGACGTGCGCAGCCCGGCCTCCAGCAGCCTGGACTACTCCAAGCTCAAGCTGGACGCCGCCGCCGCCCTGGCGCGGGCGCTGCCCGAGACCAAGGCGACCATGGCCTATCCCAACGCCAGCGGTGGACGCATCTACGTGGACATCGGCAAGAGCACCGAGCGCAAGCGCTCGGCGGACGACGTCGCCAGGGACTTGCGCGAGAAGGTCGGGCGCCTGGTCGGCGCCGAGTACGTCGTGCTGGACGACCTGAACAACGGCGCGCAGAAGCCGGTGCAGATCCGCTTCTACGGTACCGACAGCCGCAAGCTGCAGGAGCTGACGCTGGAGTTCCAGAAGACGCTGCGCAGCGTGCGCGGCGCCGTGGACGTGGGCTACTCCGAGCAGGACCCGCAGAACGAGCTGCAGATCGAGCTGGACCGCGGACTGGCCAACCAGATGGGCATCTCGGTCAACGACGCGGCCCAGGCGCTGCGCGTGGCCTTCGCGGGCGTGGAGGCCGGCGACTGGATCGACCCCACCGGCGAGGCACGCGACGTGGCCATCCGCCTGCATCCGGCGGACCGCGTGGACGCTGCCAACATCGAGCGCCTGCCCATCGCGGTGTCGGGCACCAACCGCATGGTGCCGCTGGACCAGATCGCCACGGTGACCATGGGCAAGGGCCCGGGCCAGATCCAGCATGGCGACGGCAAGCGCACCATCACGGTCAGCGCCAACGCCCAGGGCCGTTCGGCCGGCGAGATCACCGCCGAGGCGCAGAAGCTGGCCAAGGCCATCAACTTCCCGCCGGGCTACGGCATCGAGCTGGCCGGTTCGGCGCGTGACCAGGAGGTGGTCTTCACGGCCATGATCACGGCGCTGCTGTCGGGCATCGCGCTGATGTACTTCGTGCTGGTCATCCAGTTCAACAGCTTCACCGCGCCGC
>CBFGPX010000214.1:0-7397 GCA_965650725.1 uncultured Comamonadaceae bacterium | reverse complement strand
CAGGTCGGCATCATCAACCCCAGCGAGATGAGCCCGGCGGCCAGCATCGAGATGGCCATCTGGGCCGCGGTCGGCGGCCGCGGCACGCTGATCGGCCCGGTGCTGGGTGCCTTCTTCGTCAACGGCACCAAGTCGGTCTTCACCGTCTGGTGGCCCGAGGGCTGGCTGTATGTGCCGGGCGCACTGTTCATCGCGGTGACGCTGTTCCTGCCGGCCGGTCTGGTCGGCCTCGTGAAGAGGTTCAAGAAATGACGCCGGAGCTTCTCGAAGCAGGCAGTGAGGCGCGTTCGCGCGCGCTGACCCGCATCGCCACGTCGGGCGAGCCCGTGTTCAACCAGGGCGTGGCGCTATACGTCGAAGACCTCAAGGTCGCCTTCGACGGCTTCCAGGCGCTGGGCGGGCTGTCGTTCACCATCGGCGTCGGCGAACTGCGTTGCGTCATCGGCCCCAACGGCGCCGGCAAGACGACGACGATGGACTGCATCACCGGCAAGACCCGGCCCGACAGCGGCCGGGTCTACTTCGGCAGCAACCTCGACCTGCGCCAGATGAACGAGCAGCAGATCGCCCGCGCAGGCATAGGCCGCAAGTTCCAGAAGCCCACCGTGTTCGAGGCACTGACCGTCACCGAGAACCTGGAACTGGCGCTGGCCGGCGACCGCCGTGCGCGATTTGCGATGCGGGCCAGTCTCAGAGGCGAGCAGCGCGACCGCCTCGGCGAACTGCTGAAGACGGTTCACCTCGCCGACGAGCAGGACCGCGTGGCCGGCCTGCTGAGCCACGGCCAGAAGCAGTGGCTGGAGATCGGCATGCTGTTGGCGCAGGACCCCAAGCTGCTGCTGCTGGACGAACCGGTCGCCGGCATGACAGACGAGGAGACCGAGCGCACGGCCGAGCTGTTCCTGAGCCTCGAAGGCAAGCACTCGCTGGTCGTCGTGGAGCACGACATGAGCTTCGTCGCCACGCTGGCCGGCGCGCATCGCACGGTCACGGTTCTGCACGAAGGCAAGACCTTGGCCGAGGGCACGATGGCAACCGTTCAAGCGGACGAGAAAGTGATCGAGGTGTACCTTGGCCGATGACCTGCTAACCGTCCAGGACCTGCACAAGCACTACGGCGGTTCGCACATCCTGCGTGGCTTGAGCTTCGAACTGAAGCCCGGCGAGATCACCGTCGTCATGGGCCGCAACGGTGTCGGCAAGACCACGCTGCTGAAGAGCCTGATGGGCGTCGTGCCCGTCACGTCCGGCACCATCACGCTGGCTGGCGAGAACATCAACAAGCTGAAGACCCACCAGCGCGTGCGCGCCGGCTTGGGCTATGTCCCTCAAGGCCGCGAGATCTTCGGCCGGTTGACGGTGATGGAGAACCTGCAGATGGGCCTGTCCAGCCAGCCGGCCGGCACGCCGCTGCCCAAGGAGCTGTTCGAGCTGTTCCCGGTGCTGGACAAGATGCGCGGCCGGCGTGGCGGCGACCTCTCCGGCGGCCAGCAGCAGCAGCTCGCCATCGCCCGCGCGCTGGCGTCGGGGCCCAAGGTGCTGCTGCTGGACGAACCCACCGAAGGCATCCAGCCCAACGTCATCCAGGACATCGGCCGCGTCATCAAGCACCTGGCCCACGACAAGGGCCTGTGCGTGGTGCTGGTGGAGCAGTACTACGACTTCTGCGAGGAACTGGCCGACCAGTACCTGCTGATGCAGCGGGGCGAGATCGTCATGCGCGGGCGGGGGGCGAACATGAAGGCGGATGGGGTGAAGGAGCGGCTGGCGATCTGAAGGTGAGATGGGGGCAAGCGACGCGCTTGCTGCCTCCAGCTCAGGCCTCCAGCCACAACACGGCAAACCACCCGTTCTCATCCGTCCAGACTTTCCCCGGTTTGAACCCAGCGCGCTGAGCCATGGCCTGGAAGCCGCTCACCGTGTACTTGTGCGAGTGCTCGGTGTGCAGGGTCTCGCCCTCGTGGAAGGCGTAGGTTGCGCAGCCCAGCCGCAGGTCCAGTGCCTGCGTCGCCCGCAGGTGCATCTCGATGCGGCGGTAGGCCGGGTTGTAGAACGCCAGATGCTCGAAGCCGTCCACCGGGAAGTCGGCGCCCAGTTCCCGGCGCGCGCGGTCCAGCACGTTCAGGTTGAAGGCAGCCGTCACGCCGGCCGCGTCGTTGTAGGCCGCGTGCAGCGTGTCGTGATTCTTCACGAGATCGATGCCGATCAGCAGTCCGCCGCCCTTCAACTCGGCCGCCGCCAGGCGCAGGAAGGCGTCGGCCTCGGCGGGCGTGAAGTTGCCGATGCTGGAGCCGGGGAAGAAGCCCACGCGGCGGCTGCCTGCAGGGCAGGGAGGCAGCGTGTGAGGCCGCGTGAAGTCGACCACCAGCGGCTGGATGGCCAGGCCCGGGTAGTCGCCCGCCAGGCCGTCGCAGGCGGCCAGCAGGTGCGGGCCGGAGATGTCCACCGGCACGAACTGCACCGCATCGCGCGGCATCGCGTCCAGCAGCAGCCGCACCTTGCGCAGCGCACCGGCGCCGTATTCAACCAGCTGCACCTGCGGGCCGAACTGAGCCGCCATGTCGGCGGCATGCGCCTGCAGCAGCGAACGTTCGGTGCGCGTGGGGTAGTACTCGGGCAGCTCGCAGATCTGCTCGAACAGGCGTGAGCCGGCCTCGTCATAGAAGTACTTGGGCGAGATGGCCTTGGGCGTGCGGGCCAGCGCCGCATGCAGGTCGGCCGCGAACTGCTCGTTCTCGGCCCAGGCGCGGGGCTGGCGCCATTCGATAGCGGGTTTCATCGTGCAAGCCTCAATCCACTGAACTGCCAGCGCGCCGCCGGCGGGAAGAAATTGCGGTAGCTCGGCCGCGCATGGCCGGGCGGCGTCGCGAGGCTGCCGCCGCGCAGCACCTGCTGGCCCACCATGAACTTGCCGTTGTATTCACCCACCGCACCGGCCGCCGGCTTGAAGCCGGGGTAGGGCGCGTAGCTGGAGCGCGTCCATTGCCAGGCCTGATCGGCCGCCTGGGAGAAGCCCGGCAAGCCGCATGCCGCCTCCCACTCGAACTCGGTGGGCAGCCGCGCGCCGGCCCATTCGGCAAAGGCGCAGGCCTCGTAGAAGCTCAATTGCATGACGGGCGCCTGCGGGTCCAGGGGCTGCGCGCCGTGCAGGCCGAACACGCGGCCGTCGTCCAGCCAGTAGGCCGGACGCTGCCAGCCCTGCGCCTGCACGCTGGCCCAGCCGTCGGACAGCCACAGCAGCGGCTCGCGGTAGCCGCCCGAGGCGATGAAGTCGGCGTACTCGCCGCAGGTCACCAGCCGGCTGCTGATCTCGAACGGCGCCAGCAACATCGGATGGCGCGGCCCCTCGTTGTCGAACGCGAAGTCGTCGCCCTCATGGCCGATGTGGACGATGCCGCCGGGATGCCTCAGCCAGGCCTCGGCTGGCGCGGTTGCCTGCTGCGCAGGAGCGGCGTCATAGGCCGGCAGCAGCGGATTGCAGGAGAAGGCATGCAGGATGTCGGTCAGCAGCAGCTCCTGGTGCTGCTGTTCGTGGTGGCAGCCCAGCTCGACGAGCGCCTGCGCTTCGGGTGACGCAAGGGGCAGCAGGTCGGCCAGCGCCGCGTCCACGTGCTGGCGGTAGGCCTTGACCTCGGTCAGCGAAGGCCGGCTGAGCAGCCCGCGCTGGGGGCGAGCGTGGCGCGGGCCCAGGCTTTCGTAGTAGGAGTTGAACAGCCGCGGCCAGCGCTCGTCGAAGACGCAGTAGTCAGGCAGATAGGGCGTCAGCACCAGGGTTTCGAAGAACCACGTGGTGTGCGCCAGGTGCCATTTGGCCGGACTGGCGTCGGGCATGGACTGCAGCTGCGCGTCCTCGTCGGACAGCGGCGCGGCCAGGGCCAGCGAGCGGGCTCGCGTGGTGCGCAGGAGTTCGTTCAACATGGTTGGCAACCCTAGCGCGGTCTGTTGCCAACGGTATGTCAGTGCGGTTGCCCCGGGTGCGCCGCGGGGCCTGCTTCATGTCAACCTAGGGATGCTCCGTGAAGCGGCCCGCCGTGAGCTTGATGGCCAATGCCGTCAGCAGGCCCAGCGCGATGCCCAGGCCGTCGGCGACGACGTCATGCCAGTCGGCCTCGCGCGGTGGCAGGAAGCTCTGTGCGGCTTCGATGCCCACGCCATAGGCCAGCAGCGCCAGCACCAGCCAGCCCCAGCGCCGTGGCTGCGGCCACTGCGCCCAGACGCTGGCAAAGGCCAGGCTGCCGAACGCGAACAGGTGGTTGGCCTTGTCCCAGCCGGTGTCCATGGTCTCGGGCGGCACGGGGGACAGGGCCAGCCAGGTGATGGCGATGAGCAGGGCGAGCAGCAGGGCTCGCCACAGCGGGCGCCTCTCGGGGGCGGTGCACAGCAGCAACAAGTGGGACATGGCGGGTCGCATTGTGGCCGGGCCTCCCGTACATTGCCCGCATCCATACCTGTGCGGGGAGAGAACAAGATGGCATCCATCCAGGCTTGGTCCATGGTCGGCAGCCTGCTGCTGGGTGTGCTGCTGGGGGGCGGCGTGGTGCTGGCCTGGCTGTCGCGGCGCATGAAACTGGTGCAGCAGCGCCTGGAGCATGTGGAGCACACGCGCCAGCAAGGCGCGCAGCAGCTGACGCAGGCGCGCAAGCAGATCGAGCAGTTGCAGAAGGACTGCCACGAGCTGCGGCTGGCGGTGCGGCCCGCGGCGCGACCCGCGCCCGCGCCGGTCGTGCCGGAAGACCCGGCCGAGGCCGTGCGCCGCCACGCCGAGGCTCTGCTGAACCCGGCCGCGCGCCCCGACCCCACGGCGCAGGCTTTCAAGGACACGGTGGTGCTCAAGCGCGGCGAGTGAGCCGGCACGTCTTGTCACTGCCGGGACAAGACCGCGCGACGCGCGCTGCCTAGAATCGAACGATCGTTCTATTTCTGGGCCGGCCGCAGGAGACGCGGTGGGCCCGCCAACCCGAGGTCGTGCCCATGACAGCCCATTACGAAGCCCGCGGCCCCGTTGCCGTGATCACGCTCGACAACCCGCCGGTCAACGGCCTGGGATTTGCCACCCGAGCTGCATGCGCAGCCGGCGTCGAGCGCGCTGAAGCCGATCCGGCCATCACTGCGGTCGTCATCACCGGCGCCGGCAAGGCCTTCTCGGGCGGTGCGGACATCAAGGAGTTCGGCAGCCCGAAGGCGCTGGCCGAGCCCAACCTGCTGAGCCTCATCGGCGTCGTCGAGAACTGCAGCAAGCCCGTCGTCGCGGCCATCCATAGCGTGTGCATGGGCGGCGGCCTGGAGCTGGCGCTGGGCTGCCATTACCGTGTCGCGCAGAGCGGCACCAAGGTCGCGCTGCCGGAAGTGAAGCTGGGCCTGCTGCCCGGCGCTGGCGGCACGCAGCGACTGCCGCGCGCGCTGGGCGTGGAGCCCGCGCTGAACATGATCGTCAGCGGCGAGCCGGTGGAAGCGCAGATGCTGGCCATGGTCCCGGGCCAGAAGCTGTTCGACAAGATCGTGGATGCCGACGTGGTGGCGGCCGCCGTCGCGTTCGCCGAGGAGGTGTCGGAGAAGCGTCCGCTGCCCAAGGTGCGTGAGCTGAAGGCCCGCCACCCGAATGCCGAGGCCTACTTCCAGTTCGCCCGCAACATGGTGGGCGGCATGAGCAAGAACTTCCCGGCGCCGCTGCGCTGCCTGGAGGCCGTGGCCGGTGCGGTCAAGCTGGGCTTCGACGACGGCATGCGCGCCGAGCGCGAGGGCTTCGCGGCGCTGATGCTGACGCCCGAATCCAAGGCGCTGCGCCACCTGTTCTTCGCCGAGCGCGTGGCCAGCAAGATCAGCGACATGCCCGAGGACACGCCGCTGCGCAGCATCGCCAAGGTCGGTGTCATCGGCGCCGGCACCATGGGTGGCGGCATCTCGATGAACTTCCTGAACGCAGGCATCCCGGTCACCATCCTGGAGACCAAGCAGGAAGCGCTGGACCGCGGCGTCGCCACCATCAAGAAGAACTACGAAGCCCAGGTCAAGAAGGGCAAGCTGAAGGAAGACAAGTACGCCCAGCGCATGGCGCTGTTGAGCACCACGCTGAGCTACGACGACCTGAAGGACTGCGACCTCATCATCGAAGCGGTGTTCGAGGAGATCGGCGTCAAGGAAGCCGTTTTCAAACAGTTGGACGCCATCGCCAAGCCCGGCGCCATCCTGGCCTCCAACACGTCCACCCTGGACGTTGACAAGATCGCCTCGTTCACCAAGCGCCCGCAGGACGTGGTGGGCATGCACTTCTTCAGCCCGGCCAACGTGATGAAGCTGCTGGAAGTGGTGCGCGGCAAGCAAACCGCCAAGGACGTGCTGGCCACGGTGATGGCGATTGGCAAGAAGATCAAGAAGACGGCCGTGGTGTCTGGAGTCTGCGACGGCTTCATCGGCAACCGCATGATCGAGCAGTACAGCCGCCAGGCCGGCTTCCTGCTGGATGAAGGCTGCAGCCCGCAGCAGGTCGACAAGGCCGTCGAGAAGTTCGGCTTCGCGATGGGCCCGTTCCGCATGGGCGACCTGGCCGGCAACGACATCGGCTGGGCGATCCGCAAGCGCCGCTACATCGACAAGCCCGGCATGAAGTATTCGGCCAGCGCCGACCGCCTGTGCGAGCTGGGCCGCTTCGGCCAGAAGACCGGCGCCGGCTGGTACGACTACCTGCCCGGCAAGCGCGACGCGATCCCGTCGCCGGTCGTCGACGAGATGCTGGCCAAGCACCGCGAAGCCATTGGCGCCAAGAAGCGCGACATCAGCGACGAGGAGATCGTGCATCGGCTGGTGTTCGCGCTGGTCAACGAGGCCGCCCACCTGCTGGAAGAAGGCATCGCCCAGCGCGCGTCCGACGTGGACATGGTCTACCTGACCGGCTACGGCTTCCCCATCTTCCGCGGTGGTCCGATGTGCTACGCCGACACGGTGGGCCTCTTCAACGTCGTGCAGGCGATGAACCGCTTTGCCAAGAACACTATGGACGACGGCGCGTTCTGGACGCCAGCTCCCTTGCTCGCGCGCTTGGTCGCCGAAGGCAAGTCGTTCACCTGAGCCGATTCGAGGAATTCAAATGAGCAACGCACTGATCGTCTCCACCGCCCGCACCCCGCTGACCAAGAGCTGGAAGGGCGCGTTCAACATGACTCACGGCGCGACGCTGGGCGGCCATGCCGTCAAGGCGGCCGTCGAGCGCGCCGGCATCGAGGCGGCGGCCATCGAAGACGTGCTGATGGGATGCGCCAACCCCGAAGGCGCCACCGGCGCCAACATCGCCCGCCAGATTGCGCTGAAGGCCGGCCTGCCCGTCACGGTGAGCGGCGTCACCATCAACCGCTTCTGCTCCAGCGGCCTGCAGACCATCGCGATGGCCGCGCAGCGCATCA
>CBFGPX010000213.1:0-7493 GCA_965650725.1 uncultured Comamonadaceae bacterium | reverse complement strand
TCGAGATGAGCGTGGGCCTGGTGCTGCCGCGCCGCGCCGACGAGCAGGCCAAGCTCAGCAGCCTGGCCGCCATCCGCAAGGACGAGCTCAAGCCCGGCGACCTGGTGTTCTTCAACACCATGCGGGCCACCTTCAGCCACGTGGGCATCTACGTCGGCGAGGGCAAGTTCATCCACGCCCCGCGCACCGGCAGCGCCGTGCGCGTGGAGGACATGCGCGATGCCTACTGGGCCAAGCGCTTCACCGGCGCCCGGCGCGCGGACCTGAAGGCCGCGGCCGAAACCGGCACCGTGGCTCGCTGAGGCGCTGCCGCGCCGGCCAGCCCGTGGCCGTTCTCAGAAACTGAAGTCCTGCAGGGCGTCGCCCGACAGCGTCAGATCCTGCGTCTTCGGCGTCGCGCCGCTGGCGCGGGCTTCGACGCGGTACTTGGCCGCATCGACCGGCGAGCCGCTCCAGGTGAAGCTGGTGGCCGACGCGGCGTAGGGCGTCGTGACCGGCGCAGCCAGCGGCAGGCGCAGCGAGTAGGCACCGCTGACACTGTCCGCGTTGGCATAGCCGACCTCGACGGTCGGACCACCGATCAGCGTCTGCAGCGCGCGCACGCTGCCCTCGGTGTTGGCCGTGCTGCCCGCCAACCTGATCGTGCCGCTGACGTTCGCCCAGGAGGTCGACACCGGCGGCACGATGCGCACTGTGTCGCTGCCAATGTTGGTGTGTGCCGTCGTCGTCACGGGCACGACGGTCATGATGGTGTTGGCACGGCCGTTGGCCGTGATGACGAGGTCATAGCTGCCCGCCGGCACCGGGTAGAGGATGAATTTGCCGGTCGCGTCCGTCGGCGTCGAGCGCACCGGCACGCCGGCCGTCTGCACCGACACCGTGGCGCCGCCATTGGCCAGCGCCGGGTCGACGTAGCCGACGATGCGCTGGCCCGCATCGCCGATCAACGGGATGACGGCGAGGACGGGCTTGAGCAGCACCTTGCCGGAATTGCCGGCGCGCACGAAGGACTTGCAGGCATCGAAGTCGATCGCGAAGTCGGCCACCTGGTTGGGCTCGACGGTCAGGTTGGCGTTCATCTTGAGGCCGCTCTGCAGCCCGCTCGGCGTGTCGACGGCCTGCTCGCCGCCGCCGGCCAAGACGACCGAGTTGGCCAGCGGATTGGCCGCCGTGTTGGCCGACAGCACCAGGCGCAGTTGCTGGTAGGTGCCGGCCGGCAGCTGCGCCTGGCCCAGCATCGTCATCGCGCCGTTGGAGAGCGCCAGCAGGTCGATGCGTTGCGGCGTGGTCAGCGTGATGTCGGTCCAGCCGGTGGCGCCCGCCTCGGCCGAGGCACTGCTGTGCACGCGCACCTTCTCGACGGTCACGTAGACATGGTCGAAGCCGCAGGCCGGAGCATCGGTCAGGGACACGCGCAGCGTCCCCATGGTGTTGATGGGCGCCCCGGCATCGTCGCCGCCGCCACCGCAGGCAGTCAGCGCGGCGGCGAAGAGGATCGGCAGGGCGGAGCGCGTCGCGGCATGAAATGAAGTGCTGGACATGGCGATCTCCTCGCTGGTTCTGAGTCGCACAGCCTAGGAGGCCCGGCTCCCGCGCGCTGTCGGCGGCCGGCCGCAGCCGCCGTCGGCGCTGTCTGACACCGCCGCATGAATCCGTTCGGCAGCCGCGCGCCCCTCTCGCCGGTCCTGCACCGCGTTCAGGTCAGGTCCTCTCCCGCTTGGCCACCAGCGTCAGGATCTCGTAGCTGGCGCACAGCTCGCCGCGCTGGTTGGTCACGGCCACGTCCCAGCCGATGACGCCTTGCGCGGGCTGGTCGTCCCGCGGCGGGCGGTCGATCTTGCGCTTGGCGGTCAGCCGCGCCTGGATGGTGTCGCCGATGGCGACCGGCGTGACGAAGCGCAGGTTCTCCAGGCCGTAGTTGGCCAGCACCGGGCCAGGCGCCGGGCTGACGAACAGGCCCGCGGCCGCCGACAGCACGAAATAGCCGTGCGCGATGCGCTGGCCGAAGGGCGACTGCTTGGCCGCGACCTCGTCGAAGTGCATGTAGAAGTAGTCGCCCGACAGGCCGCCGAACGCGACGATGTCGGCCTCGCCCACCGTGCGGCGGTGCGTCAGCAGGCTCATGCCCACTTCCACGTCTTCGAAGTAGCGGCGGAACGGATGGATGTCGCTCTCGGTGACCGTGCCGCCGCGCTGGTACTCGCCGGTGACGGCCGAGATCATCGTCGGCGAGCCCTGCACGGCGCAGCGCTGCAGGTAGTGCTTCACCGCGCGCAGGCCGCCCAGCTCCTCGCCGCCGCCGGCGCGGCCGGGGCCGCCGTGCTTCAACCTGGGCAGCGGCGAACCATGGCCGGTGTTCTCCAGTGCGGCCTCGCGATCCAGCACCAGCATGCGGCCATGCCAGGCGGCGAAGGTCGGCACGGCCTGCGCGGCCAGCGCCGGCGTCTTCGTGCAGACGGTGCCCACCAGGCTGCCGCGGCCCAGCGTGGCCAGGTGCAAGGCCTCCTCGAAGTCGCCGTATGGCATCAGCGTCGTCACCGGGCCGAAGGCCTCGACATGGTGGGCGTCGCTGCCGGCCGAATCGCGCGCCAGCAGCAGTGTCGGCGCGAAGAAGGCGCCGTCGCCGACGCCCTCGCCCTTGGGTGCAAAGCCGTCCTTCGCCGACAGCAGCACCTCGCACTGCGCCGCCAGCTGGGCCACGCGCTCGGCCACGTCGGCCTGCTGGGCCTTGCTGGCCAGCGCGCCCATGCGCACGCCTTCGACGGCAGGGTCGCCCACCACCGTCCTGGACAGGCGCGCCTTCAGCGCCGTGCCGACCGCCTCCACCAGGTGGCGTGGCACGAGGGTGCGGCGGATGGCCGTGCACTTCTGGCCGGCCTTGGCCGTCATCTCGCGCGTGACCTCCTTGATGAAGAGGTCGAACTCCGGGTCGTCCGGCGTCACGTCGGGCGCCAGGATGGCGCAGTTCAGGCTGTCGGCCTCGGCGTTGAACGGGATGCTCTTCTTCAGCAGGTTGGGGTGTGCCTTCAGCATCAGCGCGGTGTCGGCGCTACCGGTGAAGGTGACCACGTCGGCCTCGTCCAGCCGCTCGAACAGGTCGCCCGTGCCGCCGATGATCAATTGCAGCGCGCCGGCCGGCACCAGGCCCGAGTCGACGATGAGTCGCACACAGGCCTCGGCCACATAGCTGGTGGCCGTGGCCGGCTTCACCAGGCAGGGCATGCCCGCCAGGAAGCTGGGCGCGAACTTCTCCAGCATGCCCCACATCGGGAAGTTGAACGCGTTGATGTGCAGCGCGACGCCGCGCTTGGGCACCAGCACGTGGCTGCCGATGAAGTGGTTGTCGGCGCCCAGCCGCATGGTCGGCCCCTCATGCAGCACGTTGCTGCTGGGCAGGTCCTTGCCGCCAATGGAGGCGTAGGCGAACAAGGTGCCGATGCCGCCCTCGATATCGATCCACGAGTCGCTGCGCGTGGCGCCCGTGTAGGCGCTGATCGCGTACAGCTGCTCCTTGCGTTCCAGAAGATACGCAGCCAGCGCCTTCAGCACGCGAGCGCGGTCCTGGAAGTGCGTGCGCAGCAGGCCGGGCAAGGCCGTGCCGCGCGCAAAGCTCATCGCCTCCGCGAAGTCCAGCGCTTCCTCGTGCGTGTGGGCGACGACGCGGCCGTTGATCGCGCTCGCCAGCGGTTTGGCGGCCGTGGCGCCGACCCAGCGGCCGGCGATGTAGCTTTGAAGTGGTTTCACTTGATGAGCACCCACTTGCCGTCCTTGATCTGCACCATCACGCGGGCGCGCTGGTCCAGGCCCAGGTGGTCGCCGGCCGACATGTTGAACACGCCGTGCGCGCCGGCCACGTTCTTCACGTTCTCCAGCGCATCGCGCAGCGCGGCGCGGAAGGCGGGCGTGCCGGGCTGGGCCTTCTTCAGCGCCTCGGGCGCGGCGGCGGCCAGCAGCAGGCCGGCATCCCAGGCGTGGCCGCCGAAGGTGGACACGCTGCCCTTGCCATGCGCGGCCTCGTACTTGGCGATGTAGGCCTCGGCGCTCTTCTTCACCGGGTGGTCGGCCGGCAGTTGCGACGCCACCAGCACCGGGCCGGACGGCAGCAGCGTGCCTTCCACGTCCTTGCCGCCCACGCGCAGGAAGTCGTTGTTGGCCACGCCGTGGGTCTGGTAGATCTTGCCGGCGTAACCACGCTCCTTCAGCGCCTTCTGCGGCAGCGCGGCGGGCGTGCCCGAGCCGGCGATGAGGATGGCTTCGGGGCGTGCCGCGACGAGCTTCAGCACCTGGCCGGTCACGGAGGTATCCGTGCGGTTGTAGCGTTCGCTCGCGACGATGTTGAGCCGCTTGGTCTGGGCGATCTTGTTGAACTCGCTCCACCAGCCCTCGCCGTAGGCATCGGCAAAGCCGATGAAGGCGGCCGTCTTGATGCCGTTGTCGACCATGTGGGTCACGATGGCCAGCGCCATCATGATGTCGTTCTGCGGCGTCTTGAAGACCCAGCGCTTCTTCGCATCGATGGGCTCGACGATGCGCGCCGAAGCGGCCATGGAGATCATCGGCGTGCCGCTCTCCGACACCGCGTCGATCATCGCCAGCGAGTTGGGCGTGACGGTGGAGCCGATGACGATGTCCACCTTGCTGTCGGTGATGAGCTTGCGCGTGTTGGCGACGGCCGTGGTCGTGTCGGACGCGTCGTCCAGCACGATGTAGTTGACCTTCTGGCCGGCGATGGTCGTCGGCATCAGCGCGAAGGTGTTCTTCTCCGGGATGCCCAGCGAAGCCGCAGGCCCCGTGGCCGAGACCGTGACGCCGACATTGATGTCCGCATGGGCACCCAGCGCGAGGGAAGCGGCGAGGGCAACGGCAACTTGCTTGAACAGTTTCACGGGGGTCTCCTCAGGGTTATGGAACGAGGGTCGGCCGGGGCGCGCGGACCGCGCCCAGGCCGCCAAAGAACAGGTCGCTGACCAGATCGGCCAGCGCCTCGTGCGAAAGCTCGCCATCGGGGCGCAGCCAGGTGAAGGTCCAGTTGATCATGCCAAAGAGCAGCATGGTCAGCGGCTTGTGCAGTTTGGCGTCGCTCAGTTCCGGCCGCACACTGGCAATGGCCGCGGCGAACTCGCCCACGACGCGGCGCTCCACGTCCAGCAGCCGTTCGCGTTCCTCGTCGGCCAGGAACTTGATCTCGCTGGTCAGCACGCGGTGCTGGTCCTGCGCGTCGGCATAGGCTCGCGTGAAACCTTCGATCAGCGCGCGCAGTTGCACCTCGGGCGCCAGTTGCCGGGCCTTCACGTCGTCCACCAGCGTCAGCAGCGCGTGCACATGGCCGTCACAGATCTGCGCCAGCAGTTCCTGCTTGTCCTGGAAGTAGTGGTAGAGCGTCGGCTTGGCCACGCCGCAGGCCTCGGCGACCTGGTTCATGGACGTCGCGCTGAAACCTTGTTCGGCAAACAGCCGGGCGGCGGCGGCGAGGATGTCCTCGCGCTGGGCTTCAAAACCGGGGGCGCGTTTGCGAGCCATCAGCGAGCTTCTATCGTTCGTCGAAGGAGATGACGACCTTGTCGGTCAAAGGGTGGGCCTGGCAGCTCAGGATGAACCCGGCAGCAACCTCGGCCTTGTCGAGCGCGAAATTCTTGTCCATGCGCACCTGGCCCTCGATGAGCTTGCAGCGGCAGGTGGAGCACACACCGCTCTTGCAGGAGAACGGCACGTCCATGCCTTCGCGGGCGGCGGCGTCCAGCAGGCTGGGGTCGCCGGCATGGAACTCGATCTCGCGTGACAGGCCGTCGCGGATGACGGTCACGCGCGCCTCCGGCGCATCGCCGGGCTTGACCTCATGCGGCACCGGCCGGCCGCTCAGCGTCTCCGGCGTGCCGAAGCGCTCGATGTGGATGCGATCGGCCGGCACACCCGAGCCCAGCAGCGCAGCCTCGGCCTGGTCGTTCATCTCGAACGGGCCGCAGACAAAGACTTCGTCAATGCTCGCCGCCGGCACCGGGCCGGACAGGAACACGCTGAGCTTGCCGGCGTCCAGCCGGCCGCCGTACAGCGGCGCGTCGGCGGCCTCGCGGCTGAAGATCAGGTGCAGCGACAGCCGCGTCATGAAGCGGTTCTTCAGGTCTTCGAGTTCTTCCTTGAACATCGTCGACGCGGTGCGGCGGTTCGCGTAGATCAGCGTCGCGCGCGAGGTCGGCTCACGCTCCAGCAGCGCCGTCAGGATGGCCAGGATGGGCGTGATGCCCGAGCCACCGGCGATGAACAGCACGTGGCGCCCTTCGGCCCGCGCGGCCGGCAGCACGAAGCGGCCCTGCGGCGGGTAGGACTCGATGACATCGCCCGCCTTGAGCTGCTCGTGCACCCAGGTCGAGAACGCGCCGCCATCGACGCGGCGGATGCCGACCTGCAGGCGGCGGTCGGAGCAGATGGAATAGCTGCGGCGCAGCTCCTGGCCGCCGACGCTGGCGCGCAGCGTCAGGTACTGGCCGGGCTCGAACGCGAAGCCTTCAGGCGGCGCTTCGAAGCCGACGATCATCGCGTCGTCGGTGTCGCGCTCGACAGAGGTCACGCGCAAGGGGTGGAAGTGCAAGGCCATCTCAGATGGGTTTGAAGTATTCGAAAGGTTCCAGGCACTCGATGCAGCGCCACGTGGACTTGCAGGCGGTGGAGCCGAAGCGGGACAGCTGCTGGGTACTGCCGCTGTCGCAGCGCGGGCAGCGCAGCCGCGGCACGATGCGTATCGCCTGCTCGGCGCTGCACTGCGGTGGCACGATGCCGTATTGCTGCAGCTTCTCGCGGCCCTCGGGCGTGATCCAGTCGGTGCTCCAGGCCGGCGCGCGCTGCAGCGTGACGGTCACCTCGCCGAACTCAGCCAGCGCGGCGCGCACGTCGTCGGCAATCAGCTCGGTGGCCGGGCAGCCACTGTAGGTCGGCGTCAGCACCACCTCGACGCCCGACGCCGTCTCGCGCAGGTCGCGCACGATGCCCAGGTCCACCAGCGTCACCGCGGGGATCTCTGGATCGGGCACCTGCGCCAGGCGCTCGCGGGCGGCGGCGAGGTTCATCACCAGACTCCGCCCGGGTAGGTGCGCTGCAGGAATTGCAGCGTGCCCAGCATGTGGCCCATGTGCTCGCTGTGGATGCCGTCGATGCCGCGCGGCTGCATCGCGCTGTCGCGCGGCGGCGTGAGCGTGGCCTCGGCCATCAGCGCGGCCCAGCGGGCGCGCCATTCGGGCTCCAGTTCGTTCCACGCCGGGCCGACGCCCGCCACGCCGTCGGCGGCGAACAACTCGTTGAAGTAAGGCCACAGCACGCCCAGCGCGGCCTGCATGCGGGCCTTGGATTCGTCGGTGCCGTCGCCCAGCCGCACGACCCAGTCGCTGGAGTGCTGGCGGTGATAGCGCACCTCTTTCAGCGACTTGGCTGCAATGCCGGCCAGCTCGGTGTCGGTGCTGGTCTGCAGGCGGTCGAACAGCAGCTCCAGCCAAGTCGCCATC
>CBFGPX010000212.1:0-7549 GCA_965650725.1 uncultured Comamonadaceae bacterium | reverse complement strand
AGCGGCCCTCGAGGATCATGCGGGCGAAGGCCTTGGAGCCGGTGACGTTGGTGCGCTCGCCGATGTTGACGAACAGCGTGCCGGCGCCGATGGCGACGGGCTCCAGGCCGGAGAGCTTGAGGGGGGGCGGGGCGATGGTCATCGACGGACTCGTGTGGGAGGGGCGATGAGCGCGGTTCTTGGGCGATCCGAGCCTGGGGAAACTCCTCGCAGCGCTCCTCGGATGAGCCGGGAATTCTACGCAGCCCGACCTTCGCCGTGGCTCAAGCCCGGCTCGTGCGCGCCGAAGCCGTTACAGAATCGGCCGACCCATGCCCTCAGAACTCATCCACCTCCCGGCCCGCTCGCTGCGGCCCGGCATGACCCTGCCCTACAACGTCTACGACGCCGGCGGCAAACTGCTGTTCGCCAAGGGTCAGGTGCTGCGCGACTCGCCCCTGGTGCGCGGCCTGGTGGACGGCGGCGCCTGGGTCATGAGCGAGGACACGCTGGAGTACCAGCGCGCCCGCGCCCACCGGCTGGACACGCTGGTCATGCAGGACGTGCCGCTGGCGGACATCGCCAAGGCCGACACCAGCTTCAAGCTCGACTCGCCGCTGGCGCCGGCCGCCAAGGTGGAGTTGGGCCCGCGCGAGGCCTGGTCGGACCTGCTGCTGCACACGCACAGCCTGCTGCGCGAGGCCGAGCCGGTGGACTTTGCGCCCCGCCTGACGCAGATCCGCGATGCGGCGCTGAAGCGGCTGCACGCCCACCCGGACGCGACGCTGATGCTGCTGGTGTTCGAGAGCAGCCAGGAGTTCGGCGACTACAGCGCCCGCCACGCGCTGCTGACGCTGCTGCTGTGCGACCTGGTGGCCCAGCAGCTGCAACTGCCCGCACCGCAACGCGGGGCGCTGCAATACGCCGCGCTGACGATGAACTATGGCGCCAGCGAGGCTCACGACCGCATGGCGGCCCAGACCGGCCCGGCCACGTCCGCCCAGCGCCAGACGCTGGCCGCCCACGGCGACCGTGCCGCGCAGCGGCTGGCCCAGGCCGGCATCACCGACGAGACCTGGCTGGCCGCCGTGCGCCTGCACCATGAGGCCGGCCCCGGCCCGCTGGCCGCGCGCGGCGACGGCGAGAAGCTGGCGCGGCTGCTGCGCCGCATCGACATCTTCGGCGCCCGGCTGTCGCCGCGCCGCAGCCGCCAGGCAATGAGCGGCGCCTCCGCGGCCCGTGCCGTGTTCCTGGACGAGCAAGGGCAGCCCGACGAGGCCGGTGCCGCACTCATCAAGGCCGTGGGCCTGTACCCGCCGGGCAGCATCGTGCGCCTGGCCAACGGCGAAGTGGGGCTGGTGTTCAGGCGCGGCTTCAGTGCCAACGAGCCGCTGGTGGCTGCGCTGATCGGCAAGAGCGGCAGCCCGCTGTCGGCGCCGGTGCCGCGCGACACACGGCTGGCCAGCCAGGCCATCGCCGCCAGCCTGGCGCCCGCCGAGCTGAAGCTGCACGTGAACCTGGACGCCCTGCTGAAGCTCTGAAGGTCCGGGCGACCTGCCCACCCGCGATGCGGCACTGTGCATATGCCGCTTGCCCAACTGTGCATATCGACGTATTCTGTGCATACACACTATGCACAGCAGTCTTGTCATCTCCCAGGCCGATGCCCGGCCCATGTATCTGCAGATCACCGAGCAGATCCGCATGCGCGTGGCTGCGGGCGACTGGCCGCCGGGCAAGGAGCTGCCGTCCATCCGGGCGCTGGCGGCCGACCTGAAGGTCAGCGTCATCACGGTCAAGCGGGCCTACCTGGACCTGGAGGCCGAAGGCGTCATCGTGACGCGGCACGGCAAGGGCTCTTTCGTGGCCGATGCGCAAGACCGCGTGCAGGCCACGCAACGCGCCGAGCTGGACGCCCACCTCGCCGCCGCCGGCCGCATCGCGACGACGCTGGGCATGGGCGAAGACGAATTGATGGGCCGACTGCGCCAGGCCATGAACGCACAGGAGCCCGAGGCATGAGCACCGCGACCAAGGCATTCGAGATGAAGGGCGTCAGCAAGGCCTTCCCCTTCTTCTCGCTCAACGACATCTCGCTGGACCTGGAGCCCGGCCAGATCATGGGCCTGGTGGGCCCCAACGGCGCCGGCAAGAGCACCACCATCCGGCTGCTGATGGGGCTGCTCGCGGCCGACGCCGGCGAGATCCGGCTGCTGGGCCATGCGATGCCCGGGCAAGCCGCCGCGGCCAAGCAGGACGTGGGCTTCGTCAGCGATGACATGCGGCCGTTCCCGCACGCCACGCTGGCCTGGCACATGGATTTCGTCGCGGGCATCTACCCGTCCTGGGACGCAGGCTACGCCGCGACGCTGCTGAAGCGCTTCGGCCTGCGCGCCGAGCAGCCGCTGAAGGGTCTCTCGACCGGCGAGCAGGCCAAGGCCTTGCTGCTGCTGGCGCTGGCGCGCCGGCCCCGCCTGCTGGTGCTGGACGAGCCCACGTCGGGACTGGACCCGGTGGCCCGACACGAGCTCCTGACCGAGTTCATGGACGTGCTGCGCGACGACCGCCGCGCCATCCTGTTCTCGTCACACAACACGCTGGACGTGGAGCGCATCTCCGACCGCATCAGCTTCATCGACCGCGGCCGCGTCGTGGCCGCCAGCGACAAGGAGGACTTCCTGGAACGCTGGCGTCGCGTACAGCTGCGCCTGCCGGCCGGCCAGCCCGCCTGGGACCTGCCCGAGATCAAGGCCTGTGCCCGCGACGGCGGGCTGGCCACGCTGACGGTGGACGGCTTCAGCGACGCCTGGCTGGCCCGCCTGGGGACGCCGGTGGAGACCGTGCAGCGCATGAGCCTGGAAGAGATCTTCGTCGCCACCGTCATGCACAGCCGCAACACCCACGAGACCCGCGCCCAATGAACGCTCTGACTCGCAAGCTCCTTGCCAAGGAGTTCCATCAACACCGCTGGATGATGGTCGGCGCCACTGCCGTGGGCTTGGCCACGCTGCCCGCGGCCTCCAGCAGCGAGTCGGGCTTCAACCTCGCCACCGTCGTCTGGCTGACGGCCCTCATCGCGCTGGGCGTCATGCTGGCACTGTTTGGCGTCAGCAACGAGCGCAAGGAGCGCTCGCGGCTGTTCGTGCTCAGCCTGCCGCTGTCGCCGCAGGACTACGTCCGCATCAAGCTGCTGGGGCTGCTGATCTGCTTCCTGCTGCCCTGGCTGGCGCTGAGCGCGGGCGCCGTGGCCCTGGTGCTGGCAGCGCCCGGCATTGCCGACGGGCTGCTGCCCTATGTGCTGTTGCTGTGCGCATACCTGCTGCTGAACTTTGCCGTCGTGCTCAGCGCGGCCATGCATGTGCAGTCCGAAGCCGTGATGAGCGGCGTGATCATTCTGACCAACATGTCGGTGTCGCTCTTCATGTCGCGCGTCGGCATGGTGCCCGGCATCGGCGAACACATGGGCCAGGCGGTGCCCGTCTGGACCTCCGGGTTCTGGCTGGTGCTTGCCCTGGAACTGGGGGCGACGGCGCTCGCCCTGAGCTTGCCTCTCTTCGTTGCCGCGCGCCGACGCGACGCCCTCTAGAAGGAATCACCATGTACCCCCAACCCAACGGCGAGAGGCTGCACGCCCTCGACGCAGTGCGGAGCTTTGCCCTTTTGCTGGGCGTGGCCTTCCACGCGGCGCTGTCTTTCATCCCCGGCATGCCGCCGGGCCTTTGGGCGATGGTGGACAACTCGCCCAGCCCGCTGCTGGCCGATGCGAGCTTCGTCGCGCACAGCTTCCGCATGACGCTGTTCTTCTTCATCGCCGGCTTCTTCGCGCGGCCATTGCACCAGCGGCTGGGGTTGAGAGGCTTCTGGGCCAACCGCGGCCAGCGCATCGCCGTGCCGCTGGTGGTGGGCTGGCTGCTGCTGTTCCCCGCCATCGGCGCCGCCTGGTACTTCGGCCTGCAGAAGATGTTCAACGGCGCACCGCCGGCGATGCCGGAGATGCCCAAGCAGCCCGGCGCATTCCCGCTGACGCACCTGTGGTTCCTCTACCTGCTGCTGTGGCTGTATGCCGCCACGCTGCTGGCGCGCAGCCTCGTCGTGCGGCTGGACGGGGGCCAGGTGTTGCGCCGGCTCGTGGACCGCGCCGTCACCGGCGCTCTCCGCTGGCCGGCCGGCGCGCTGCTGCTGGGCCTGCCTCTGGCCAGCGTGCTGCTGGCCACGCCCGCCTGGTTCCCGTGGGGCGGCATTCCCACGCCCGATCAGTCGCTGATTCCGCAGCTGCCCGCGACCTTGGGCTATGGCGCGGCCTTCGCGTTCGGCTGGCTGGTGCAGCGCGCACCCGGCGCGCTGGCCGCGCTGCGCGCCCGCTGGCTGCTGCACGGTGCATTGGCCATCGCGTCGTCGGCGCTGTGCCTGTACGTGCTGAAGACGCAGCCGCCCTTCGGCATGCCCGAGCAGCCCAAGCTGGTCTTCACGCTGGCCTTCGTCGCCTCCAGTTGGGCGTGGAGCTTCGCCTTCACGGGCCTGGCGTTGCGCTACCTGTCGGGCCACCACCCGGCCGTGCGCTACGTGGCGGACGCGTCGTACTGGATCTACCTCGTCCATCTGCCGGTCGTCGCGGCCTTGCAAGTGGCGGTGGGCCACTGGCCACTGCACTGGGCGCTGAAGTTCCCTCTCATCGTCGTCACCAGCCTGGCGCTGCTGTTCCTCAGCTATCACGCCCTGGTGCGATCGACGGTCATCGGCAAGCTGCTCAACGGCAAGGTCTACCCGCGCCACGCGGCGCCGGTCGAACAGGCGCCACCGGCTGACGACGACGGCGTCGTCGCGCAGCTGCGTGGCGTGTCCAAACGCTACGGCACGCTGGAAGCGTTGAGCCGCGTCGACCTGGACCTGAAGCGCGGCGAGCTGCTGGCGCTGCTGGGCCCCAACGGCGCCGGCAAGTCCACGGCCATCTCACTGTGGCTGGGGCTGAACGAGGCCGACGCGGGCGAGGTGCGCCTGCTGGGCGGCGCGCCGCAGGACATCGCACGCCGGCGCGGCCTGGGCGTCATGATGCAGGACGTCGAGCTGCCGAAGGACCTGAAGGTGCACGAGCTGGTGGCGTTGTCCGCCAGCTACTACGCGCAGCCCATGACGGTGAAGGAGGCGCTGGAACGCGCCGGCATCGTCGAACTGGCAAGCCGGCCCTACGGCAAGCTGTCCGGCGGCCAGAAGCGGCAGGTGCAGTTCGCGCTGGCCATCTGCGGCCGGCCGCGGGCGCTGTTCCTGGACGAGCCGACGGTGGGCCTTGACCTGCAGGCCCGCGAGGCGCTGTGGCAGAACATCCGCACGCTGCTGCGCGAGGGCTGCTCCATCCTGCTGACCACGCACTACCTCGAAGAAGCCGAGGCGCTGGCCACGCGCGTGGCGGTGCTGGCCAAGGGCCGCGTCATCGCGTCGGGCAGCGTCGACGAGATGCGCGCGCTGGTGTCGCGCCGCCATGTGCGCTGCGAGACCACGCTGCCCGCCGTCGAGGTGCGCCGCTGGCCCGGCGTGGTGGACGTGAGCGACGAGCACGACCAGCTCGCCATCGTCGCCACCGATGCGGAAGGCGTCGTGCGCCGCCTGCTGGCCGCCGACCCGCAGCTGTCGCGCCTGGAAGTGCGCCAGGCCGGGCTCAACGACGCCTTCAACGAACTGACCCAGGAGGCCGCATGAACACGCTGACCCACGCCACCCCGGCACGGCACGCGCCCGCGCATTCGGTCGCCAGCATCTACCTGCTGGAGACGCGGCTGGAGCTGCTGCGCCTGCTGCGCATGCCGGCGTTCGCGCTGCCGATGTTCCTGCTGCCGGTCGGCACCTACCTGTTGTTCGCGTTTGCCGTCGCCGGCGAGATGGTCGCCAGGGACCCCGACGCCGGCCGCTTCATGTTCGCCGGCTTCTCGGTGATGGCGGTCACGATGGCCGCGCTGTTCGCCACCTGCCCCAACCTCGCGCTGGAGCGCGAGCAGGGCCTGCTGACGCTCAAGCGCGCCCAGCCCGCACCGCCTGGTGCGTGGCTGGCGGCCAAGATCGTCGCCGGCGTGCTCTGCGGCGTCATCGCCTACCTGCCCATCCTCGTGCTGGCCGCCGCCACGGGCCAGGCCCAGCTGAGCGGCGCGCAGCTCGCGGCCATGAGCGCCGTGCTGGTGGCCGGCACCATCCCGTTCTGCGCGCTGGGCCTGATGCTGGGCGCGCTGACCAGCGGCTCGGCCGCGCCGGCCTATGCCAACCTCGTCTACCTGCCGGGCATCTACCTGTCGGGGTTGTTCTTCCCACTGCCGAAGTCCATGCACTTCCAGACCGTGTTCTGGCCGCAGTTCCACCTGGACCAGCTCGTCTTTGCTGCCGGCGGCGTCGCCAAGTTCCAGTGGATCGCGCCCGAGATGGCGTTCGCCGTGCTGCTGGGCTTCACGCTGCTGTGCAGCGGCATCGCGCTGTGGCGGCTCGGTCGCCGCGGCTAGCCAGCCCCACCCTGCCCCCTCCCGCGTCACCGGCCCGGACCGCACCGTCCGGGGCCGCGCCGCGCCCCTGCTTCTTCCACCGACAAGGACTTCGTCATGTTTCGCACACCCCTGATCCTCGGCCTTCTCGCCGGCATGGCCTGCGGCATCGCGCTCAGCAGCTTCGCCCCTTCGGCCGCCGATCCCGCTCAGCTCGGACGCCTGGACCTGCGCGCCAGCTGCCCCCGTTTCGCCGACCAACTGGAGGCCGAGCTGGATGCCGTCTGGGCGCGTGAGCGCCTGTTCGGCGATGTGCAGGTGCAACTCGTGCTGGACGACGGCCGCGTGCAGTCCGTGCAGACGCGCGGCCGGTTCGGCCTGCTGAACAGCGCGGTGCGCACGGCCGCCCAGCGCCTGTCCTGCGGCCCGCAAGCGCCAGCGGGCCGACAGGTCTTCAGCTTCAACGTGAGCTTCATCGACCCCGACCGCACCCGCCGCGCCGACGTCGCCCGTCGCTAGTCGCGGACGGGGCTGATCTGCACGCTGACGATCTTCCACGCGCCGCCGCGCTTCACGTAGACGTCGATGTAGCGGTAGTGCGTGCTGAACGGCTGGCCTGCATGGCGGCCTGTCATGCGCGTGCGGCCACTGATGAGCGCGGTGTCGCCGTAGACGCGCACCTCGAAATCCTCGACCGTGTACGGGTCCAGCTGCAGTTCCGGCGAGACCAGGCCGGCGATGAAGCTGGCTTTCGTCTCCACGTTGCCGCGCGCATCGATCTGGCGGAAGTCGTCCGCCATGTTGGCCTCGATCGCGGCACGGTCCCGGGCGACGATGGCGCGGTCCCAGGCGTCGGCCTGCGCCTTGAGCCTGGCGACGAGCGCATCCGCACCCGGCGCGGCCAACGCCACCACCGGCATGGCCAGCGCCGCCAGCACGGTGCGCCGCGCCGTCATGGCGCCAGGCTGAGGCTGCGCCAGATGACGTCGGTCAGCAGCAGCCGGGCGCGCTCGAAATCGGCCTCGTCCAGCTGGGGCTTGCCCATGTACAGCGAGAACTGCGGGCCCAGGTCGGCATAGGCCTGGGTGGACGACCAGATCAGGAACATC
>CBFGPX010000211.1:0-7572 GCA_965650725.1 uncultured Comamonadaceae bacterium | reverse complement strand
GTGCTGACCAACGCGCACGTGGTGCCGGCCGAGACGCCGGACCGCGTCGACCGCAGCATCGCGGTGCAGGTGTGGCTGGGCGACGACCAGTGGCAGCTGCGCAGCGCCAGGCTGCTGGGCCGGGACCGGCGCAATGACCTGGCCTTGCTCGCCATTGACGGCCCCGCGCTGCCCGTGCTGAAGCTGGCCGAGCAGGATGCCGTGGAGGGGACCTCGATCGCACTGATGGGGTTCCCGATCGGCAATGCGCTGGGCCAGGTGCATACCACCCATCGCGGCATCGTGTCGGCCTGGACCTCTATTGCGACGCCCGCAGGCGGCCCGGCGGGGCTGGACCCGCGCGCCGTGCGGCAGTTGCGCGACGGCGCTTTCAAGGTGATGCAGCTGGATGCCATCGCCTACCCCGGCAACAGCGGCGGCCCGGTGCTGGATGTGGAGACCGGCGAGGTGGTGGGCGTGCTGCAGGGCGGTGTCGTGAAGAACACCAAGGAAGCGGCGCTGAGCGCGCCGACCGGCATCACCTACGCGGTGCCGGCCAGCGCGGCAGCCCGGTTGCTGGCCGAGTACCAGCGCTGACGCGCTGTGTCAGCCCGCGTCACGCGGGCTGTGGCGTCACAGCGCGGGCGTCGCCTCGCGCGGCTTCACGAAATAGGCGGCCACCAGGTCTGGGCGTTGGCCTGTGCGTTCCGCAGCAAAGCGTGCCGAATAGCCGGACAAGGCATCGCGCGTCCGCGCCGGGCCGACTTCCTGTGCGATGCCGCCCGCGTTGGAGCCAAAAGTGGAAGCCGGGCCGTTCCGGGTCGATGCGGAGATGTTGGCGTCTGCCGGACGAGCGTCCAGCAAGACCACCAGATCGGCGCCGATCTGGCGCCCCTGAGCGACGGCGGTGGCTTCGGATTCCTGCCGCGCGCTGCTGAAACCGGACGACCGGACCAGCACATAGCCGCGCTGCTGGTAGACGTTGAGCAGGCGCTGGGCGTCCACTGCAGCGTGGCGCTCTACCAGGGGTTCACCGGGGGCGCGTGCGGCCTGCGTGGCCGAGGGGCCGCTGGCACAGCCGGTCAACAAGGCCGTGGCGGCGATGGCACCCAGTGCCAGGAGCCGGGTGGCGGACGCGTGTCGGTTCATGCCTCTCTCCTTCTTTGTCGGTGGCTTCATGCTAACCCTGATTTGCGTGGTCAACTGTGCAGTGCCCGCCTCAGGATTTCCCCTGGCTCGCGCCCAGCATGGCCTGCAGCAGCACATTGCATCCGGCCTCGATGTGCTCGGGCTTGGCGTCCTCGATCTCGTTGTGGCTGATGCCGTCCTTGCAGGGGATGAAGATCATGCCGGCCGGTGCCAGCCGGGCCATGTAGACGGCGTCGTGGCCGGCACCTGAGACGGCGGGCATGTTGGAGTAGCCCAGCGCGTCAGCGGCCTTCTGAACCGCTGCGATGCAGTCGGGGTGGAAGGGCTGGGCCGGGTAGGCGCTGACTGGTGTGATCTCGATGCTCAGGCCCGAGTCGGCGGCGAGCTTCGCGGCGACGGCGCGGATGTCGGCATCCATCGCCTCGCACAGCGCGTCGGTCGCGTTGCGCAGGTCAATGCTGAACTTCACGCGGCCGGGGATGACGTTGCGGCTGTTCGGGTGCACCTGCACCATGCCCACCGTGCCGCGGCCGTGTGGTGGGTGGCGGTGGGCGCAGGCCACCACCTCCTGCATCAGCTTCGTGGCGACCTGCAGCGCGTCGCGGCGCAGCGCCATCGGCGTGGGGCCGGCATGGGCCTCCATGCCGGTAACGACGCAGTCGTACCAGCGGATGCCGAGCACGCCGGTGACGACGCCGATGGTCTTGTCGTGGTCCTCCAGCACCGGGCCCTGCTCGATGTGGGTTTCGAAGTAGGCGCCGATGGGGTGGTCGCCGGGCACCTGTGCACCGATGTAGCCGATGCGTTCCAGTTCGCCCTTCACGGTCTTGCCCTCGGTGTCGGTCGCCGCGTAGGCATGCTCCAGCGTGAAGGCCTTGGCGAACACGCCCGAGCCCATCATGACGGGCACGAAGCGCGAGCCTTCCTCGTTCGTCCAGAACGCCACCTCGATGGGGGCCTCGGTCTCGACGCCATGGTCGTTCAGCGTGCGCACGACCTCGATGCCGGCCAGCACGCCGTAGTTGCCGTCGAACTTGCCGCCGGTGGGCTGGGTGTCGATGTGGCTGCCGGTCATGATGGGCGGCAGGCTGTTGTTGCGGCCGGCGCGGCGCATGAAGGCGTTGCCGATCTGGTCGATGGTGACGGTCATGCCGGCCTCGCGCGCCCAGCGCGTGACGAGGTCGCGGCCCTGCTTGTCCAGGTCGGTCAGCGTCAGGCGGCAGACGCCGCCTTTCTCGGTGGCGCCGATTTGCGCCAGCTCCATCAGCGAGGCCCACAGGCGCGGGCCGTTGATGCGCAGGGTCGAGGTGTCCATGTGCTTTCCTTCAGCGGGCGACGGCGGTGGGCTGCAGGTCGGCCGCACGCTTCATCGCCGCATCGAACTGCGGCCCGAACGGCGGGCGCTTGAGATACCGGCCCTTGCCTTGCTCGGCACGCAGGTCGCCGCGCGCAAACACGATGCGGCCCTGGCTGATCGTGTGGCTGGGTATGCCGCGCACCGTGCGGCCCTCGAAGATGTTGAAGTCGTTCTTGGAGAACTGTGTCTTGGCGCTCAGCGTCTTGATGCCGGCCGGGTCCCACAAAACAAGGTCGGCGTCCGCGCCTTCGGCGATGACGCCCTTGCGCGGGTACATGTTGAACAGCCTGGCCGCGTTGGCCGACGTGATCGCGACGAACTCGCTGGGCGTCAGGCGCCCGGAGTTGACGCCCGCATCCCACAGCACGGCCATGCGCTCCTCGACGCCGCCGCAGCCGTTGGGGATCTTGGCGAAGTTGTCGCGGCCGGCGGCCTTCTGCGTCGCGCAGAAGGTGCAGTGGTCGGTCGCCGTCGTGTGCAGCTGGCCGCTCTGCAGGCCGCGCCACAGGAACTCCTGGTGGATCTTGGGGCGGAAGGGCGGGCTCATCACATAGGCCGCGGCCTTTTCGAAATCGGGGTCGCGGTAGACGCTGTCGTCGATCAGCAGATGGCCGGCCAGCACCTCGCCGTAGACACGCTGGCCGCGGGCGCGCGCCCTTGCAATCGCTTCGGCGCTTTCGATGCAGCTGACGTGCACGATGTAGATGGGCACGCCCAGCACATCGGCTATCGCGATGGCGCGATTCGCGGCCTCGCCCTCGACCATGGGCGGGCGCGACATCGGGTGGCCCTCGGGGCCGGTGATGCCCATCTTGGCGACCTCGGCCTGCAGCAGGTAGACCAACTCGCCGTTCTCGGCGTGCACGGTCGGCATGGCGCCCAGTTCGAGCGCACGTTTGAAGCTGTTCACCAGCGTCTCGTCGTCGCACATGATGGCGTTCTTGTAGGCCATGAAGTGCTTGAAGCTGTTCACGCCTTCTTCCTGCACCAGCAGGCCCATGTCCTGGTGCACGCTCTGGTCCCACCAGGTCACCGCGACGTGGAAGCTGTAGTCGGCCGCTGCCTTTTCGGCCCAGCCGCGCCACTTGCGGTAGGCATCCATCAGCGGCTCCTTCGGATCGGGGATCACGAAGTCGATGATCATCGTGGTGCCGCCGGCCAGGCCCGCGGCGGTGCCGCTGTAGAAGTCGTCGCGCGTGACCGTGCCCATGAAGGGCAGCTGCATGTGGGTGTGCGGGTCGATGCCGCCAGGGATCAGGTACTGGCCGGTGCCGTCCAGCGTCGTCGTGCCGGCGGGGGCTTCGCGCACGGCGCGCTCGCCGAGTGCGGCGATGCGGCCGTCGACGCAAAGGACGTCGGTGCGCGATTCGGCGTCGGCGTTGACGACGATGGCGCCGCGGATCAGAAGGCTCATGCGTGTGCTCCCTGTGCAGCCGCCTGCCGCGGCATGCTGAAGAAATAGACCGTGCCGGCCACGGCCAGGCTGAAGAACCAGCCGAAGTCGAACAGCGTGACCAGGGCCGGCGCGACCGCCGCCTTGTCCAGCACGCCGGACACCACCAGATAGCCCGGCAGGCAGGGCAGCACGCCCAGCAGCAGTGCGACGAGGGCGCGCACATTCCAGCCACCGCTGTACTCGTACTCGCCGCCGCGGCGGTAGAGGTCGGCGCCGTTCAGCTCGGTGCGGCGGATCAGGTAGTAGTCGGTCAGCAGGATGCCGGCGATGGCGCCGAGCAAGGTGCCATAACCGCCCAGCCAGGTGAACAGATAGCCGCCCGACGTGGCCAGCAGCTTCCACGGCATGAAGGCCAGGCCGATGACGGCGGCGATCAGGCCGCCCATGCGGAAGCTGATCTTGGCGGGCGCCAGCTGAGAGAAGTCGTAGCTGGGCGACACGAGGTTGGCGGCGACGTTGGTCGTCAGGTTGGCCAGCAGGATGACCAGCAGCCCCAGGCCGGCGGCGACCGGGCCCATCTTGGCCAGCAGCGCGTCGGGGAACAGCTCGGCCTTGCCGTACAGGATGGCGCTGGCCGAGAAGCCGATGACGCCCACCATGGAGAACAGTGCCATCGGCACGGGCAGTCCGATGGCCTGGCCCAGGGTCTGGTCGCGCTGCGTCTTCGCGAAGCGCGTGAAGTCGGGGATGTTCAGCGCCAGCGTGGCCCAGAAGCCCACCAGGCCGGTCAGCGCGGCCCAGAACTTCGGGCCGCCGGGCACCTCCTTGGCCGGCAGGCCGAACAGCTGGGCGCTGGGCACCATCATCATCAGCGCGACGACCAGCGCCAGCGAGGCCGCCACCATCAGCGGCGCGGCGATGACCTCCAGCAGCCGGATGGACTCGGTGCCGCGCCAGATGAACCACAGGTGCACGGCCCAGAAGGCCATGAAGCAGGCGAGCTGCGAGGTGCTGATGGTCTCGCCCGGCGCCGGAGCGGCAAGCCCGAAGCCCAGCACGTTCAGGAAGCTGTGCAGCGCCAGCGCGCCGAAGTAGCAGTTGATGGAGAACCAGCCGCAGGCCACCAGCCCGCGCAGCACGGCCGGCAGGCTGGCGCCCTTGACGCCGAAGGACGCACGCGCCAGCACCGGGAAGGGGATGCCGTGCTTGGGGCCGACGCGGCCGATCAGCACCATGGGCACCAGCACGATGAGGTTGGCCAGCAGCACCAGGCCCACGGCCTGCTGCCAGCTGAAGCCCTGGTCCAGCATGGAACTGGCCATCGTGTAGGTCGGCACGCACACCACCATGCCCACCCACAGGGCGGCGTAGTCCTGCCAGCGCCACGTTCGCTGAGCGGATGTCGTGGGGACGAGATCGTGATTGCTCAGCGAGGTGTCGGTCATGGCGCTTCCTTGTTACTCAGGTGTTCTGTGGAAAAGCAAATTGCGGGCCCTTGGGGGTCGAGTCCGGCCAGCGCTGCATGACCGCCTTGTGCCTGGTGTAGAAGCGCACCGCCTCGGGCCCGTAGGCATGGTGGTCGCCGAACAGGCTGCGCTTCCAGCCGCCAAAGCTGTTGAAGGCCATGGGCACCGGTAGCGGCACGTTGACGCCCACCATGCCCACCTGGATGTGGTGCACGAACTCGCGCGCCACATGGCCGTCGCGGGTGAAGATGGCCACGCCGTTGGCGTACTCGTTGGCCTCGATCAGCGCTATTGCCCCGGCCAGGTCGGGCACGCGCACCACGCACAGCACGGGGCCGAAGATCTCCTCGGTGTAGCAGCTCATGTCGGCGCTGACGCCGTCCAGGATGGTGCCGCCGACGAAGAAGCCGTCCTCATGGCCGGGCACCTTGTAGCCGCGGCCGTCGACCACCGCCTTGGCGCCGGCCGCCACGCCTTCGCCGATCAGCCGCTCCACGCGCTGCTGCGACGCGCGCGTGATCAGTGGGCCCATCTCGGCGCCTTCCTGGTGGCCTTCGCCCACCTTCAGCGCGCGCACCTTGGGCGCCAGTGCCGCCACCAGCTTGTCGCCCACGTCGCCCACCGCCACGCAGACCGAGATCGCCATGCAGCGCTCGCCGGCCGAGCCATAGGCCGCGCCCATCAGCGCGTCCACCGCGCCGTCCAGGTCGGCGTCGGGCATGACGACCATGTGGTTCTTCGCGCCACCCAGCGCCTGCACGCGCTTGCCGTGCGCCGTGCCGACCTGGTAGATGTGCTCTGCCACCGGCGTGCTGCCGACGAAGCTGACCGCGGCGATGCCAGGGTGCGCCAGGATGGCGTCCACGATGTCCTTGTCGCCCTGCACGACGCTGAACACGCCGTCCGGCAGGCCGGCCTCCTTCAGCCATTGCGCCATCAGCAGCGACGACGACGGATCGCGCTCGCTGGGCTTGAGGATGAAGGCATTGCCGCAGCCGATGGCGATGGGGTACATCCACATCGGCACCATGGCCGGGAAGTTGAACGGCGTGATGCCGGCCACCACGCCCAGCGGCTGGCGCATGCTCCAGGCGTCCATGCCGCGCGCGATCTGCTCGGTGTACTCGCCCTTCAGCAGCTGCGGCATGGCGGTGGCGAACTCGACCACCTCGATGCCGCGCGCCACTTCGCCGATGGCGTCGGGCAGCGTCTTGCCGTGTTCGCGCACGATGGCGCCTGCCAGCGCGTCACGGCGCTCCTGCAGGATCTGCAGGAACTTGAACAGCACGCGGGCGCGGGCCAGCGGCGGCGTCTGGCTCCAGGCCTTGGCGGCGGTCGTCGCGGACGCGACCGCGGCGTCCAGGTCGGCCGTGTTGCCCAGCAGCAGCTGGCCTTGCACCGCGCCGGTGGCGGGGTTGTAGATGTCCTGGCGGCGGTCGCCGTTGCCGTGGTGGGCGGCGCCGTGGATCCAGTGGCCGACTTCGTAGTGACTCATGAGGCTTCCTTCAGGCGCACCCGGCCCCCGTGCCCGATGCCATGGGGTTGTTGGGGTGCGTGGTCCAGTTCGCGTAGCTGCCGTCGACGACCCGGCCGGTGCGGGCATCGGTCTCGCCCGGCTGCAGCGCACGCATCGTGATGGTGCCAGGGACCGGGCAGATCGACACGCAGAGATTGCAACCGACGCACTCCGCCTCGTTCACATGGAAGTGGCGCTGGCCGTCCTTGGTCGCCCAGATGGCCTGGTGCGAGGTGTCCTCGCAGACCACGTGGCAGCGGCCGCACTGGATGCAGCTGTCCTGCAGGATGACGGCCTTCTCGACGTGGTTCAGGTTGAGCTGGTTCCAGTTCTTCACGCTGGGCACCGCGCGGCCGCGGAAGTCGTCCAGTGACTGGTAGCCCTTCTCGTCCATGAAGTTGGACAGTCCCGAGCACATGTCCTGCACGATCTTGAAGCCATAGACCATGGCGGCCGTGCAGACCTGCACCGTGCCGCAGCCCATGGCGATGAACTCGGCCGCGTCGCGCCAGGTGGAGATGCCGCCTATGCCCGACAGCGGCAGGCCGGCCGTGGCCGGGTCGCGGGCGATCTCGGCCACCATGTTCAGCGCGATGGGCTTGACGGCCGGGCCGCAGTAGCCGCCGTGCGAGCCCCAGCCGTCGGTGACCGGGCTCATCACCATGCGGTCCAGGTCCACGCCCATCACCGAGTTGATGGTGTTGATGAG
>CBFGPX010000210.1:0-7637 GCA_965650725.1 uncultured Comamonadaceae bacterium | reverse complement strand
CCTCGCGCGTCATGTCGATGAAGTCGACGATGATGATGCCGCCCAGGTTGCGCAGGCGCAGTTGGCGGGCGATGGCACCCGCCGCTTCGAGGTTGGTCTTGAAGATGGTGTCGTCGAAGTTCTTGGCGCCGACGAAGCCGCCGGTGTTGACGTCGATGGTCGTCATCGCCTCGGTCTGGTCGAACACCAGCGAGCCGCCCGACTTCAGCTCCACCTTGCGTGCCAGCGCGCGCGCGATCTCGGCGTCGACGTTGCACAGGTCGAAGATGGGCCGCTCGCCGCGGTAGTGCTCCAGCTTGGCCGTGGCGGCCGGCATGAAGGTTGCGCCGAACCCGCGCAGCACGTCGTACTGCATGCGCGAGTCGATGCGGATGTGGCCGGTGCGTTCATTGGTCAGGTCGCGCAGCACGCGCTCCACCAGGCTGAGGTCCTGGTGAAGCAGGCTGGCCGGCGGCGTCGTCAGCGACTTCTCGCGGATCTGCTGCCAGGTCTTGCGCAGGTAGGCGATGTCGGCGCCCAGTTCCTCATCGCTGGCGTCCTCGGCATTCGTGCGCAGGATGAAGCCGCCACCGCCGCCCTGCTCCTTGGTGCCGACGAGCGCCACCATGCGCGCGCGCAGCGCCTCGCGGGCCTCCGGCGAGCCGATCTTCTGGCTGATGCCGATGTGCTCGTCCTGCGGCAGGTAGACCAGCATGCGGCCGGCGATGCTGATCTGGCTGGACAGCCGCGCGCCCTTGGTGCCGATCGGGTCCTTGATGACCTGCACGGTCAGCGGCTGGCCCTCGAACACGAGGCGCTCGATGGGCGTGGGCGGGGCGTCCGCGCCGTGGCCCTGGTTGCGCCCATGGCCGAACTGCGACGCGCTGTGCAGGTCGGCCACGTGCAGAAAGGCCGCGCGCTCCAGGCCGATGTCGATGAAGGCACTCTGCATGCCGGGCAGCACGCGCACCACCTTGCCGAGATAGACGTTGCCGACGAGGCCCCGCTCCAACGTGCGCTCGATGTGCAGTTCCTGCACCGCGCCGTTCTCGACCACGGCCACCCGCGTCTCCTGCGGGGACCAGTTGATCAGGATGTCTTCCATCGCGAACCTTTGAATGCTGACCCATGCGCCCGGCAGGCGCAGACGTCAAAACTCAAAGCCGAATTTGTCCAACAGCTGCGCCGTCTCAAAGAGGGGCAACCCCATGATGCCCGTGTAGCTGCCGGCAATCTTCACGATCCAGGCGGCGGCCTGGCTCTGGATGGCATAGGACCCTGCCTTGCCAAAGGGTTCGCCGCTGGCCACGTAACGTTCGATCTGCGCCGCAGACAGCGCCGCGAACTCGACCTGAGACACGTTGAGCGCGGCAACGCGCTGCGTGGCATCGGCCACGGCCACGGCGGTGATGACGCGGTGCGTGCGCCCGGCCAGCAGCGCCAGCGTGCGGGCGGCGTCGGCCGCGTCCACCGGCTTGCCGAGGATGAGCTCGTCGATCGCCACGGTCGTGTCGGCGCACAGGATGGGCGCCGCTGGCAGGCCGCGTGCGGCCAGCCGGACGCGGGCGGCGTCCAGCTTGGCGGCGGTCACGCGGGCGCAATAGCTCTCGGGCGGCTCGCCCGCCCGCACGGCCTCCAGGCCCTCGGCGTCCTCTTCGGCGCCGGGCAGCAGCAGCTCATGCCTCACGCCCAGCTGCGTCAGCAGCTGGCGGCGGCGCGGGCTTTGTGAGGCAAGGTAGACGAAGCCGGTCATTCGCGGTGGTAAGGGTGACCGGTGGTCACGGTCCAGGCCCGGTACAGACCCTCGGCCAGCAGCACGCGGGCGAAGGCGTGCGGCAAGGTCAGGTCGGACAGGCGCAGCGTCTCGTCAGCCGTGGCCTTCAGGTCGGGATGCAGGCCGTCCGGCCCGCCAATGATGAGCGCGGCGTCGCGGCCCTCGCCCATCCACAGCTTCAAACGCTCCGCCAACTGCACCGAGGTGCGGCGCTCGCCGCGCTCGTCCAGGATGATGCGGCGCACGCCCTTCGGCAGGGCCGCCTCGATGCGCGCCGCTTCGGCGGCCATCAGCTGCTCGGCCGTCTTGCTGCCGCGCGTCTCGGCTTTGACGGCCTTCAGCTCCAGCTTCAGCTCGGGCGGAAAGCGCTTGGCGAAATCCTCGTAGGCGGTGTCGGCCCAGGCCGGCTGGCGCTGGCCCACGGCGACAAGCAGCAGACGCATCAGGCCTTCTTCGCAGCAGCCTTCTTGGCAGGCGCCTTCTCGGCGACGACCTTCTTGGCCACCGTCTTCGCCGGTGCGGCCGCCTTCTTGGCCGGCGCTGCCTTCTTTGCCGGTGCCGACTTGACCGCCGTCTTCTTGGCCGCCGGCTTGGCGGCACCGACCTTGATGGTCTTGGCCACCGGGGTCTTGCTGCCCACCACGCGGCTCACGCCCTTCTTGGCCGGCGCAGCCTTCTTGGCGGCGGGCTTGGGCGTCGCTGCAGCCTTCCTGGCCGGCGCCTTCTTGCCGCCCACCGGGCCCAGTTCCTGGACCGCCTTCTTCCTGGCAGCCGGCTTGGGCGAAGCGTCCTCGGAGGCCTTGACCAGCTTGGTCTCGCCGCCGCCCACCTTGAGCTTGACGGGCTTGTCGCCCCAGATCTCTTCGAGGTGGTAGTAGTCGCGGATGGCCGGCTGCATCACGTGCACGACGGCGGCGCCGCAGTCCACGATGATCCATTCGCCGTTGTCCTCGCCCTCGGTGCGCATCACCTGCATGCCACGGCCCTTGACCGTCTCACGCACGCTGGAGGCCAGGGCCTTGGTCTGCCGGTTGCTGGTGCCCGACGCGATGATGACGCGCTCGAACAGCGGCGACAGGTGCTCGGTGTTGAACACGACGATGTTCTGGGCCTTGACGTCCTCGAGTCCATCGACGATGGCTCGTTGCAGCTTGCGAATGTCCATTCAGGGCTTCTTCTCGTAAAGGCGGTGCGAGGCAATATAGCTCGCGACTTCGGGCCCCACCAAGGGGGCGATGTCGCCGCCGCGGCCAAGGGCCTCGCGGACGGCGGTGGAGGAAATGGGCGTATCGGGCAGGTCCAGCACCTGCAGCCGGTGCGGCGGCATGCCCGGCGGCGTGACGACGGCCTCGCCCGCGCGCGGCACGACCACCAGCGTCGCCAGTTCGGCCACGAGCTCGGCGCGGTACCAGGTGGGCAGGCGGGCGTACTGGTCCTGGCCGATGAGGAACATCAGCTCGGCGCCGGGGTATTGCCGGGTGAACTCGCTCAGCGTGTCGGCCGTGAAGCTGGGGCCGCGGCGATGCAGCTCGCGGTCGTCGACGACGAAGCGCGGCTCGTTGGCCGTCAGCCGCTTGAGCATCTGTACGCGGTGCACGCCGGCGGCCATGACCTGGTCGGGCTTCTGCCACTGGCGGCCGGCGGGCAGCCACAGCAGACGATCGGGCGCCAGCGCATCCAGCGCGAATTGCGCGAATGCAAGATGGCCGAGATGGGGCGGGTCGAAGCTGCCGCCAAAGAGGGCCAGCTTCATAGCCACAGCGCCGTGGGCGTCTCGTCGGCCCAATCGCGCGGACGCAGGAAGTCGGCGTACAGCCTGGCCTCGGGCGTGCCGGGCTCAGGTGCCCAGTCGTAGCGCCACTTCACCTGCGGCGGCATGGACATCAGGATGGACTCGGTGCGCCCGCCCGACTGCAGGCCGAACAGCGTGCCGCGGTCCCACACGAGGTTGAACTCGACATAGCGGCCGCGGCGATAGGCCTGGAAGTCGCGCTCGCGCTCGCCGTAGGCATAGCCGTGGCGGCGCTGCACGATGGGCAGGTAGGCATCGAGGAAGGCGTCGCCGACGGAGCGGATCAGCGCGAAGCCGGCGTCGAAGCCGCCCTCGGCGTAGTCATCGAAGAAGATGCCGCCGACGCCGCGCGGCTCGTTGCGGTGCTTCAGGAAGAAGTAGTCGTCGCACCAGACCTTGAACTTCGGATGCAGCGCCGCGCCATGCGGGGCCAGCGCATCGCGGCAAGTGCGGTGGAAGTGCTGCGCATCGCGCTCGTAGCCGTAGTAGGGCGTCAGGTCCATGCCACCGCCGAACCAGGTCACGGCAGGCGCGCCAGCCGGCAGCGCAGCGAACATGCGCACATTCATGTGCACGGTCGGCACGAAGGGGTTGTGCGGGTGGAGGACCAGCGACACGCCCATGGCCTCGAAGGGCGCGCCGGCCAGCTCGGGCCGGTGCTGCGTGGCCGAGGGCGGCAACACGCGGCCCTTCACATGCGAGAAGTTGACACCACCGCGCTCGAAGACGGAGCCGCCCTCGATGAGGCGCGACAGCCCGTCCCCCTCCAGCCGGCCGCCGGGCTCGCGGCTCCAGCCGTCGCTGATGAAGGCATTGCCGTCGACGCCTTCCAGCGCGCCGACGATGCGTTGCTGAAGATCCAACAGGTAGTCGCGGACGGCCTGGCTGTTCATGGGCGGGGTTGGATGGGGCTGGCCAGTGCCGGCTTGCAGCCGACTCGATGGCCGAGATAGTCGGCAAAGGCCTTGAAATCGGCCTCGACGTTACCCGTCAATTGAACGAAGCGGGTCAGCGAAACGACGCGCCGCTGAAAGTCGAAGTAGCACAACCCCACCGGCACGCCGGCCTGCACGGCCACCTGGTAGGCCCCCGTGCGCCAGCCGCTGGCCAGCGAACGCGTGCCCTCGGGCGCCACGGCCAGCCAGAAGCGCTCGCCGCGTGCGGCCGCGTCGCGCATCTGCGCCACGGTGTCGCCCACGATGCCGTGGCGGCTGTTGCGATCCACGGCCACGCCGCCTATCCAGCGCGCCCAGCGGCCCAGCAGCGGCACCTTGAACAGGCTGTCCTTACCCCAGAAGCGCAGTTGCAGGCCCAGCGCCCACTTGGCCAGCACGCCCACGACGAAATCCCAGTTGGACGTGTGCGGGTACACCAGGATGACGCCCTGCTCCGCCGGCAGACCCGGCGCGTCCACCGTCCAGCCGAACAGGCGCAGCAGCCCGCGGGCCAAACCACTGGGGCGGCCGTGGGGACGCAGCGGCCCGTTCAGGACGGTGGGCGGCGCAGCGGTCAACGCTTGATGGCCCGGTGGCCGATGTCCGAGCGGTACTGCCGGCCCGCAAACTGGATGCCCGCCGCCACCTCGTAGGCGCGCTGCGCCGCGGTGCGGGCCGACTCGCCCAGTGCCGTCACGCACAGCACACGGCCGCCGCTGGTGACCAGCTTGCCGTCCAGCTCGGCGGTGCCGGCGTGGAAGACCATGGCGTCGTCCCCAAGCTCGGCCTGGGCGGGCAGGTCCGTGATGGCGTCGCCCTTGCGCGGGTTGAGCGGGTAGCCCTCGGCAGCCAGCACGACACCCAGCGCGACGCGGCGGTCCCACTGCAGTTCGACCTCATCCAGCGTGCCGTCGGTCGCGTGCATCAGCAGCTCGAACAGGTCGCTCTTGAGCCGCATCATGATGGGCTGGGTCTCGGGGTCGCCCATGCGGGTGTTGAACTCGACGGTGCGCGGCTGGCCATGCTCGTCGATCATCAGGCCGGCATACAGGAAGCCGGTGAACGGGTGGCCGTCCTTGGCCATGCCGGCGATGGTCGGCTGGATGATCTCGTGCATGACCTTGGCATGCACGTTGGGCGTGACCACCGGCGCGGGCGAGTAGGCGCCCATGCCGCCGGTGTTGGGGCCTTCGTCGCCGTCCAGCAGGCGCTTGTGGTCCTGGCTGGTGGCCAGCGACACGACGTGCTTGCCGTCACAAACGACGATGAAGCTGGCCTCCTCGCCCGCGAGGAAGTCCTCGATGACGACGCGCGCGCCGCCGGCGTTGTGCGTCACGCCGAGCTTGTTGTCTTCCAGGATCCACGAGATGGCCTCGTGGGCTTCGGCCAGCGTCATCGCAACGACGACGCCCTTGCCCGCCGCCAGGCCGTCGGCCTTGATGACGATGGGCGCGCCGCGGCCGTCCACGTAGGCGTGGGCGGCCGCCGGGTCGGAGAAGGTCTCGTAGGCCGCCGTCGGGATGCCGTGGCGCTTCATGAAGTCCTTGGCAAAGGCCTTGGACGACTCCAGCTGCGCCGCCGCCTTGGTCGGGCCGAAGATGCGCAGGCCGCGGGCGCGGAACTCGTCCACGACGCCGGCCGCCAGCGCGGCCTCGGGGCCCACGACGGTCAGCGTGATCTTCTGCTCGACGGCGAAGTCGGCCAGCGCCTTCACGTCGGTCAGCGCGATCGGAACATTCTGCAGGCGCTCGTCGCGCGCCGTGCCGCCGTTGCCGGGCGCCACGAAGACCTGGCTGACGCGCTCGCCCTGCAGCAGCTTCCAGCCCAGCGCGTGCTCACGGCCGCCGTTGCCGATAACAAGAACTTTCATCGTTCAGCCCAGTTCGGCGTTGTGATAGACCGCCTGCGTGTCGTCCAGGTCCTCGATGACGTCCAGCAGCTTCTGCATGCGCTCGGCGTCTTCGCCGGTCAGCGCTATCGTGTTCTCGGGGCGCATCGTCACCTCGGCCAGTTCCGGCACCAGGCCGGCGGCTTCCAGTGCGGCCTTGACGGCCTCATAGTCGGCCGGCGAGGTCAGCACCTCGATGGCGCCGTCGTCACCGGTGACGACGTCCTCGGCACCGGCCACCAGCGCCACTTCCATGACCTTGTCTTCCGACGTGCCGGGCGCAAACAGCAGCTGGCCGACATGCTTGAACTGGAAGGCCACGGAGCCGTCCGTGCCCATGTTGCCGCCGTACTTGCTGAAGGCGTGGCGCACCTCGGCCACGGTGCGGACGCGGTTGTCCGTCATCGTGTCGATCATGATGGCCGCGCCGCCGATGCCATAGCCCTCGTAGCGGATTTCCTCGTAGGTCAGGCCATCGATGTTGCCGCTGGCCTTGTCGATGTTGTACTTGATGCGGTCCGCCGGCATGTTGGCCGCCTTGGCCTTGTCGACGGCCAGCCGCAGGCGCGGGTTGTCCTTGATGTCGGGCCCCCCCTGGCGGGCCGCGACCGTGATTTCACGGATGATGCGCGTCCAGATCTTGCCGCGCTTCTCGTCCTGGCGGCCTTTGCGGTGTTGGATGTTGGCCCATTTGGAATGTCCGGCCATAAGGTTTGGCTCCCGGCGGCTGGCAGTGCAGCGCCTGATTTATCGTTGGCAGAAGCGAGATTTTAGAGGAGCGCCCATGACCGACCCCATCCTGTTGGCCCGCCACGGCGAGATCGAGTGCCTGCTGCTGCCCGCGCTGGCCAATCGGCACGGCCTTATCACCGGCGCCACCGGCACCGGCAAGACCATCAGCCTGCAGAAGCTGGCCGAGAGTTTTTCCAAGATCGGCGTGCCCGTCTTCATGGCCGACGTGAAGGGCGACCTGACCGGCATCAGCCAGGCCGGCAACCCCAGCGAGAAGCTGCTGGCGGTGCTGAAGGAGCGCGGGCTGGAGGCGCCCGAGAAGCTGGCCTGCCCCACCACGCTGTGGGACGTCTTCGGCGAGCAGGGTCACCCGGTGAGGGCGACCGTCTCGGACATGGGCCCGCTGCTGCTGGCCCGCATGCTGGCGCTGAACGAGACCCAGGCCGGCGTGCTGCAGATGGTGTTCAAGATCGCCGATGACAACGGCCTGCTGCTGCTGGACCTGAAGGACCTGCGCGCGATGCTGCAGCACGTGGG
>CBFGPX010000209.1:0-7653 GCA_965650725.1 uncultured Comamonadaceae bacterium | reverse complement strand
TGCGCTCGCGCAGCTTGCGCTCGACGTAGAAGCAGTCCGGCGCCTTGATGTCTTCCAGGTTGATGCCGCCGAAGGTGGGTTCCAGCGCGGCGATGCAGTCCACCAGCTTGTCGAGGTCGTTCTGGTCGACCTCGAGGTCGAAGACGTCGATGCCGGCGAACTTCTTGAACAGCACGCCCTTGCCCTCCATGACCGGCTTGGACGCCAGCGGGCCGATGTTGCCCAGGCCCAGCACGGCCGTGCCGTTGGAGACGACGGCGACGAGGTTGCCCCGCGACGTGTAGCGGAAGGCGTTGGCCGGATCGGCCACGATCTCTTCACAGGCGGCGGCCACGCCGGGGGAGTAGGCCAGCGCCAGATCGCGCTGGTTGACCAGCGACTTGGTCGCCGCGATGGCGATCTTGCCCGGTGTCGGGAACTCGTGGTATTCGAGGGCGGCCTGGCGGAGTTGGGCGCGTTTTTCTTCGGGGCTCTTCATGACGTGGAACAAGCTAAGGCCGGCCGGCGGGGTGGGAATCATGCCACCGCCGCCCGGCCTGGGAGCTGTGGATGCCCACACGGCAGACAATCGCAGCAATGGGTGAATTCGATCTGATCCGGCGCTACTTCCAGCGCCCCGCGGTGCCAGGCGTTGACGTGGGCGTGGGCGACGACTGCGCCGTGCTGGTGCCCACGCCGGGCGCACGCTGGCTGGTCTCCAGCGACATGCTGGTGGACGGCCGGCATTTCCTGTCCACCGTCGACCCGGCCCGGCTGGGTCACAAGGCGCTGGCCGTCAACCTCAGCGACCTGGCCGCCTGCGGCGCGACGCCGCGAGGCTTCACCTTGGCGCTGGCGCTGCCGCGCGCTGACGAAGCCTGGCTGGCCGCCTTCTCGCGCGGCCTGCTGGCGCTGGCCGACGCGCATGGCTGCCCGCTGATCGGCGGCGACACGACCCAGGGCCCGCTGAATATCTGCATCACCGTCTTCGGCGAAGCGCCGCCGGGCCGGGCCTTGCTGCGCAGCGGTGCACGGGTGGGCGACGAGATCTGGGTGTCCGGCCGGCTGGGCGATGCGCGGCTGGCGCTGGAGGTGTTCCGCGGCACGGTGGCGCTGGCGGGCGATGGCTTCGACGCCGTGCGCGCGGCCATGGAATGCCCCTCGCCGCGCGTGGCGCTGGGCCAGGCGCTGCGGGGCCTCGCGACGTCGGCCATCGACGTGTCGGACGGCCTGCTGGGTGACCTGGGCCACATCCTGGCGGCCTCGGGTGTGGGCGCCTGCGTTGACGTGGATGCGCTGCCGCGCAGCGCCGTGCTGGCCGATCAGCCGGCGGCGCTGCAGCGGGAATGCCTGCTGGCCGGCGGCGACGACTACGAACTGGTGTTCACGGCGCCACCGGGCGCACGGCTGCCCGACGTCGGCGTGGCGTTGACGCGCATCGGCGCCATCGAGGCCGGGCCAGGCCTGCGTGTCGTCGATGCGCGAGGGGTGGTCGTCGAACACGGTCTGCGGTCCTTCGACCATTTCAGCGCATGACCGGCGCCCCCATCCGCCCGACGGCCGCCTTCATGTGGCGCCACCCGGCGCGCTGCATCGCGCTGGGCTTCGGCAGCGGGCTCGCGCCCAAGGTACCCGGCACGGTGGGCACGCTGTGGGCCTGGCTGGCCTTCTGGGCCCTCGCGCCCTGGCTGGACGACCTCGGCTGGGCGCTGCTGATCGGCGGCGGCACCGTGGTGGGCTGGTGGGCCTGCACGCGCTGCGCCCAGCACCTGAACACGCCGGACCCGGGGGCCATCGTCTGGGACGAGGTGCTGGCCTTCTGGCTGGTGCTGTGGCTGATCGTGCCGGCCAATTTCATGGGCCAGCTGGTCGCGTTCGCGCTGTTCCGCTTCTTCGACGCTGCCAAGCCTGGGCCGGTGGGTTGGGCGGACCGGCTGTTCAAGACGGAGCGCGGCGCGCCCATAGGCTGGAAGCAAGGCCTGGGCATCCTGGTGGATGACTTCGTCGCGGCCGGCTGTACGCTTGCCGTCATTGCGCTGGTCCGCGTGCTGATGGGGTGATGCCATGTTCTCCGACGTTGACGCTCTGATCGACCGCATTGCCGTCGCGCTGATCCGCCGTCGCGAGCGCATCGGCACGGCCGAGAGCTGCACGGGCGGCCTCATCGCCGCGGCCTGCACCAGCCTGTCGGGCTCCAGCGCCTGGTTCGAGCGCGGCGTGGTCAGCTACAGCAACGAGTCCAAGGCCGAGCTGCTGGGCGTGCCCAAGGGCCTGATTGCGCTGCATGGTGCTGTCAGCGCCGAGGTGGCCGAACACATGGCGCGCGGCCTGCTGGCACACGCACCCATCGACTGGGCGCTCGCCGTCACCGGCGTGGCCGGGCCCACGGGCGGCAGCGAGGCCAAGCCGGTGGGCACGGTCTGGCTGGCGCTGGTGCATGCCGGCCGGCCGGCCCAGGTCTGGCGCGAGAACTTCAGCGGCGACCGCCACGCGGTGCGCGTGCAGACGGTGACGGCGGGGCTGAACGCGCTGTGTGAAGCGCTGGAAGACCGCGATACCTGATCGGCTCATCGGTCTGCGGGCCGAGCGACGTGCCTTCGGGGGCGACCAGGCCGCCCGCGTTCAGTGGGGTGGACTGGGCGAGGGGCTAACCCAGCCTCGCCATCAGGCTCTCGGCCGTGACGGACGAGAAATCGGGCGCCTGCCAGCTCTGGGCCCAGGCGATGAACTGCTCCTGCGGCATGGGCTTGCAGATGTAGTAGCCCTGACCTTCGTCGCAGCCCAGCCGGCCCAGGATGGCCCAGGCCTTCAGCGTCTCCAGCCCTTCGGCCACGACGCTGAGCCCCAGGTTGTGGGCCAGCTCGATGGTGGAGCGCACGATGCGGGCGTCGTCCAGGTCGCGCTCCATGGCCATGACGAAGCTCTTGTCGATCTTCAGCTCGTCCACCGGCAGGCGCTTCAGGTAGGCCAACGACGAATAGCCGGTGCCGAAGTCGTCGATGGACAGTTTGAAGCCCATCGCGTGCAGGTGCTCCAGCGTGGACAGAGCCCGCTCGGGGTCGTCCATGATGGCACTCTCGGTGATCTCCAGGCACAGCGACGCGGGCGGCACCTGCAGTGGCTTCAGCAGGGCCTCGATCTTGGTCGGCAGGTCCTGGTCCATCAGGTCGCGCGTGGACAGGTTGACCGACAGCCGCAGGCTCAGGCCCGCATCCAGCGCCTCGCGCGAGAACTTCGCGGCGCCGGCCAGCACCCAGGCGCTGAGCATGCGGATGAAGCCGGTCTGCTCGGCAAACGGGATGAACTGCATGGGCGGCACCAGGCCGCGCGTGGGGTGCTGCCAGCGCACCAGTGCCTCGGCGCCCACCACGCGGCCGCGCTGCAGGTCGATCTTGGGCTGCAGGTACAGGCGCAGCTCGTCGCCCTCCACGGCGCGGCGCAGCTCGGACAGCAGCGACAGCGACTCCTGGCTGCCGGCATCCAGCTGCGCGTGGTAGATCAGGCTGCCGCACTGCCGGGTCTTGGCCGCATACATGGCCAGCTCGGCGCGGCCCAGCAACTGGTTGACGTCCTCGCCATGCTCCGGCACCAAGGCGATGCCGATGCCGGCACCCAGGTCTATGGTCTCGTTGTCGATCTGCAGCGGGCGCTCGAAGTCCTTCAGGATGGCCAGCGCGGCTTCGCTGGCGACGCGGGCGTCGGCGTGCGGCACCAGGATGGCGAACTCGTCGCCCGACAGCCGCGCCAGCACCGAGTGGATGGGCTCGCACAGCGTTTGCAGCCGCTGGGCCACGCTTTGCAGCAGCCGGTCGCCCACTTCGTGCCCCAGCACGTCGTTGACGTGCTTGAAGCGGTCCAGGTCCAGCATCAGGATGGCCGCCGGCAGGTGGGCGAGGTCCAGGTGCATCTGCACGATCTCGGCGAAGCGGGCGCGGTTGGGCAGCAGCGTCAGCTGGTCCACGTAGGCGAGCTTGTTCACCAGCGCGTCGCGGCGGCGTATGCCCTCGCGCATGCTCTCCAGCGCCAGCGCGAGCTTGTGCACCTCGTCCAGCTGGGAGGGCGTCGGCACGGGGGTTTCATAGTCGCCGCCCTCCAGCCGCCGGGCGGATGCGGACAGCGCGGTGATGGGTTCGCTGATGCCGCGCGCCAGCCGCACGCTGACGAGGGCGAACACGCCCACGCCCAGCAGTGTCAGGCCAAGCAGGATGAGCTGCAGCTGGCGGTAGGGCGCCAGCGCCGCGTCCAGCGAGCGCAGCAGCAGCACGCCCAGGCGCTGCTCGCCCACCGGCAGCGCGACGAAGCGCGCGCGCAGGCGTTCGCCGGCCAGCTCCAGCACGCCGTCAACGGGGGGCTCGCGGTCCAGCTGGGCCTTCAGCGCGGTGGCCGTCTCGGCACCCAGGTTGCCGACGATGTCCAGCCACGGCTGACCGGCCGGCTGCAGCAGCACGACGCTGTCCAGCTCCGACAGGGCCTTCAGGTCGTCCAGCACCTCGCGGTCCAGCGCAAAGCCCATGACCACCCAGCCCACCGGTGCCGGCGTGCGCACCTGCACGGCGACGAGCTGGTAGACCTGCCGTCCCTGCACGGCCAGCGCGGCACCTTCCTTGCTGGCGCTCAGCTGGCGCAGCGACGGCCCGAACGCGGCGGCGCCGTCGCGCGTGGCGGCCACCAGGTGCAGCTGATTGTCGAAATAGGCGACGACCGAGGCACCGATGCGTTCGCCCTGGTTGGTCAGCGCGTCCTTGATGGTCTCGACCGTGCCGGCCTCGGCCAGCGACAGGCCCACCGCGCCGCGAAAGCCATAGTCCTTGGCCAGCAGCTCGGCCGCGTCGTGCAGCTTGCCGGACTGCTGGGCCAGCAGCCGGCGCAGCACGCGCTCGCCGGTCTGCAGCTCGGCGACCAGCGAGGCCTGGGCGTTGTGGGTGATGCTGGCGCCGATGGCGCTGAAGCTGACCAGCTGCACCACCAGCAGCAAGGCCAGGAACAGGGCCACGATGCGGCCCTGCAGGCGGTTCAGGTTCAGCCAGGCGGGCCAGCGCATCGCGTTGCGCTTACTCGGCCAGGGTCAGCACGACCGGGCCGCCGGCGGCCGGCACGTCCAGCTTCAGCCGCTGCAGCGTGGGCGACTTCTGGCCCGCGTGCCAGGCCTTGACCCCATGCTCGCCCGGAGGCAGATCGAAGCTGGCCTGGCCCTTGTCGTCGGTGCGCGCGAACAGCGGCGTGTCTACCACCACCACGTGGGCGCTCATGCGGTCGTGGATGTTGCAGCCCAGCGTCGCGACGCCCGGCTTGTCGAACACGACGGGCTCGGCCGGTGTGCCGGAGTAGAGCTTGATGTCGATGACCTTGATGGGCGAGAACGAGTAGACATGGTGGCGCACCGTGTCGAAGTTGGGGAAGTTGACCGCCGTGCCGGTCTGCACGATGAGCAGCTGCGGCGTGAACTGTCGGTCGCGCTGGCCGATCTCGGCCTTGGCCGAGCTGGTCTTGCTGCCGCGGCCACGCAGCTCCACGGCCACCGCCGCGCCGGCCACCGGCTGGCCGTTGGGCGCGCGCAGCTGCAGCGTCACGGGCACGGCGGCCGCGGCGAGCGGGCTCAGCGCAAGGGCGAGGACGATGAGGCGGCGGCGGGGCGGCATGGCGGGCGGAGGTTGCGCCCGGACGATAGCCCAATCGCGCTCAGCGGGGCGTGAGAACTGCCCCGGTTTTGCCGCTTGCCGTCTCGGCCAGCATCAGCGCCAGCCGGCGCAGCGCGGCCCAGGGGTCCGACGGCCAGTCGGGGTGGCGCAGGCCCTTCACGAGGCCATCGCAGACCTGGGCGGCCTGCACCAGCGCGCCGGCCTGTTGGGTGTCCAGCCGCGGCGCGATGCGTTCGATGAGGCGCTCCTTGGCGCCCCACACGCGCGCCTCGCGCAGCGCCAGCGGCAGCGGCCGGCCGGCGTCCAGCGCGGCGCGCACCCGGGCCAGCGCGCGGGCGTCCTCGGCCAGCGTCCAGTGAACCAGCACGGCCGCCTCGCCCTCGGCCTCCAGGCCGTCCAGCATGCGCAGCAGGCGTGGCACGTTGCCGGACAGCACGGCCTCGCTGAGCTTGAACACGTCGAAGCGCGCCACGTCCAGCACGGCGGCCTCGATCTGCTCCAGCGTCAGCTCGCCCTTGGGGTGCAGCAGCGCCAGCTTCTGCAGCTCCTGGTGCGCGGCCAGCAGGTTGCCCTCCACGCGGTCGGCAAAGAAGGCCAGGGCCTTCTGGCCGTCCTCGCCCTCCGGCACGGACTGGCCCTGGGCCTTGAGCCGCTGCGCCAGCCAGGCCGGCAGCAGACGGCGCTCGACCGGCTCCACGCGGACGGAGGCGCCGTTGCCGTCCAGCGCCGTGAACCAGGCGCTGGACAGCTGGGTCTTGTCCAGCCGCGGCAGCGTCACCAGGGTCAGCACGTCGTCGGGCGCGGCCTCGGCATAGCGTTGCAGCGCCTCCGAGCCGTCCTTGCCGGGTTTGCCGGACGGGATGCGGATCTCGATGAACTGGCGCTCGGCGAACAGGCTCATGGCTTGTGCGGCGGCCAGCACCGGGGCCCAGTCGAAATAGGCGCCGCTGACGGTGAAGATCTGGCGCTCGCCAAAGCCCTGGGCGCGCGCGGCGGCGCGGATCTGGTCGGCCGCCTCCTGCGCCAGCAGCGGCTCGTCGCCGTGCACGGTGTAGATGCGGGCCAGGCCCTTGGCGAGATGGGCGCTGAGGCCCTCGGCGCGCAACTGCATCAGCCCGGCACGCGCACCGCCGCCATGCGGCGCATCACCTGCGCAATGGCGTCGGAGTGCATGGCGTTGTAGAGGTGGGTCGCCTCCTGCTCCTTGGCCAGCGCCGCGGTCTCGGTGTAGTTCATGTCGCGGTACAGACGCAACTCGACCTTGGGCACCAGCAGCTCGCCGGAGGCCGTGCGGATCAGGTAGTCGAAGTGCAGGCGCAGCTGCCATTCGCGCACCTGGCCCACGCTGGTGGAGGCGACCACGGTGCGGTCACGATGCTCGTGCAAGGCCTCCAACACGACCTGGGCGCGCGCCGTGTCGTCCAGCAACTGCACCGGTGTGCGCTTGATCTGGCGCTTCAGGCCGGCGGCCAGCGGCGACTCGGGCTGGAAGCCGGTCAGCGCCAGCGACTGGAACGGCAGCTCGGGCTCGCGGCGCAGCTCGAAGCCGCAGCCCGAAAGGGCCACGAGGCTGAGCATGGCAAGGCGGCGGTCCATCAGACGACGATGTTGACCAGGCGGCCCGGCACGATGACGACCTTCTTCGGCGCCTTGCCTTCGCTGAACTTGGCGAACTCGGGGTTGGCCAGCGCGGCGGCCTCGATGGCGGCCTTGTCGGCGCCGGCCGGCACCTTGACCGAACCGCGCAGCTTGCCGTTGACCTGCAGCATCAGCTCGATCTCGTCCTGCACCAGCGCAGCCTCGTCCACCGTGGGCCAGGGCGCGTCCAGCAGGTCGCCCAGCTCGGCGGCGAAGCCCAGGTCCTGCCACAGCGTGTGGCTGATGTGCGGCGTGGCGGGGTAGAGCACGCGCAGCAGCACCGAGAAGCCGTCGCGCACGGCCGCGGCCTGGCCTTCGGCAATCAACTTGGCACTAGAGCCTTCCAGCGCATTCAGCAGCTTCATCGCGCCGGAGACGACGGTGTTGTACTGCATGC
>CBFGPX010000208.1:0-7676 GCA_965650725.1 uncultured Comamonadaceae bacterium | reverse complement strand
CCTCGGGACGGGGCTTCAGCCGGTTGCGACCGACCCAGCCCATGACGAGCGCCATTGCGGCGCCCCAGAGCGTCCATTGGACGAGCGATTGCCACCAGGTGTCTTGCATGGGCGATTGCGGATGAGGGGAGGTCGTGCAGCGGGCCTATGAATGTCGCTCCGCGCGGCTGGCAGGGAGCAGGAGTATCGCGGTGGGAATCCCCCTTCAAGGGGATCGGTGCTTGCGGGACTTCCCGCAGCCCGGCTGAGCGCTGCGGGCGATAGCATCCCGCGCCGACAAGCACAACAAGACCACCTCGGCCGCTCGCTCGGCACGTGGATCAGGAGAGGAACCCGCCGATGACACCGATGTCTTCCCTGCGCCGCCGCGCGCTGTCGTTCGCGCTCGCCATGGTCGGGCTGCAAGGGGCCGCGCTGGCCCAATCCGCGTCCGCGCCGAGCTCTGTGCCGCCCGAGGTCTTCTTCAAGGACGCCACGCTGCATGAGGCCCGCCTGTCGCCGAACGGGAAACGGCTCGCCGTCGCGGCGCCCGGCGCGGCTGGCCTGCGCGTGGGGCTGTACGTCTTCGAACTCGGCCCCAGGATCGAGGCCCGACGAGTGGTGCAGTTCGCCAACGAGGATGTGGGCTCCTTCCAGTGGGTCAACGACGACAAGCTGGTCTTCTCGGCCACCGACCGCCGCATCGCCTCAGGCACGCACTACCAAGCCGTGGGTCTTTATTCGGTGGCCGCGGACGGCACCGGCGCGCGTCAATTGATCCAGCGCGAACATGAGGCGGAAACGGAGCGCAAGGCCTTCGGCGGGGCGTTGACCTGGAACCATCGCCTGCTCGACGTGCCATTTCCCCATGAGGGAGAGCCGGGCAATCGGGTGCTGGTGGGCAAGTTCGGCATCAACCGCTCCAACAACCGGGCGGCTTACACGCCGTTCTGGCTCAACATCGATACCGGCCGAGCCGTGCCGGCCAGTTTCGACGAACCGCGTGGCGCGGTGAGTTTCCTTTTCGACAGCCACGGGGAAGCGCGCGTGGTGGTGACCGAGCAGGATGGCGTGCGCGTGGCCTATTGGCGTGGTCCCGACCAGAAGACCTGGACCGAGATCACTCGTGGCGACCTGCTGGGGCTGCCCTTCGTGCCCACGGCCGTCGACGATGCGGGCCGTCTGTTCGTGCGGCGCCTCGACGGGCCGCAGCGCTATGACGTGGTCACGCGGTTTGACTTCCAGACCGGCAAGCCGGAACCCCGTGCCCTGCTCAGCACCCCCGGCTTCGACGCGCAGGCGACGGTGATCCTCGATGCGGGGCGCACGGTCGGCTTGCGCTATGAAACCGATGCGCAGGCGACCGCCTGGTTCGCCCCGGCCATGCGCGAGTTCCAGAAGCAGGTCGATGCGCGCTTCGCCGAGGGTGTCAATGAGATCCAATGCGCCCGTTGCGGCAAGCCGGACATGGTGGCGTTGGTGCGCAATTTCTCCGACCGTGAGCCGGGTTCCTATTGGGTGTATCGCGGTGGGGTGCCGGATGCCGAGCGCTGGCAGCCGGTGGGGCGACAGCGCCCGGACGTCGATCCGCGCACGATGGCGAGCCAGGAATTGCATCGCATCAAGGCCCGCGACGGCATCGACCTCCCGGTCTGGCTGACCGTGCCGCAGGGCACGGCGCCGGGCAAGCCCGCGCCGGCGGTCGTGCTGGTGCACGGCGGGCCCTTCGTCAAGGGGCGCAGTTGGGAGTGGAATGGCATGGCGCAGTTCCTTGCTTCACGGGGTTATCTGGTGATCGAGCCGGAGTTCCGAGGCAGCCGTGGTTACGGCGACAAGCACTATCGCGACGGGTTCCGCCAATGGGGGCAGGCGATGCAGGACGACGTCGCGGACGCGCTCGTCTGGGCGCGCCAGCAGAAATTGGCGTCCGACCGCGCCTGCATCGCCGGTGCCAGCTATGGCGGGTACAGCACGCTGATGGGCCTGGCCAAGGACGGCCCGCTGTATCGCTGCGGGCTGGCCTGGTTGGGCGTCAGCGACCTGATGCTGCTCGTCAAGGGCGACCGATGGGTCGACGATGACCTGGGAAGCTCCTACCGGAGCTTCATGGCGCCCACCATGGTGGGCGATCCGGTCAAGGATGCCGACATGCTTCGCGCGAACTCGCCGATCACATTGGCCGACCGGATCCGCGCGCCGTTGATGCTGGTGTACGGAGAACGCGACGTGCGCGTCCCGATCGAGCATGGCGAACGCATGCGCGAGGCGCTGGTCAAGGCGGGGCGGCCACCCGAGTGGGTGACCTACCGTGGCGAGGCCCATGGTTTTGGCAACACCGACAACCAGGTCGACTTCGCCCGTCGCGTCGAGACCTTCCTCGCCAAGCACCTGAAGGATGCGCCGCCCACCGCGCAGGCCGGCCAGCCGACAGGGCAATGAGGCCGGGCGGCCTCAGCCGCCGGCCTCGACGCAGCCCAGCATCGCCTCGATGAGCCGCGCGCCCTGCCGTTCGCGCAGGCAGTAGAGGTACTCCCGCACCATCGGCATCGGCGCCTCGAAGGGCAGGGCGACCAGCTCCGGGTCGCGCCCGGTCTCGTGCGCGGCGAAGATGCTGACCCCCAGCCCGCGCACCACCGCCTCCCGCAGCGCCTCGCGGCTGGCGATCTCCATCTGCGCCCGCGGGCGCACGCCCGCCGCCTCCAGCGCCTGCTCGGTCAGCGCGCGCGTCATCGAGCCGCGCTCCCGCATCAGCAGCGTTTCCGCGCCCAGCGCCGCCGGCGGCACCGCCGTCGCCCGCGCCAGCGCATGCCCGCGCGGCAGCAGCAGCACCAGCGGATCGGCCCCCAGCGCCACCCGGTGCAGCCGCGGGTCGTCCTCCAGATGGCTGGAGGTCGCCAGGTCCACCTGGTAGGCGAGCAGCGCATCCACCATCTGCCGCGAATTGCCGGCCGACACGCTCAGCTCCACCCGCGGATGGCGGACCTTGAAGCGCTGCACCAGCGTCAGCGTGTAGTAGGGCGCCGTCGCGCCCAGGCGCAGCGTCCCGCCCTGCAGCTCGGCCGAGTTGCGCAGCGCGAATTCGATGTCCAGTTCCTGCTGCAGCAGCGCGTCCACCTGCGGCATCAGCCGCCGGCCGGCCTCGCTCAGCGTCAGCCGGCCGCCGCCGCGGTGGAAGAGCTCCACCCCGTACTGCTCCTCCAGCGCCCGGACCTGCGTCGTCACCGTCGGTTGCGACAGCCCCAGCTGCCGCGCCGCGCCGGTGATCGATCCCAGCCGCGCCACCGCGAAGAAGGCCTTGAGCTGGTTCACCAGCATGACGGCGACCCCAAATCCGCCAATACCGGCTTTCGGGAACTTGGGCCGTTTGACGCGTCAATGACATATGCCATTCCTACAGTGTCGCCCATCGATCACCCCGACCGGGGTGCCGCATCCCCCCATGGAGCGCCCATGCGTCTCAAGTCCTTCTCGACCCTCGTCCACACCGCCGCCGCGCTGAGCCTGGCGGTGATCGCCGCGCTGACCAGCCCCGAGGCCCACGCCCAGGGCAGGACCGAACTGCTGGTCTACAGCGCGCTCGAAGCCGACCAGATCAAGGCCTACAAGACCGCCTTCGAGCAGGACCACCCGGCCATCGAGCTGAAGTTCGTGCGCGAGTCCACCGGCATCGTCACCGCGCGCCTGCTGGCCGAGAAGGCCAATCCGCAGGCCGACGTCGTCTGGGGACTGGCCGCGACCTCGCTGATGCTGCTGGACAAGGAAGGCATGCTGGCGGCCTACGCGCCCAAGGGCCTCGAGCAGGTGCGTCCCACCATGCGCGACCCGCGGCCGCAGCCGACCTGGGTCGGCATGGACCTGTGGTCGTCCGCGGTCTGCTTCAACACCGCCGAGGCGGCCAGGCGCAACCTGCCGCGGCCCGCCGCCTGGAGCGACCTCACCCAGCCCGTCTACAAGGGCCTGCTGACGATGCCGCATCCCGCCTCCAGCGGCACCGGCTATCTGATGGTCTCGGCCTGGCTGCAGATGATGGGCGAGGCCAAGGGCTGGGCCTTCATGGACGCGCTGCACCAGAACATCGGCGTCTACACCCACAGCGGCTCCAAGCCCTGTCGCCAGGCCGGCGCCGGCGAGTTCCCGGTGGGCCTGTCCTTCGAGTACCGCGCCAACAAGACGAAGAAGGAAGGCGCGCCCATCGACATCGTCTTCCCGAAGGAGGGCCTGGGCTGGGATGTCGAGGCCACCGCGATCATGAAGTCGACCCGCAAGCCCGAGGCCGCCCGGGCGCTGGCCGACTGGGCGGTGACCCGCAAGGCCAATGAGCTGTACGCGAAGAACTTCGCCGTGCTGGCGCTGCCGTCGGTGCAGGAGCAGCTGGAGTACGTGCCGTCCGACCTCGACAAGCTGCTGGCGAAGAACGACTTCGGCTGGGCCGCCGCCAACCGGGATCGCATCCTGGCCGAGTGGTCGCGCCGCTACGAGGCCAAGGCCGAGAAGAAGTGATCCGGCCCGGGCCACCGGCCGACAGGCACCACGGATGACGGACCACGGACGAGCCATGCTGCACCTGCGCCAGATCACCAAGCGTTTCGGCTCCCAGACGGTGCTGCAGGACATCGACCTGGACCTGCGCGCCGGCGAGTTCGTCTCGCTGCTCGGCCCGTCGGGCTGCGGCAAGACCACGCTGCTGCGCATCGTCTGCGGCATCGAGACGCCCGAGCTCGGGCAGGTGCTGATGCAGGGACAGGACATCACCGCCTGGCCGGCATCGCAGCGCCGTTTCGGCGTCGTGTTCCAGTCCTACGCGCTGTTCCCCAACATGACGGCGATGGAGAACGTCCGCTATGGACTGAGCGGCCTGCCGCGCCGCGAAGCGGCCGAGCGCGCCGCGGAGATGCTGGCGCTGGTGGGCCTGCCGGAGCAGGCCGGCAAGTTTCCCTCGCAGCTCTCCGGCGGCCAGCAGCAGCGGGTCGCGCTGGCGCGCGCGCTGGCGCCGCGACCGCGGCTGCTGCTGCTGGATGAGCCGCTGTCGGCGCTGGACGCGCAGGTGCGGCAGGAGCTGCGCGCCGAGATCCGCGCGCTGCAGCAGCGCCTGGGCATCACGACGCTGATGGTCACCCATGACCAGGACGAGGCGCTGGCGATGTCCGATCGCGTGGTGCTGCTCGCCCGCGGACAGATCGCGCAGCAGGGCGCGCCGCGCGAGCTCTACGAGCAGCCGGCCAGCGCGTTGGTGGCCGGCTTCATCGGGCGCATGAACTGGATGGAGGGGCAGGTGGTGGCCGAGGGCCGGGTGCGCGTGGGCACCACGCTGGTCGACTGCGACACGCGCGTCTACAAGACCGGCAGCGTGGTGCGGCTGGGCATCCGGCCTGAGGCGGTGCAGCTGCTCGACGGCGCGGGTGCGATGCTGCGCGCGCGCGTCGACGCGCTCCAGTTCCAGGGCGCGGTGACGCAGGTGCTGCTGCGCAGCGACGCGCTCGGCGGGGCCTTGAGCGTCGAGCTGCCCAGCGCCGAGGCCGCGGGCCTGCGGGAGGGCGAGGTCCGCGGACTGCGCCTGGCGGCCGCGGCGATCCAGCTCTTCGACGCGCCGCTGTCGATGCGGAGGGTCGCGTGAGCGGCGGTCCGGCGCGCGTGCGGGCGAGCGAGCCAGGGACGGCGATCCCGCGCGCGGCGCACGAGCGTCCCGCTCGGCGCTGGCCCGTCGAGGCCTGGGCGCTGCGCGGGCTGCTGGCCGCGGCGCTGGTCGTGCTGACGCTGATCATCCTGCTGCCGCTGGTGTCGCTGCTGGCGCAGAGCGTGCTGGACGGGCAGGGGCGCTTCGTCGGCGGCGCGCACTTCGCCGCGTACTTCTCGACCGGTCGCTGGAGCGCGCTGTGGCACAGCGTCGCGCTGTCGGCGGTGTCGGCGCTGGTCTGCATCGTGCTGGCCTACGGCTACGCCTGGGCGCTGACGCACACCGCGCTGCCGGCGCGGGCAGTGTGGCGCGCGCTGGCGCTGCTGCCGCTGCTGGCGCCGTCGCTGCTGGCGGCCATCGGGCTGGTCTATGCCTTCGGCAATCAGGGCCTGTTGAAGGGCGTGCTGCACGCGGTCGGCGTGGACGGCATCTACGGGCCGGCCGGCATCGTGATGGGGTCGGTGCTGTGGACCTTCCCGCACGCGATGCTGATCCTGGTCACGACGCTGTCCGCGAACGACGCCCGGACCCTGGAGGCCGCGCGCTGCCTGGGCGCGGGCGGCTGGCGCGTGTTCCGCACCGTGACGCTGCCGGCCAGCCGCTACGGGCTGCTGATCTCGCTGGTGGTCGTGTTCGTGCTGGTGCTGACCGACTTCGGTGTGCCCAAGGTGGTCGGCGGGCAGACGCCGATGCTGGCCACCGACATCTACAAGGAAGTGGTCGGCCAGCAGCGCCTGGACCGCGGCGCCGTGGTGGCGCTGCTCCTGCTGCTGCCGGCGCTGGGCGCCTTCGCGCTGGAGCAGCGCCTGCGCGCCCGCCAGCGGGCGGTGCTGAGCCTGCGCGCGGTGCCGCACGTCCCCACGCCGCATGCGCCGCGGGACCTGGCCGCGCTGCTGTATTGCGCGGTCGTCGCCGCGGCGCTGGTGGGTGTGTTCGGCGTCGCCGTGTATGCGTCCTTCGCGCAGTACTGGCCGTACCAGCTCGCGCCGACGCTGTCGCATTACCAGTTCGACATGAGCGATGGCGGCGGCTGGGCCAGCTATTGGAACTCGCTGCGCATGGCGCTGTGGACGGCGGCGGCGGGCACGGTGATGAGCTTCGCGGTGGCTTGGCTGGTGGACAAGCCGCGCGGGCATCGCGCCGCGCGCGGGCTGATCAACGCGATGGCGACGCTGCCGATGGCGGTGCCGGGACTGGCGCTGGGGCTGGGCTACATCCTGTTCTTCAACGCGCCGTGGAATCCGCTGCGCGGCTGGTATGGCGGGCTGGGCATCCTGGTGCTGTGCACGGTGGCGCACTACTACTCGGTGGCGCACTTGACGCAGCTGGGCGCGCTGCGCCAGCTCGACCCCGAGTACGAGCGCGTGGCCGAGTCGCTGGGGCTGCCGTTCTGGACCCATCTGGTGCGCGTGCACCTGCCCATCGCGATCCCGACGCTGGTGCAGGTGGCGGGCTACTTCTTCGTGAGCGCGTTGACGACGGTGTCGGCGGTGGTGTTCCTGTACTCGCCCGACACGGCGCTGGCGGCGGTCGCGGTGCTGGCCATGGACGATGCCGGCGATACCGCGCCAGCCGCGGCGATGGCGACGCTGCTGTTCGCGACGGCGGCGATCGGGCGCGGCGTCATCGGCCTGGCCGGCCACCTGCTGGTGCAGCGCACGCAGCGCTGGCGCGCCCGGTAGCGGCATGGATGACATGACGCGCCCTGCTGCGCCTGCGCGCCTTTTCGCTCCCTTTTTTCTCTTTCACTTCATTCGCTCTCACTGCCTCTCGCTTCTTCTCGCTTCTTCCGCTCACTCTGCCCACCCTCACTCCCGGTCGCTTTCTCTCGCTGCCGCCAACTCCCTCTCCCGCTTGCGGGAGAGGGTAGGGGTGAGGGTCTGCGAAGGCCGCTAGCCCTCACCCCCCCCCTCTCCCCCAAGCGGGCGAGGGAGGAACTGGCTCACAGGCGAGCGCATGCGCAAGCGCCAGCGGAGAGGGAGAGACTGCTTCACTTGACTGACATTCCCATGAACTGTGATCT
>CBFGPX010000207.1:0-7732 GCA_965650725.1 uncultured Comamonadaceae bacterium | reverse complement strand
GAGCGCCAGCGCCCCATAGCTGCCGATGCGCGAGTCCTTCATGATGGCCAGCGCCTTTTCGCGCGGCACCGTGCCGCCCAGCGCGTCGAAGGTGTCGGCCAGGCCGTCCTCGTGGAAACCGCCGGTCAGCGCGATGCTTGCTGCCAGCACCAGCACGGCCGCGATCCAGGCCGGCCATAGCTGTGCCGCGCCCACCAGCACGGCGGCCCCCACCGCGCCCACCAACGCACCGACCAACGGGAAGTGGCGCACGCAGTCATTCAGCCAGGCGGGCTCGAAGCTCCTCAGACGGACCGGCAGCCGCGTCAAGAACTGCAGCGCGACGAGGAACAGGCGCACGGCCGCCCTAGTCCCGGTTGCTGACGCCGGCGCTGTCGAAGCTGGCCATGTCGGCCAGCAGCGCGCAGGCGGAGGGCAGCAACGGCCAGGCCAGAGCGGCACCGCTGCCCTCGCCCAGGCGCAGGTCCAGGTCCAGCAACGGTCGCGCGCCGAGGCGCTGCAGCCAGCGTTCATGAGGCCCCTCGGCCGAGCGATGCGCGAACACGCAGGCCGCCAGCACGCCCGGCCGCAGCGCCTCGGCCAGCGCGACGGCGGCCGTCGTGATGAAGCCGTCCACGACGATGACGCGCCGCTGCGCCGCGGCGCCGATGACGCTGCCCGCCATCGTCACGATCTCGAAGCCGCCCAGCGCCGCGGCGATCTCCAGCGGCGTGCAGGCCGACACATTCGCGGCAAGCGCTTCGCCCAGGATGGCGAGCTTGCGCGCCAGGCCGGCATCGTCCAACCCCGTGCCGCGGCCCACGCAATCGGCCAGCGGCAGGCCGGTCAGCCGCTGCATCAGCAGGCTGGCCGACGAGGTGTTGGCGATGCCCATCTCGCCCAGCAGCAGCGCGTTGCCGGGCAGCCGCTCGACCAGCGCCATGCCGTTGCGAAGCGCGCGCCGCGCCTGCTCGGCGCTCATCGCAGGACCGGCGCTGGCATCGGCGGTGCCGGCCGCGATGCGCAGGTCGGCGGCCCCGGGAGCCAGCGGTGCATCAACGCCGCAGTCCGCGATGGTCAGCGCCAGGCCCTGCTGGCGCGCGAGCACCGACACGGCCGCTCCGCCCGCCAGCATGTTGGCCACCATCTGCGGCGTGACCTCGCGCGGGTAGGCCGACACGCCGCGGCGGGACAGGCCGTGGTCGGCGGCGTACACGACCAGTTGCGGCTCGCGCAGCATCGGGCGCTCGACGCCCTGGATCAGCGCCAGTTGCAGCGCCAGCGCCTCGATGCGGCCCAGCGCGCCCAGCGGCTTGGTCTTGTGGTCGATGGCATGCTGAACGCGCGCCGCGAGCGCGGGCTCGGCGAGCGCCGGCAGGTCGGGGAAGTCCATGCTCGCGTTCAGCCGACGAGGTTCGCCAGCGTCAACAGCGCCAGTAGCAGCATCCACAGCACCACGGAGCGCCACACCAGACCCACCACGCTCTGCAGATGACCCAGTTGCGGTGGCGCGCCCGCGGTGGAGCCGGCGGCGCCGGTGGCGTCGGGTTCCGAACCCGCGTCGAAGGTCTTGCTGCGATCTGGCGTGATACCCGGTGCGGCCGCGCCACCCAGTTGCAGGCCCACGGCACCGGCGGCGGACGCGAGGATGATGCCCTCGTTGGGGTGCAGCCAGAGGTGGGCATCGCGGCGCCAGGCGTTCACCGCCTCCTCGAAGTTGCCGACGATGGCAAAGCCTGCGGCGGTCAGGCGTGCAGGCACGTGGTCAATCCACATGAAGGCCTGGCGCGACAAGGCCAGCAGGCGGGCATTGGTGGGCGCGTCCAGCGTGCGGCTCTTGAAGGCCCAGTAGCGGCTGGCGAACTCGGCCATGCGGTAGACCACCGCGCCGGCCGGCCCCAGGCCGATCGTCGAGCAGACGATGAACCAGAAAAACACGCCGAACACATGGCGGTGCGCCGCCAGCAGCGAATGCTCGACCACGTGGCGAATGAGTTCCGTGCGCGGCAGCTCGCTGGCGTCCAGGTGGCGCCATTCGGCCAGCAACTGACGCGCCGTCGCGTCGTCGCCCCGCTCCATCGCGTCGCGGATGTCGGTGAAGTAGTGGCTGAACTGGCGGAAGCCCAGCGTCAGGTAGAGGATGAACAGGTCCAGCAGCAGCGCCAGCAACACGCTGAAATGCCGCAGCCCCCAGTACAGCAGCGCGACGACCAGGCCGGGCACCAGGATGGTGATGACCCAGACGACGACGGCATGGTGCTCGGCACCCGCGTCGAAATTGCGGCCCGTCCAGCGCACCCAGGTGATGACGGACTGGTGCACCCGGTTGCCATGCCTCAAGGGCTTGAGTTGCTCGCACAACAGGGCCAGCAGCACCGCGAAGAAATTCATGGGCCGGGATGATAGTGGGGCTATCGGGCGTCGCTGAGCAATCGGTAGAAGTTGCGCAACATCGCGGCCGTGGCGCCCCAGATGAAGTACTCGCGCTCCGGCCCCTGCCAGGGCATGGACAGGAAGCGCCGCTCACTGCCCGCGAACTCGAAACGATGGTGGCGGTGATGGGCCGGGTTCATCAGGAAGGCCAGCGGCACCTCGAAGGCCTCGGCGACCTCGAACTCGTCCAGCGTCAGCGTGAAGCCGGGCTCGATCAGGGCGACGACGGGCGTGACCTGGAAGGCCGTCACGGTCGAGTAGACCGGCAACTGGCCGATGACGTCGATGTACCGGCGTGCCAGGCCGATCTCCTCCTCGGTCTCGCGCAGCGCGGTCGCGACGGGGTCGTGGTCCTCGGGCTCCACGCGGCCACCGGGAAAGCTGATCTGGCCCGCGTGGTCGCGCAGATGGTCGGTGCGGCGCGTCAGCAGCAATGACAGACCTTCGTCACGCTGCACCAGCGGCACCAGGACGGCGGCGCCCGCGGGTTCGCGATCGCCAAATAGACCGCCATCACCGGCAAACTCTGGCGTCCAGGTCGAAAGTGTCGCGAATTGCGCGCGGATGGCATCGGCCGTCAATGCTCCAGCGGGAACGGCCGGCAGATGGCTGTCGATGCTCGTGACAGGCACAAGCTGGGGCTGGGTGATGGCGGGACGTTTCATGCGCAAAAACAAAAGCCGCCGAGAGCGTAGCTCCAGGCGGCTTTGGCGGTGAGGCGCCGGCTGATCAAGCCAGCCTTTGCCTGTGTTGACGGCGCCTCTGCCGGCACCATCAACTTCGGCGAAAGCTCGCTCAGGCGAGCTTTTCCTTGATACGCGCCGACTTGCCCGAGCGCTGACGCAGGTAGTACAGCTTGGCACGACGGACGTCGCCGCGGCGCTTGACTTCGATCGAGGCGATCAGCGGGCTGTACAGCTGAAACGTGCGCTCCACGCCTTCGCCGCTGGAGATCTTGCGGACGATGAAGCTGCTGTTCAGGCCGCGGTTGCGCTTGGCGATGACGACACCTTCGTAGGCCTGCACGCGCTTGCGGGTGCCTTCAACGACGTTCACGCTGACGATCACGGTGTCGCCAGGGGCGAAGGCCGGGATGGTCTTGTTCAGGCGAGCAATTTCTTCTTGCTCAAGGGTTTGGATCAGGTCCATCTGTACTCCTAGGGATCTTGGCGAGACGCTATTTATCGGGATGTTTGCAGCGCTGCATCACAGCACCACTCGAATCGCCAGAGGATCGGACAGCCTGCTAGTATAGCCTGGCTTGCAGGTTTTGCCTAGCACCGACTCGCCGAAGCGCCGTCATTCCAGGGCGGGATGGCGACCGTACAGGACATGGTCTTCCTGGACACGGGTTGCACGCTTCAAACCGAGCTGTGGCCCCGTCATCCGACGGACGCAGACTCGTTGTTCTCCGTGAGCCGGTCAGGCTCCGTGGTACGAAGGATTTCGTTCAGAACGGATGTGGCGTAGTTCCCGGCAGGCAAGGAGAACGTGAGCACCAGTTGATTGGCTTGCAGCCAGTCCCAGGACATGTCCACCGGACTCGCTACCAAAGCGCGGCGCTCCTGGTCCAGGCCGACGTGCTCCATGCCTTCACACAAAGTGGCGTGGCATGCAGCCACGCCGTTCTCCAGCGCCTGCGCCTGATCAGTGCTGCTCACGCGGCCCCGCCCCCAGAGTGGCCCGGTGGGCCGGCCGTCGTCGTCCATCACGTCCCCGGCTAGGGTCTTGCCCCAGAGTCCCTGCTGGATACGCAGGGCCAGCACTTCATTGAAGACGAAGGAGCGGACCGCCGACAGGTAGATGCCCTTCTTCTTCGGGTTGCGCACGCGGATTTCGCGCGCCAGCATGGCACGGCCCTGCTCGACGTTGCCACCCTCAAAGCCGAAACGCTGGGCGCCGAAGTAGTTGGGGACGCCGTGTAACGCCACGGCCTTCAGATTGGCCTCGACGGCGTCGCGGTCGCCGACCACATCGCGCAGCACGATGCGGAATCGGTTGCCCTTCAGGTCGCCGGGGCGCAGCTTTCTCACATGGCGGTTCTGGCTCAGCACCTTGAATTCCGGGTGCTGAAGCTGGGTCAGGTCGGGCGTCTCACCTTTGCCTTTGCCGTTTGGCAGATAGATGCTGAACCACTGACGGGTGATGGCGTAGCGATCCTTGAGACCGGCATAGCCCACGTCCCACTCGTTCACGCCGGCCGCATCGGCCAGTTGCTGAGCGACGAAGGCGGTGTTGGCACCGTTCTTCTCGACGTCCAGCCAGAGGTGTTCGCCCTCACCAGAGGGCAGCTGCAGCGGCAGCTCGGTCACGATGAAATCCTCATTGAGGCCTTTCAGCGTGGCGCAAGCGCCGCTGGCCGGATAGGCGTTGGGCCAGGGCGGCAAGGTCGTGTATTGAGTCATCTCTGCGCAGCTTAGCCCGCACCGCCCTGGGATGGCGGAATCCAGTCCGGCATCACGTCAAAGCGCGCAGTGGATGCTCGTGCGGCGCCCACGGGCTGGCGAAGAAGGCGGCGACTTCCGCAGCGTCGACATCGGCCACGGTGGCCGGGTTCCAGCGAGGACTGTGATCCTTGTCGACCGCCAGCGCTCGTATGCCCTCCACCGTCTCGCTGCGCGCCGCGCCGCGAAGGTGGAAGGCGTGATGCACGAGGTCGCGCTCCAAGCGCAGGTCATCCGCCAGGCCGAGCCGGCGGCCGCGGCGCACCAGCTCCAGCGTGACGGCCAGCATGGTGGGAGAACGCTTCAACAGCGTCGCGTGGGTCTCGCGGGCCCAGTGGTCATCGGCGGACGCCAGTGACTGCAGGATGGCATCCAGGCTCGGCAGACCGAAGTGCCGGTCGATGCGCTCGCCCATGGCTTTGGGGTCGGCTGCGGGTGCAAGGTCGGCACGTTCCATGACGGTGGCGACCACGTGTTCGGCGCTGGGCTGCGGGCTGCCGCGCAGCGCGGCGACAAGGTCATCCCAGTTGCCGGCGCTGACATAGACGTCGCCCAGCCCCCACTCGATGGCGTCACCGGCGGCGATCGTCTGTCCGGTCAACGCCAGCCACTCGCCCACATGGCCGGGGCACTGGCCCAGAAACCAGCCGCCACCCACGTCCGGAAACAGGCCGATGCCGGTCTCCGGCATGGCGAGCTTGGAACGATCGGTCAGCACGCGCAGCTTGGCGCCCTGGCTGATGCCCATCCCACCGCCCATGACGATGCCGTCCATCAGTGCGATGTAGGGCTTGGGGTAGGTGTGGATCTGGTGATTGAGGCGGTATTCCTCGGTGAAGAAATCGTCCAGCGCCGGGTCGCCCGCCAGCGCTGCCTCGTGGAAGAAGCGGATGTCGCCGCCGGCGCAGAAGGCCGGCGCCTTGCCCTCCCGCCCCAAACCCAGCACGGCCACCGCCTGGATCTCGGGCCGCGCGGCCCAGTGACTCAGCAGCGCCGCCATGTCGCGGATCATCGCCAGCGACAGTGCGTTCAACGCCTGCGGACGGTTCAGCGTGATCAGGCCGAGGCAGCCATTGACCTCGGCCAGGATCTGGCCTTCGGCACCCAGGGGCGGGATCAGGTCGTTCATGCGTTCTTCAGGACGGATTTGACGGAAGGGGGCGCCAGAGCCTCGTTGGCGACCAAAGCAGCAAGCACAAGGCTACCGCCTATCAAGGCCGCGCTGCCTGGGTGTTCGCCCGCAAATGCCCAGGCCCACAGCACGCCGAGCAAGGTTTCTGCCTGGCCCAGCAGCGCGATCTGGTGGCTGGGCAGTTCGCGCGCCAGGCGCACGGCCAGCAGGCAGGGGACGGCGAGCTGAAACAGCCCCAGGAAGCCCAGCAGGCCCAGGTCATGCACGCCGGCCTGCAGCGGCCAGGCCAGCGGCAGCGTCGCAGCGGCGGACAGTAGCGCGCCAATCAGCACGGCGGGCAGCATGTCGGTGCCAGCTCCCTCTCCCACCTTCTGCAGCAGGCACCAATTGGTGGCCGCCGCCAGCGGCACACCCAACGCGACGATGACGCCGGCCAGAGGCCCGCCAAGTTGGCCTGCGAACATCCATGCGATGCCGGCGCCGGCCACCACGATGGCCGTCCAGGTGCGCCCCGGCACCGGCCGCTTCAGGAACAGCCACGCGAACACAGCCGTGAACAGGGGCGACAGCGACATCGTCACCAGCACGTTGGCCACCGTCGTCAACGACAGCGCCACCATGAAGGCCGTGAACATGACGGCCCAGCAGACGCCGGAGGCCCAGACGGCGGCACCGCGCATCGCCGCCAGCAGCGCCCTGCCCCGCATGACGCCCAGGATGACCACCAGCGCCAGCGCATTGAACGCGCTGCGCCAGAACGTGATCTCGAAACCCCGCGCCGCATCCAGATGCCGCGTGACCACGCCCGCCGAACTCCACATCAGCGTGACCAGCAGCATCAGCAAGACAGCAGACCGGTGCGTCATCAAACGAAGAGCGCCCCGTAAACGGGGCGCGGGCAATGCTCTAGCTAGAGCCACCCTCTTGGAGGGTGGGCTGGGGGGAGCCCAACGCTCAACCGCGCCATGCGCGGAGAACGGGTGGGAGCGTGTCGCTCGCGCTTAAGCGCGGGCTGCACGCTTCCGCTCGTTCTCTGTCAGGAAGCGCTTGCGCACCCGCACGCTCTTGGGCGTGATCTCGACCAGTTCGTCGTCGTCGATGAAGTCCACGCCGTATTCCAGCGTCAGGTCGATCGGCGGCGTGATCTTGATCGCGTCTTCCTTGCCGGACACGCGGAAGTTCGTCAGCTGCTTGGTGCGCGTCGCGTTGACGACCAGGTCGTTGTCGCGGTTGTGCACGCCGACGATCATGCCCTCGTACACCGGGTCGCCGGGCTTCACGAACATGCGGCCGCGGTCGTCCAGCTTGCCCAGCGCGTAGGTGAAGATCTCGCCGTCGTCCATGGAGATCAGCACGCCGTTCTTGCGGCCGCCGATCTCGCCCTTGTGGGCCTCGTAGCCGTCGAAGATGGACGAGATCAGGCCCGAGCCGCGGGTCAGGTTCATGAACTCGTTGGCGAAGCCGATCAGGCCACGCGCGGGGATGCGGTACTCCAGGCGCACGCGGCCGTTGCCGTCCGGCTCCATGTTGATCATCTCGCCCTTGCGCAGGCCCAGCGCCTGCATGACGCCACCCTGGTGGGTTTCCTCGACGTCGGCGGTGACCATTTCCATCGGCTCGCTCTTCACGCCGTCGATGTCCTTGAACATCACGCGCGGCTTGGAGACGGCCAGCTCGTAGCCTTCACGGCGCATGTTCTCCAGCAGGATGGTCAGGTGCAGTTCACCGCGGCCGCAGACTTCGA
>CBFGPX010000206.1:0-7780 GCA_965650725.1 uncultured Comamonadaceae bacterium | reverse complement strand
CTGCCCAAGGACTCGTCCAAGGAGGCGCACTTCTGCTCCATGTGCGGGCCGAAGTTCTGCTCGATGAAGATCACGCAGGACGTGCGCGACTACGCCAGCGCCCATGGCCTGGAGGCGGCCGATGTGGCCGCGGAAGGCATGGCGCAGAAGTCGGCCGAGTTCAAGGCGGCGGGCGGCGAGTTCTACATCCCGATTGCCAAAGCCTGATGGCCAGCATCGCCATTGCAGGCGCCGGCGTCATGGGCCGGCTGCTGGCCTGGCAACTGGCCCGGGCCGGGAACCGCGTGACCGTCGTGGACCCGGCCGCCGGGCCGGCCGAGCCCGGTGCCGCCGCCTTCACGGCCGCGGGCATGTTGAGCCCGTTGGCCGAGCAGGAGCATGCCGAGGCGGACGTCGTCGCGCTGGGCTGGCGGTCGCTGGTGCTTTGGCCGTCGATTGCCGCCGCGCTGGGTCAGCCCGGCCTCGTGAAGACCGAGGGCAGCCTGATGCTGGCGCACGGCGGCGACGCGGGCGCCGCGCAGCGCGTGCTGGCGCGGCTGGACGGTGCACCCGAGCCGCTGAACCCTGCCGCCTTGCAGATGCTGGAGCCGGCGCTGGCCCCCGACCTCAAGGCCTGGTGGTTGCCCGGCGAAGGCCAGTTGCTGCCGCGCGAGCTGCTGCAGGCCTTCGTCGAGCAGACGCCCGAGGTCGACTGGCTGTGGGGGCGCCGAGCCTCGAGCGTGCGGCCGCATCGCGTCGACCTGGACGACGGCCGGCGCCTGGACGCCGATCTCACCATCGACACCCGCGGCCTGGGGGCCCGGCCCGAGCTGCCGACGTTGCGCGGCGTGCGCGGCGAGATCCTGTGGCTGCATGCGCCGGGTGTCGTGCTGAACCGGCCGGTGCGGCTGCTGCATCCGCGTCACCGCGTCTACCTCGTGCCGAGGCCGGGAGACCTCGTCGTCGTCGGCGCGTCCGAGGTGGAGAGCGAGGACCGCTCGCCCGTCAGCCTGCGCAGCGCCGTCGAGCTGATGGCGGCGGCGCACAGCGTGCTGCCAGATCTGGCCGAGGCGCGCATCGTCCACCTGGAAACCAACCTGCGCCCGGCGCTGCCTGACCACCGGCCCGGCCTCGTCCACGAACCCGGCCTGCTGCGCATCAACGGCCTGTTCCGCCACGGCTGGCTGCTGGCGCCGGCGCTCGCCGAGAAGGCACTTCAACATGTCTGAGTTCACGCTCAACCACCAACCCCAGCCCTGGCGCGCCGGCCTGACCGTCGCGGCGCTGCTGGCCGAACAGGGCAGGGCACCCCACGACGTTGCCACGGCCCTCAACGGCGTCTTCGTGCCGCGCGGCCGGCGCGAGGCGACGCCGATCCAGCCGGGCGACGAGCTGAGCCTGATTCAACCCATCACCGGAGGCTGAGTGAGCTTCACCCTTTACGGCCACACGCTGACCAGCCGCTTCCTGCTCGGCACCGCCGGCTACCCCTCGCCCGATGTGCTGCGCCGGGCCATCAGCGCCAGCGGCGCCCAGGTGCTGACCGTGGGCCTGAAGCGCACGCTGGCCGCGGCCGGCGACAACGGCTTTGTCGCCGCCATCCGCGAGACCTTGCGCGACATCGGCGGCCAGCTGCTGCCCAACACCGCCGGCTGCCGTACCGCGCGCGAGGCCGTCACGCTGGCCCACATGGCGCGCGAGCTGTACGGCACGGCCTGGATCAAGCTGGAGGTCGTCGGCGACGAGCACACGCTGCAGCCCGACCCGTGGGAGCTGGTCAGCGCCGCCGAGCAGCTTGCGCGCGATGGCTTCGACGTCTTTCCCTACTGCACCGACGACCTCGTCACCTGCCGCCGCCTGCTGGACGCCGGCTGCCAGGTGCTGATGCCCTGGGGCGCGCCCATAGGCTCGGGCCAGGGCCTGCTGAACCCGTTCGCGCTGCGCACGCTGCGCGAGCGGCTGCCGGGCGTGCCGCTGATCGTGGACGCCGGCATCGGCGCGCCGTCGCATGCGGCGCAGGCCATGGAGCTGGGCTTGGACGGCGTGCTGCTGAACTCGGCCGTGGCCCAGGCCGGCGACCCCGTCCGCATGGCTGCCGCGTTCGGCCAGGCCATCGCGGCGGGTCGCCTCGGCTTTGAAGCCGGCGTGATGGCGAAACAAGACATGGCGGTGGCGAGCACGCCGGTGGGCGGGAGGCCCTTCCTCATCTCATGACGAAACCGATCATCTGGAGCATTGCCGGGCTGGACAGCGGCGGCGGCGCGGGCTTGAACGCCGACCAGCGCGCGGCCGATGCGATGGGCGTGTACCTGTGCCCCGTCGCCGCCGCGCTGACGGCGCAGAACAGCGTGGCCGTCGAGGCCGTCTTCCCCGTGCCGCCCGAGCAGCTGGACGCCCAACTCGCGGCGCTGGCCGAGGACTTCCCGCCCGTGGCGATCAAGACCGGCCTGCTGGGTGGCGTCGAGCAGCTGCGCGTCGTCACGCGCTGGGTGGACCGGCTGCGCGAGCGCGCGCCCGTGGCGCTGGTGGTGGACCCGGTGCTGCGCGCCTCCACCGGCGCCAGCCTGGCCGACGGTTCGCTGCTGCGCGCCTACCGCGAAGAGCTGCTGCCGCGCGCCACCGCCGTGACGCCCAACCGCCGAGAGGCCGCGTGGCTGGTGGGCGAGGGCTGCCCACAGCAGCAGGCGCCGCAGCTGTGCGTGCCCACCGTTTGCATCACCGGCGGCGACGAGGCCGGGCCGCTGGCACTGGACTGGCTGCTGTGCCCCCAGGCCAGCGGCTGGCTGGCCCTGCCGCGCCGCGAGGCGCGCAACCACCACGGCACCGGCTGCTGCTTCTCGACCGCGCTGGCCGCGGCGATCGCCAAGGGCTTCGTGCCCGCCGACGCGGCCGTGCTGGCCAAGATGCTGACGACCTCGGGCCTGTCGAACGAGGCCCTGCCAGGCGCGGGAGCGGGCCCGGTGCTGCCCGTGGCCGGCTTCATCACCGATGCCCGCCTGCTGCCCGCGCTGTTCGACCATCCGCCCGCGGCCTGGCCCGCGCGTGCCGAAGGCCCGCCGGCCGCCGACGGCGTCTACGGCATCACCGACAGCGGCACGCATGCCGCGGCGCTGTTCGAGGCGGGTCTGCGCACCGTGCAACTGCGCCTCAAGCGCGCCGACGGTGAGAGCGGCGCGGCCTGGCACACCCGCCTGGCCGCCGAGGTGCAGCCCGCGCTCGACGCCGCGCGGCGCACGGGGGCGCGCTTCATCGTCAACGACCACTGGCGCGCCGCGCTGGCGCTGGGCGTGGACTGCGTGCACCTGGGCCAGGAAGACCTGCTCGCGCTGGACACCGCGGCGCGGGCCGACCTGGCCCAGGCCCGCGCCCGCGGCCTGCGGCTGGGGCTCAGCTCGCACAGCCTGTGGGAGCTGGCCCGCGCCGTGGCCTGGGCGCCGGACTACGTGGCCTGCGGCCCGGTCTGGCCCACCACCACCAAGGCCATGCCCTGGCGGCCTCAGGGGCTGGACAACCTGGCCTGGTGGGCCGCGATGGCGCCCATGCCGGTGGTGGCCATAGGCGGCGTGCTGGTGCCGCAGCAGCTGGCGCAGATCGCCGCCAGCGGTGCGGCGGCGGGGTGCGTGGTGCGCGGCCTCGCGCCGGGTGCGGCGCATGCGCCGCGCGACTGGCTGGAGGCCTGGCGCCCCGGCACGCCGCCGCGCGCCGCGCCGGGCTGGCCCCACCCCAGCCTGGATCAACCGCCGGCGATCAAGGCCTGGTAGACGCGCAGCGACGCATGCGCGTCGTTGGCGGCGTAGTGCAGCTGCTGCGGCGTCAGGGTCGCGTTGGCCCAGTTGGACGTGGTGGCCTTCTTGGACTTCGAGAAGCGCTGTCCCAGCACGACGGCGACGGCGGTCTTCAGCCCCACGGCGTCCTTGAAGCCCAGCCGCCTGACCATCTGCGACACGTCGATGGACTGGCCCAGCCGCAGGCCCAGCTTGCGCTGGATCTGCGGCCGGTCCGAGGCCAGGCCGAAGCCGACCTTGATCACCTCGTCCGACTCGATCATGGCCTGCAGGAAACCGTGCACGCCCGGCGTGGCGGTCTGCACGATGAAGGCGTCGCTCAGCGTGGCGAACTGGATGACCTCGGGCCCGGTCTGCGGCTGCCCGGCCACGAAGGTCGGCTTGCTCTCGGTGTCGAAACCCACGTGCACCGCCTGCCGCAGCGCGGCCTCGGCGAACTCGAGCTGGGCGGGCGTCTTCAGCAGGTGGATGCGGCCCGGCGGCAAGGCCTCGTAGGGCGGCAGGGCGGCGATCTGTTCACGGTCGGGGCGTTGCAGCGGCGGTGGTGGGCGCATGCGGGCAGTATGCAGGTCATCGCGGACCGTCGCGCGCCACGCGGCCGGCCGCGCGGCTGCCCAGTGCCACCAGCAGTCCGCCCAGCGCGGCCAGCGCCGCCACCGGCAGCAGCGGGAGATCGGTGGCCGCGACGGGCGGCACGAAGCGCGGCAGCTGCGCGAAGTCCGCGGCCACGAACCGGCGCTCCTCGAACAGATAGGGGTAGAGCTGGTGGCGCAGCCGCGTGTGGAAGGCGGTGACGGCGTCCTGGTAGGCCAGCTGGGCCAGCAGGTCGGTGCCGGCCACGCGGTGCAGCAGCGCCTGCAGGCCTACGGCGGGCAGCGCGAAGCCGAGGGCATCGGTCGCGTGCTGGCGCGTCATCAGCGCGTCTCGATAGGCGGCCACCTGCGGCGCCACGCTGTCGTCGCCGAGCTGCTGGAAGGCGAAGTACCACTTCCAATGAAAGCCGGCCGGCAGCGCGGCGCTGTGCCGCCACTGCGGGTGGCTGTGGAAGAAGCGCGCCAGCGTCTCCTCGCGCGAGACGTCCCAGGCGCCGTGCACCGCGTCGCGCTGCGCCAGCGTCAGCGCCACGCCCTGCTGCACTGGCACGGCGCGGCTCAGCACGGCGTTGCCCAGCGTGGGCAGCACCAGCGTCAGCAGCGCCCAGCCGCCCATCAGCGCCGTTGCGTTGGCCACCGAGCTGCCGCTGCGCAGGCTCACCAGCAGGCACAGGCCGGTCCAACAGGCGACGTAGGCCAGCAACGCCAGCACGACGACGGCCAGCGCGGCGGCCGGCATGTCGCTGGCGACGCCCCCGGCCAGCACCGGCAGCAGCACGCAGGCCGCGGCCAGGCCCGCACGCAGGCCGGCCCGCCGCAGCCACAGCCGCCGGCCGGCGCCGGGCAGCGTCAGCAGCGTGGCCAGCCGGCCGGACTGGCGCTCGCCGCTGGCCAGGTCGTACAGCAGCGCGATGAGGAACAGCGGCAGCAGGTAGACCGCGACGAAGGCCAGGTCGAAGCGGCCGGCCAGCGCCAGCTCGGGGTTGTAGCTCTCGCCCTCGTGCAGCTGGGACTGCAGCGCCAGCGCCCGCACGCGCAGCACGTAGGGCGTGGCGTCGCGCAGGCCCAGCGCGAGGAAGGCGGCCGGCGTGGGTGGGTCCCAGGTGCCCAGGAAGGCGTAGTAGCCCACCGTGCCGGCATCGCCGTTGCGGGTCAGCCGGGGGGCCTGCCGGGCCAGTTCCTGGTGCTGCAGCTCGGCGACGCGGGCGATGGTGTCGCGCTGGCGCTGGGCCTCGCGCAGGCCGCCGACGACGGCCACGGTGGACAGGGCCAGCAACAGCAGCAGCGCGGCCATGGCCCAGCGGGAGCGGCTCAGCAGCCGCCATTCGTGACGCAGCGCGCTCACAGCAGCCGTCCTTGCAGCTGCCCCTGCACGCGCCGCGCGGCCCAGGCCACTGCGGCGGCCATGGCCAGCAGCCAGGCGGCCAGCACGGCCGCCATCGGTGCGGTGCGCCGCAGCGTGGCGGCGGCCGGTTCGGGCTCGAATCGAAAGTCCGCCAGCCCATGCCAGTGGGCCTTGCCGATGCGGCTTTCGCGGCTGTTGCGGTCCGTGGCCCAGCTCAGCTGCTCGGCCTGCAGCCGGTTGAGCGCCTGCACCAGCGTGTAGCGGTGCCGTTCGGCCTGGTCCAGGAAACGCTGGTGGCTGTGCAGGTCGGTGCCCGCCGCGCCCATGGACAGGCGGCGCAGCGCGATGACCGGACTCAGCACCGAGAACATCGCGACGTGCTGCAGCTGCGCCTGCTGCCGCGCAAAGCCCTCGCGGCCGTAGCGCTCGAACAGCGCGCTGGTCAGGCGTTCGCCCTCCATGCCGACGAGGCCCTTGTAGTTGACCGGCAGGTCCTCGATGCGCGAGACGCCGTATTGCGCCAGCACCCGGCGGCGGAACTCGCCGAAGTGGGGGTCGTCGGGGTTGTGGCTGTCGCCCAGCGCGGCCAGGTCGCGCGCGACGGCGATATCGGTCTCCAGGCGCGTGGGCAGCGGCCGGGCGGCGGTGGCCAGCTCGGGCGCCAGCCGCGGCAGCAGCACGACGCTGAGGGACCATACGGCCAGCAGCGCCAGCAGCGCATCGCGCCCACGCCGCGCCAGCGTGGAGACCAGCACCACGCCCAGCGCCCACAGCGCCAGCCAGGCCGCGTAGGCCAGCGCGACCGCCAGCGCCAGCGCCGCGCTGGCCGGGTTGCCGAGCGCGATGAGCGCCAGCGCCACGCCGGCCGGCAGCAGCATCAGCCCGCCCACGGCCAGCAGGGCCAGCAGCTTGCCCGCCACCAGCCGGCCGGGGTGCAGGCCCTGCGCCATCAGCACGCGCAGCGTGCCGCTCTCGCGTTCGCGCGCGACGGCGGCGTGGCCGATGAACACCAGCAGCAGCGGCGCCAGCACCTGCAGCACGAAGGCCGGCGTGAGCTGGCCGAAGCGCAGCAGCAGCGAGGACTGGCGCATGTCGCCGAAGTTGGCGCTGTTCTGGCGGTGGCCTTCGAGGAACAGCGTGTGGCCGGTGAAGGGGTCGATGCCGGCATCGAAGGCCGCCAGCGGGTTCAGCGGCCGGAACACGAAGTGGCCGTAGTGCACCATGCGGTGAGGATGGCGGTCGGGCTGGGCCTCGAACTCGTGATCCACCTGGGCCTGATGCTGCCGGCGCTGGGCGTCCGCGGCGCGGCGCTGGTCCCAGGCGGTGAAGGCGGCCACCGTGCCCAGCAGCAGCAGCAGCGCCAGGCCCAGCATGGCGACGCGGTCGCGGCGCATCAGCCGCCATTCCTCCCGCGCGATGCGGCGCACGGCGCTCATGGCAGCACCTCGGCGGTGGCATGGTCGGCGTAGTCGGCGTAATGGCGGTGCAGCGCGCGCACGTCGAAGCGGTCGGGGCCGCTGGCCGCCACCTCCTCGACCATCCGGCCGGCGCGCAGGAAGCCGATGCGGTCGGCCACGTCGGCCGCCCCCAGCAGGTCGTGCGTGACCATCAGCACGGCCACGCCGCGCGCGCGCAGCAGGCGCAGCAGGCGGCTGAACTCGGCGCTGGCCTGCGGGTCCAGGCCGGAGGTGGGTTCGTCCAGCAGCAGCGCCGGCACATGGCGGGCCAGCGCCAGCGCGATGGCGACCTTCTGGCGCATGCCCTTGGAGAAGCCGGCGACGCGCCGGTCGTGCGCGGCGGCGTCCAGCCCGGCGGCACACAGGGCCTCGCGCAGCGCGGCGTCGCCGGCGGGCTGGCCGGCCAGGTCCAGCAGGTAGGCCAGGTTCTCGCACGCGCTCAGGTGCTCGTACAGCGCGACGTTCTCGGGCATGTAGGCGATCTGCCGGCGCACGGCGTCCGGGGCGCTGACGGGGTCCATGCCGCCCACGCGCACGCGGCCGGCGCGCGCCTGCACGAAGCCCAGCAGCAGGCTGATGGTGGTGGTCTTGCCGGCGCCGTTGGCGCCAAGCAGCGCATAG
>CBFGPX010000205.1:0-7831 GCA_965650725.1 uncultured Comamonadaceae bacterium | reverse complement strand
CGCTCGCGGGCGGTCAGCTTGCCCTTGGCGTGCTGGGCGGCGATGCGCTTCTCGCCACCGCCCAGCCGCGCGAGCGCGCGCTTGGCTTCGAGTGCTTGCAGGATGTCATGCATGAGGGTCAACCTTCAAACGGGAAATTGATCTCCACGCCGTTGCCGGCGGGGTCTTGCAGGAAGAACTGGTGCTGGCGCGTGATGTCCGAGCGGACCTCGCGGAACGCCACCCCCTGCGCGGCCAGGTGGGCGGCCATGGCCCGGTGATCGGTGCCGTTGAACGCCGTGTGGTCGTAGGTGGTCGGTGCGGCCGGGTCCACTGGGCCGCGCACGGGCTCATGGGCGCGCTGCGTGGACAGGTGCACGACGGGGTGGCCGCCGGCATACAGCCAATAGCCATCGCTGTCGAAGCCCGGCCGCGGGCCGACCGTCAGGCCCAGCACGTCACGGTAGAAGTCGCGCAGCGTCGCCAGCAGTTCGGCCGGCGCGCGCAGGTTGATGTGGTTGAGGCCGGTGATCATCAAGTGCTCCGGGTCTGGAAGGCAGCCAGCAACTGGCGTGCTGCGGTGGATGCGGGTGTGCGGCCGTCGCGCACTTCGGCCGTGGCGGCCTCCAGCCGCGCGGCCATGCCAGGGTGGTTGACGAAGGCGTGGCGCAGGCCGGCCTGGATGCGCTCCCACATCCATGCCAGCGATTGCTCACGGCGTTTGGCCGCCCAGCTGCCATTGGCGACGCGTGCATCACGCTGGGCAACGAGCGCTTCCCACAGCGGCGCGATGCCGTCGGCCTTGAGCGCGCTGACCTGCAGCACGCGGGGCACCGCGTGGGCATGGGTGGGCAGCAGCCGCAGCGCGGACGTGATCTGCGCCTGGGCGCGCATGGCCGCGGCCGGGTCCAGGTCGGCCTTGTTGATGACGACCAGGTCGGCCAGCTCCATGACGCCCTTCTTGATCGCCTGCAGGTCGTCGCCCGCATTGGGCAGTTGCAGCAGCAGGTAGAGGTCGGTCATGCCGGCCACGGCCGTCTCGCTCTGGCCCACGCCGACGGTCTCGACGATGACCACGTCGTAGCCGGCCGCCTCGCACAGCAGCATGGCCTCGCGCGTCTTCTCGGCCACGCCGCCGAGGGTCCCGCTGCTGGGGCTAGGGCGGATGAAGGCGCGCTGGTCCATGGACAGCCTCTCCATGCGCGTCTTGTCGCCCAGGATGGCGCCGCCGGACACGCTGCTGGACGGGTCCACCGTCAGCACCGCGACGCGGTGGCCGCGTTCCAGCAGCAGCAGGCCGAAGGCCTCGATGAAGGTGCTCTTGCCGACGCCCGGCACGCCGGAGATGCCCAGCCGCAAGGCGCCGCCGGTGGCCGGCATCAGCGCGGTCAGCAGCGCGTCGGCCTGCTCGCGGTGGTCGGCCCGCGTGGACTCGACCAGCGTGATGGCCTTGGCCAGCGCGCGGCGCTCGCCGTTCTTGAGGCCTGCTGCCAGATCGCTCACGGCGCCGGCTCCCAGCGGTATTCGATGTCGAAATCCTGCTCCTCGACAACCCGGAAGCCGTGGCGGCGGTAGAAGTCGTTGGCGCGGCTGTCGCGCAATGCGGCCAGCGTGATCGCCCGGCCCTGCGCCTTGAGACGGTCCAGCACCCAGGCGCCGATGCCGCGCCCTTGCGCGGCCGGAGTCACGTAGAGGTGATGCAGCCGCAGCTCGACATCACGCGGTTCGACAGTGAAGTAGCCGACGCGCTCGCCGTCCATGACCAGGTGCTGCATCCACTCGGGCCGGAGCTGGCTGCGCAGCCGCGCCCGCGCGACGTCGGGGTTGAAGCGGCCCAGCCGCTCCAGGCTCTCGCGCAAGGCTTCGATGCGCAGCGCCAGCATGGCCTCGAAGTCCGCATCGGCGACGGGCGCCAGCGTCGGCGCCATCAGGCGGCCACCCTCGCGCGAATCTGTTCCAACACATCCTTGGCACTGGCCGGAATGGGCGTGCCGGGGCCGTAGACGCCCTTGACGCCGGCCTGGTACAGGAAGTCGTAGTCCTGCGCCGGGATGACGCCGCCGACGAACACGATGATGTCGTCGGCGCCCTGGCGCTGAAGCTCCTCGATGATGGCCGGCACCAGCGTCTTGTGGCCGGCCGCCAGCGTGGAGACGCCCACCGCGTGCACGTCGTTCTCGATGGCCTGGCGGGCACATTCCTCGGGCGTCTGGAACAGCGGGCCGATGTCGACGTCGAAACCCAGGTCGGCAAATGCGGTCGCGACGACTTTGGCACCGCGGTCGTGGCCATCCTGTCCCAGCTTGGCGATCATCACGCGCGGGCGGCGGCCATGTTCGTCGCCGAAGGCCGCGATCTCGCCTTGCAGCTTGGCCCAGCCCTCGGCCGAGTCGTAGGCCGCCGCATAGACGCCGCTGACCTTGTGCGTGTCGGCACGGTGGCGGCCAAAGACGGACTCCAGCGCGTCGCTTACTTCACCCACCGTCGCACGCAGGCGCACGGCCTGGATGGACAGGTCCAGCAGATTACCCTGTCCGGTCTTCGCGCAGTCGGTCAGTGCGGCCAGCGCGGCCTGCACCGCGGCGGTGTCGCGCGTCGCCTTGATGCGGTTGAGCCGCGCGATCTGGCCTTCGCGCACCTTGACGTTGTCCACGTCAAGGATGTCGATGGGATCTTCCTTGGCCAGCTTGTACTTGTTGACGCCGACGATGACGTCGGCGCCGGAGTCGATGCGGGCCTGCTTCTCGGCCGCGCTGGCCTCGATCTTCAGCTTGGCCCAGCCAGAGTCCACGGCGGCCGTCATACCTCCCATCGCGTCCACCTCCTCGATCAGCGCCCAGGCCTTGTCGGCCATGTCCTGGGTCAGCTTCTCCATCATGTAGCTGCCGGCCCAGGGGTCGATGACGCTGGTGATGTGGGTCTCTTCCTGGATGATGAGCTGGGTGTTGCGCGCGATGCGGGCGCTGAACTCGGTGGGCAGCGCGATGGCCTCGTCCAGCGAGTTGGTGTGCAGGGACTGCGTACCGCCGAACACGGCGGCCATGGCTTCGATGGTGGTGCGCACGACGTTGTTGTACGGGTCTTGCGCGGTCAGGCTCCATCCCGAGGTCTGGCAGTGCGTGCGCAGCATCAGGCTCTTGGGCGACGTGGCACCGAAGCCCTTCATGATCCGGCACCACAGCAGCCGGGCCGCGCGCATCTTGGCGATCTCGAGATAGAAGTTCAGCCCGATGGCCCAGAAGAACGACAGCCGCGGCGCGAAGTCGTCCACCGCCAGGCCCTTGGCCATGGCCGTCTTCACGTACTCCTTGCCGTCTGCCAGCGTGAAGGCCAGTTCCAGCGCCTGATTGGCGCCGGCTTCCTGCATGTGATAGCCGGAGATGCTGATCGAGTTGAACTTCGGCATCTGCTTGGCCGTGTACTCGATGATGTCGCCGACGATGCGCATCGACGGCGCCGGCGGGTAGATGTAGGTGTTGCGGACCATGAACTCCTTGAGGATGTCGTTCTGGATGGTCCCGGCCAACTGGTCCTGCGACACGCCCTGCTCTTCGGCCGCCACGACGTAGCCGGCCAGCACCGGCAGCACGGCACCGTTCATCGTCATCGACACCGACACCTTGTCCAGCGGGATGCCGTCGAACAGGATCTTCATGTCCTCCACCGAGTCGATGGCCACACCGGCCTTGCCGACATCACCGGTCACGCGGGGGTGGTCGCTGTCATAGCCGCGGTGGGTGGCCAGGTCGAACGCGACGGACACGCCCTGCCCGCCGGCGGCGAGTGCCTTGCGATAGAAGGCATTGCTCTCCTCGGCGGTGGAGAAGCCGGCGTACTGGCGGATGGTCCACGGCCGCACGGCGTACATCGTGGGCTGCGGGCCGCGCAGGAAGGGCTCGAAGCCGGGCAGCGTGTCGGCATGCGGCAAGCCGGCGGTGTCGGCGGCCGTGTACAGCGGCTTGACGGCCAGGCCCTCGGGCGTGACCCAGTTCAGCGCGGCCACATCGCCGCCAGGGGCGGACTTGGCGGCGGCCTTGGCCCATTGCTCCAGCGTGGCGGGCTTGAACTCCGGGGCGTCCCCCCGGCCCTCGGCATTCTGGCTGGCGTCCGACATCGAAACTCTCCTGTAACTGGCGAGGCATCATAGCCGTTTCGTTATTCATAATTATGAATTCAAATTCAACCTACACTCGGCGCCCATGCCCTCCGCCGGATTCAACGACACAGCGGCCCCGCTGGCCAGCCTCCCTCTCTACGAGCAGGTGGCGGACCGGTTGCGCCAGCGCATCCTCGGCCGCGAGCTGGAGCCGGGAGCCTGGATCGACGAGCTGAAGCTGTGCGGCGAGTTGGGCATCAGCCGCACGCCCATGCGGGAGGCCCTGAAGGTGCTGGCCGCCGAGGGCCTGGTCACGATGAAGCTGCGCCGCGGCGCCTATGTGACGGAGATGAGCGAACGCGACGTGCGCGAGGCCTACCAGCTGCTGTCGCTGCTCGAAAGCGACGCCGCCTCACGCGTGGCGGCGCAGGCCAGCGATGCGGAACTGGCCGAGCTGGCCGTGCTGCATCAGGCGCTGGAGACCGCCCTGCCCGACCGCGACAACTTCTTCGCGGCCAACGAGCAGTTCCACCTGCGCATCCTGCAGATCGAGGGCAACCGCTGGCGCCAGCAGATGGTGGGCGACCTGCGCCGGCTGATGAAGCTCAACCGCCACCACTCGCTGTTCCGCGAGGGCCGGCTGGCCGAGTCGCTGGGCGAGCACCGCGCGCTGATGCAGGCGTTGCAGGCGCGCGACGCCGAGGCCACCGCGCGGCTGATGCGCACGCACTTCGAGAACGGCCTCGCCGCGACGGCCCAGGCGCGCTGATCAGGCCCGCACGGCGCGCATCGCGTACTGCATGGGTGACGCGTCGCGCACGGCTTCTTCGGGGTCGCGGCCCAGCGCCAGCGCCATCTGGCGCACGCCGGCCAGCGCCTGCTCGCGGATGGGCGGCTCCTCCACCATGCATGGAATGCCGGCTTCCACGCGCAGCCCCGCGCCGTCGAACATCTGCAACATGGTCTGGCGCGTGAACCAGCGGATGTGGGTGCGATCCATCAGGCCGGTGGCCTCGTACTGGAAGTGGCCCATGTTGAGCCGCGCCTGCACGCTCCAGTGCTGGGCGTTGGGAATGCTGGTCACGACGCAGCCGCCCGGCGCCAGCACCTTGGCCACCTCGGCCAGCACCCGCCAGGGGTCGCGCAGATGCTCCAGCACGTCGCCGAACACCCAGCAATCCCGCCCCTGCAGCGCCGCGAAGAACTCCGGCCCGGCCTCGTCGATGTTGACGTTCAGCACCTCGTCGCAGCGCTGGCGGGCGATGGCCGCCGCCTTGGCGTCCAGCTCCAGACCGACGAAATGCACGTCGGGCCTGCGCGCCTTCAGCGCCTGGGCCAGGCCGCCGGTGCTGCAGCCCACTTCCACGACCCGCTGCACCTGCGGCGGGATCAAGCCCAGCACGAAGGGGTTGTAGCCCCGCGGTTCGGCGGCGGCCTGCGCATCGGCCGCGGCCTTGGCGTCGGCGGCCTGCTTGGCGCGCACCTCGGCCATCCATTCATCCAGGTGATAGCCCTGGGTGTTCATGACGGTGCCGCGGCCCACGTGGTCGATGTAGACCTTCTCGGTGCCGGGCGTCACGTCGTTCAGCGTCCAGTCCAGGTGCTTCAGCAGGTCGGACTTGCCGGCGTCATGCAAGGCCAGCATGGGCGCCACCATGGGAGCTCCGTGCTTGACGGGCATGGGCCACTGCTTCATGACCTCGATGTTGCACAGCATGCAAGGCGGGTGCAGGTAAGACACGGCGCCATAGGCATAGGGAATGTCGAAGCCCTCGCGGTTCACGTAGGCCACGCCTCCCACGCCGTAGTGCTGGGGTTGCAGCTCCGCCAGCATCGCCTCGATGAAACCGTCGCGCAGCACGACGATGTCGCTGTCCAGGAACAGTGCGACCGGCCCCAACGGCAGCGTTTGTATGGCCCAGGCCATGCCAGGCCCGTGGTGGATGTTGTGGCCCTGCACGTGCAGCGTCACGCCCTCGAACGGCGTCACCGCCGCCCGGATGCCCTCCACCTGCTCGGCGCTGGAGCCATCCACGATGTGAACCGGGTTGGCATAGAAGCGCCTCAGCGAGGCCAGCAGATTGCGTATCAGCTCCGGGGAGTTGTACGACACCACGACGATGGGAATCTGGCGGGGGTCCATGGCGGCCGATCAGAACTTGTGGCTGGACAGGAAGGCGTTCCAGTGCTGCAGGAACTCGGCCTCCGCCGTGGTGTCACCCTGGCTGAGGCGGCGCATGATGTCGACGAAGGGCGCCACGTCGGGCTCCTGCGCGTAGCGGTTGTGCAGCGCACCATGAAGGCCGGCGTAGCACTGGCGCGCCTGCTCTGCACCCAGCCGGCCGATGCGCGTCGCACCCAGCGCCAGCGCCCCGTAACCCAGGTGGGCGGCCTTCATGTGCTTGCCCAGCATCTGGGCCGAGTGCCCTTCCCCGCCAGCGCGGAAGGCACCCAGGCGGTCTTGGATGTAGGCGACCGGGTTGATGAGGCTGGCGGCCAGGAAGGCGCCCAGGTCCCAAAGCCCGGCGTAGGACACGCCGCCGAACTCCGGCTTGAACAGCAATTCCGCCATTTCCTTGCGCATCACGCAGTTGGAGAACTCGCCCAGCCAGTTCTGGCACTCGGGCAGCGTCGTGGAGAACAGCACGGTGGCGTCCAGCAGCAGCGTGCGGTCGTTGGAAAACCAGACCGCCTTGGGGATGGGCATGCCCTCCACCGGCTGGCCGCGCTCGTTGGTGTTCCAGCGTGCGCTGATGCTGCAGGGATGGTGGCCGGTGGCGTGCGCCATCATGTGGCGCATGTAGAAGTCAGGGTAGAGGATGTCATCGTCCAGCATCAGGTGGCAGAACTCGGTGGCGCCGTCCCACAGCTGGATGAGGTGCTTGAAATTCTCGTAGGCGCCCGCGCGTGGCCCCTGGTGGATCTCGATCGGCAGCTTGCGCATGGCCAGGGCCATGGCCGGCGAGCGCAGCAAGGCGCCGAACTCCCCGTTGGGGCTGTCGTCCGACACGATGACGCGCTTGGGCTGGTGCGACTGCGTGACCAAGCCTGTCAGCAATTCGACGAGGTACTTGGTCTTGTAGGCCGGAATCAGGGTTGTGACATGCATGAATTAATGCTCAGGGCGCCCCTCTGCGACGCCATTGGATTGCGAAAAGCCTCGATTCATTGCAGAAAACAGGGCACCGAACCTCAAGCTGTTCAGATCAACGCCGATAAGGGGGAGACCTAGCATTGCAACGAATAGTTAACGCTTGAGGGACTTACGTGAAGCCGACAGGCGACACCGGCGCAACAACCAACGGTACAACACCGCCACCTGCACACCCGTGCCGCATTGCGGCTGGGCGCAGGCTCAAGGTGATGGCCGCGTTGCCGAAATCCGTTCTAGCTGTTTCCTTTGTCCAACTTCCTAGTCTTGCCTGCCGAACAACCCGCCGCCCTGCCCCGGACGTCGGGTTTCAGTTGCATCTGAACCGGCAAGCCCCGTCAGCACGCCAAGCCGCCCCAACCTGAGGTAACGAGAACATGCCCTCCATCATCAGCAGCCTCACCAGTGAGCAGATCGCTGGCCTCACCTCCGCGACTCTGCGTGCCCTCAGCACGGAAGACTGGGCGGCCTTCTCGTCCGAACAGATCAAGGCCCTGACCACCAGCCAGGTCTCCACGCTGTCCAGCTTTGCGATCAAGGCACTGAGCACGGACCAGTTCGCGTTCTTCGAGACCGAAGACATCGCGAAGCTGACAACCGCCGCG
>CBFGPX010000204.1:0-7871 GCA_965650725.1 uncultured Comamonadaceae bacterium | reverse complement strand
TCCACGAGTACATCCTGAAGAACTGGCGCATGGTCAAGGTCGCGACGACCAAGGCCCAGCGCAAGCTGTTCTTCAACCTGCGCTCGATGAAGCACCAGATGAAGGCCGATCAGGCCGACGGCCAGACGCATCGCAATACGCTCAGCGAGGCCGAGGTGGCCCATGTCGCCCGCGAACTGAACGTGAAACGCGAAGAAGTGCTGGAGATGGAGACCCGCCTGTCGGGCGGCGACGTGGCCCTGGAACCGCAGACCGACGACGACGGCGAGAGCTTCGCTCCCATCGCCTACCTGGCGGATGACAGCCACGAACCCACGCGCGTCATCGAGTCCCGCTCGCGCGATGCGCTGGCCGGCGACGGCATCCAGCGCGCGCTGGACGTGCTGGACCCGCGCAGCCGCCGCATCGTCGAGGAGCGCTGGCTGAAGGTCAACGACGACACCTCAGGCGGCATGACGCTGCACGAACTGGCGGCGGAGTACGGCGTGTCGGCCGAGCGCATCCGCCAGATCGAGGTGGCGGCGATGAAGAAGATGAAGAAGGCGCTGACCGAGGCCGCCTGAGCGCCATCGAGCGACCCTATGCAAAAGGCCCCTCACGGGGCCTTTTTCGTTGGCGGAAACATCACGCAGGTCATGCGCCGCAGGCCTACTTCTGCGCCGCCATCGCGTCGAGCACCCGCTTCGTGATGTCGATAGCCGGGCTGTGCAACTGCGAGTTGTCCTGCAGGATCAGGTCGAACTTGCCGGCATCGAAGATCTTCTTCACGGCCTTCTCGAACCGGTGCTTCACGAGGCGCTGCTCCTCCTGCTGACGGCGCTCGGCGTCTTCCTGGAACTCGCGCGCCTTGCGCTCCAACTCGCGCCGCTGGGCGGTGAGTTCGCGCGTGCGACGGCTGCGCTCGGCCTCCGAGATCGCCGCCGCTTCCTTGTCCAGCTTGTCGCTGTCCTCGCGCCAGCGCGCCTCCAGGCGCACCAGCTCGCGGCTGCGGCCATCGAACTCTCGCGCCAGCCGCGCACCGGCGGCCTTGGACGGCGCCGACTCCTGCAACACCTGCTGCACGTCGACCAGCCCGATCTTCAGCGGCTGTGCCGACGCCTGCGACAGGACGGCCTGGAGGCCCAGGACGGCGATGGCGATGGCGATGGCTCTTTTCATCTTCAGAGCGATTTCCTGGCTTCCGCCAGCAGCAGCTTGATGTCGTCGGCGACGGGCTGGGCGCCCGAGCCGTAGCGGGCGTAGACGCGCACCCGGCCCTCGGTGTCGAAGATGAAGCTGGCGGCCGTGTGGTCCATGGTGTAGCTCTCGGGCGTCTTGCCCGGCACCTTGGCGTAGAAGACCTTGAACTCCTTGGCGGCGGCCTTGGTCTGCTCGTCGCTGCCGCGCAGGCCCACGAAGCCGGGGTCGAAGCTGGCCAGGTAGGCCTTCAGCAGCGCGGCCGTGTCGCGCTCGGGATCGACCGTGACGAACACGCCCTGCACCTTGTCGCCGTCGGCGCCCAGCGAACGCTTAACCTCGGCGACCTCAGCCATGGTCGTCGGGCAGACGTCCGGGCACTGCGTGTAGCCGAAGAAGACCACCACCACCTTGCCCTTGAAGTCGGCCAGCGAACGGGCGCGGCCGTCCTGGTCGGTCAGGTTCAGCGTTCGTGCGTACTCGGCGCCGGTCAGGTCTATGCCCTTGAAGGCGGGCTTGTCCGGCGCGGCCTGCTGGCAGCCGGCCAGCGCGAGCGCGGTCATTGCGGCGAGGGCGAGGCGACGTGTGCTCATGGGAGGTAGTGGTCGATCAACAAGGCCGCGAACAGCAGCGACAGATGCCAGATGGAGAACCAGAAGGTCCGTCGCGCCAGCATCTCCGAATACCCGCGCCACAGCCGGAAGCCATAGCCGCAGAAGCCCAGGCCCAGCACGATGGCGCTGGCGAGGTAGAACCAGCCACTCATGCCGGTCAGGAAGGGCAGCAGCGTGGCCGCGAACAGCACCCAGGTGTAGAGCAGGATCTGCAGCCGCGTGTAGTCGTTGCCGTGGGTGACCGGCAGCATGGGCAGACCGGCGCGTGCGTAGTCCTCGGCGCGGTACAGCGCCAGCGCCCAGAAGTGCGGCGGCGTCCACAGGAAGATGATGAGGCACAGCAACCAGGCCTCGAAGCCCACCTCGCCGCGCATGGCCGCCCAGCCCAGCACCGGTGGCATGGCGCCGGAGGCGCCGCCGATGACGATGTTCTGCGGCGTCATCGGCTTGAGGATGACGGTGTAGATGACGGCGTAGCCGACGAAGGTGGCGAAGGTCAGCCACATGGTCAGCAGGTTCACGTACAGGCCCAGCAGCGCCATGCCGGCCGCGCACAGCAGCGCCGAGAACGTCAGCGTCTGCGTGCGACTCAGCTCGCCCTTGGCGGTGGCGCGCCAGGCGGTGCGCTTCATGCGCGCGTCGATGCCGTCCTCGATGAGGCAGTTGAAGGCGGCGGCGGCACCAGCCACCAGCCAGATGCCGGCGATGGCTGCGAGCATGGTCAGTGCCTGCTCAGCACCAGGCAGCCCCGGCACCGCGAGGGCCATGCCGATGGCGGCGCAGAAGACGATGAGCTGGACGACGCGCGGCTTGGTGAGCTGGTAGAACTGCTGCCAGCGCGGGCTGTGCACGAGGGCGCTGGCGGTGGACGTGGAGGCCATGTCAGTGGTGCCCGGCCGCCCGAAACCATTGACGCGCCCCCTCGGGGGGCAGTGAACGGCGTGAGCGTGGGGGCTGGTTCATTTCAGGGATTGTTGCGCCTTCAGGCGCGCGAACAAGGTGGTGAGCAGGCCCAGCAGCACGGCCGCGCCGGCGGAGTGCGCCAGGGCTGCGACGATGGGCCAGTCGAGAACGACATTGGACAGGCCGGAGACCAACTGCCAGAAGGCCACGCCCAGCAGCGCCTGCGACCAGCGCCGTGCGGGCGCCCGCAGCGCCCAGGCCAGCGCCAGCAACGCCGTCAGCACGACGGCGGCGCCGATGCGGTGGGCCATGTGGATGGCGGCCAGCGCCTCGAAGCCGAGCCAGCCGCCACCGGCACGCTGGCCCAGCTCGCGCCACAGCTGGAAGCCCTGCGCGAAATCCATCTGCGGCCACCACTGGCCGCCATGGCAGGCGGGGAATTCGTCGCAGGCCAGCACGGCGTAGTTGGTGCTGACCCAGCCGCCCAGCGCGACTTGCGCCAGAGACAGCAGCAGCACCACCAGCACGGCCGCGCGCAGCCACGGCACGACGCGCAGCGGCCTCGGCTCATAGGCCTCGTGCTGCCAGGCCAGCAGCATCAGCAGGCCCAGGCCGAACAGCAGATGCAGCGTGACGATGGCGGGAAACAGCTTCATGGTCACGGTGAGCGCGCCGAAGGCGCCCTGCACGCAGACCCAGACGAAGGTCAGCGTGGCCAGCCAAGGCGACGGCGCCCGCTCGCCACCCTGGCGCTTCAGCCGCCAGCTCAGCACCGTCATCAGCAGGATGAGCAGGCCCACGCCGCTGGCCAGGTAGCGGTGGATCATCTCGACCCAGGCCTTGCCGTGCGTGACCGGGCCGGTGGGCATGGCGGTCTGTGCGGCCTCGATGTGCTCGCGCGCGCCCAGCGGGCTGGCCGACGCGTAGCAGCCGGGCCAGTCCGGGCAGCCCAGACCCGAGTCGGTCAGGCGCGTGAACGCGCCGAACACGATGAGGTCGAAGGTCAGGAACAGCGTCAGCAGCGTCAGCGCACGCAGCCGCCCGCTGGGCGACGCGTCGCGCGAGCGCTGGCGCCACCACAGCAGCGGGCCGATGGCAACCGCACCGCCGATGGCGGCCACCTGGCCCAGGGGCAACAGCAGGTCAGTCATCGGCCGGCCGGGTCCCAGAAGGCGCTGCTCTTCAGCAGCCGGACGAGATCGGCCTTGAACTTGGTCGGCTCGGGTTCGCCGGGCGCGCGCAGCATCCAGCGGCCCATGGGGTCGATGACGTAGAAATGCTCGGGCAGCGTCTTGCCCGGCGCGGGCTTGAGCCAGGCGTCCAGCCGGTCCTGCGGCACGCGCAGCACCGTGGCCTCGACGCCCTTCTGCAGGACGGCGGCCAGCACCTCGGCACGGACCGGCGCGTCGCCGGGCACCAGCCAGAGCTTGTCGACGCGCTCGCGCTCCTTGCCCAGCATCTCGCGCAGCTGGCGCTGCACGTAGAGCTGACGCTCGCAGGCGGCGGGGCAGTCAGCGGGCTGCACGACGGCCAGCAGCCACTGGCCGCGCAACGAGGCCGCGGTCACGGGCCGGCCCTGCAGGTCGGTCAGCGGCAGGTCGGGCGGCATGTCGACCGTGGGCATGATGAGTTCGCCGTAGGCCGAGCCCCGGGGCTTCACCACGTAGAAGGTGAAGTAGGACGCGATGACGGGCGCAGCGCACATGGCCAGCACCATCAGCATCTTCCAGCGCCCGACGCGCTGCGCCGAGGGCGCTCGCGGGTCGGGCAGGCTGTGGACCGCGAAGCTCAGCGGCTCAGGCGTGCCGCCGGTTGCGGAGCCGGGGGCGGATGAGTTGGAACCAGACATAAAGGATGAGGATCAGCGCGCAGAGCGCGAACCATTGGAAGGCATAGCCGTAGTGCTTGTGCAGGCCGAGGTCGGGCGCCGGCCAGTGGCGCAGCAGCCCGTCGTCGGTGTCGGCGGCGGTCTGCACGACCGTCATGGGCAGCAGCGCGAGGCCGGATTCCTGCGCGAACGCGGCCGGGTCCAGATTCTGCCGGATTGCCCCGCCCTGCCCGGCGCCCAGCTCGTACAGCCGCGATGGCGCCGCGGCCAACCGCCCCTGGACGCTGATCTCGCCCGCAGGTGTCGTCAGCGGCGGCAACCGGGAGCGATCGGCCGCGTCGCGCGGCGCCCAGCCGCGCTGCACGAGGATGGCTTCGCTGCGCCCCGCCAGCTGCAGCGGCGTGACGACGTAGAAGCCGGCCCGGCCGTCCATTGGTCGATTGTCCAGCCAGACGGTGCGCGACTCGACCCAGCGACCGTGCAGCTCGACGCGGCGGTGCAGTGCGGCAGCGTCCAGCGCCGCATTGCCCAGCAACGGCTGCCGGGCCTGGGCGTCCATGGCCGCCTGCAGGCCGAGCTTCTGCGCGGCGCGGTCCAGTTGCCACCAGCCCAGGCGCGCGGTCAGTGCCGCGGCCAGCACGGTCGCCAGCAGCACCAGCCAGCGTCGCGCCCTCATCGCGCCACCCCACGCGGATAATGGCGCGACATGAAATTCCTGTTCCTGTTCGCCTTCATCGGCATCCTCGGCGCGCTGGGCGCGGCCGGCTTCTTCATGCTGCAGAACGGCCGCAAGGACCGCAGCGACAAGCAGAACCACATGGCCCGCGCGCTGGCCGTGCGGGTGGGCGTGTCGGTAGCGCTGTTCCTCGTCATCCTGTTCTGCTGGTGGATGGGCTGGATAGAGCCGACCGGTTTGCCGCTCAAACGCTGAACTACCGGCTGAGCCCCAGAAAAAAGCCCCGCATCGCGGGGCTTTGCTTTTGACGGCGGTTGCCGCTCACATCCAGTAGACGACGACGTACAGGCCCAGCCAAACCACGTCGACGAAGTGCCAGTACCAGGCCGCGCCTTCGAAGCCGAAGTGGCGGTCGGCCGTGAAGTGGCCCTTGTGCAGGCGCAGCGTGATGAACAACAGCATCAGCATGCCCACGAAGACGTGGAAGCCGTGGAAGCCGGTCAGCATGAAGAAGGTCGAGCCGAACACGCCGGAGCTGAGCTTGAGGTTCAGGTCCTTGTAGGCGTGGGCGTACTCGAAGCCCTGCACGAACAGGAAGATCACGCCCAGCAGCACCGTGGCCCACATGAAGGCGATGGTCTTGGCACGGTTGCCGGCGATCAGCGCGTGGTGAGCGATGGTCAGCGTGACGCCCGAGGTCAGCAGCAGCGCGGTGTTGACCGTGGGCAGCGGCCAGGGGCCGATGGTCGAGAAGGGTTCGACGGTACCGGCCGGCGCGGCGGTGAAGCCGGCGGCGGTGCTGGGCCAGATGGCCTTGAAATCGGGCCACAGCAGCGCGTTCTCCAGGCTGCCCAGCGAGGGCACCGAGAACACGCGGGCCCAGTACAGCGCCCCGAAGAAGGCAGCGAAGAACATCACCTCCGAGAAGATGAACCAGCCCATGCTCCAGCGGAAGGAGACGTCGATGCGGTCGCTGTACATGCCGCCCTCGCTCTCGCGGATGGCGTCGCCGAACCACTGCTTCAGGATGAAGGCCCAGAAGGCCAGGCCACCCAGCAGGGAGTACATGCCCCAGCCATGGCCGTTGATCCACTGGCCCGCGCCCAGGATGACGAAGAACAGGCCGGTGGCGGCCAGGACCGGATGCCGCGAAGGCCCCGGCACGAAGTAGTACGGCGTCTTGCCCGTGGTTGTCGCTGCCGACATGTCGTTCTCCTCGTTCTCTGTACTCTTTGGTGGCCAGCGCTCAGGCACCGGCCACGCCACTGCCGATGACCCAGCGGACCAGCAGCACCAGCATCAACACAAACACGGCCGCGCCCAGCACGCCCGCGATGATCACGTGCACCGGGTTGAGCTTGGCCATGTCGTTCTCATGGTCCTTGCCCCGGCGCACGCCAAAAAAACTCCAGGCCACCGCCGACAGCGTCTGGCCAATGGAGGCCTTGCGCTGCACGACCTCCTTCAGATCGCGACCCGCCTCGCTCACAGCGCGGCTCCGGTCGCCGGCGCCTGGCCGACCTTGACCACACCCTTGCCCGCCACCTCAAAGAAGGTGTAGGACAGAGTGATGGTCTTCACATCCTTGGGCAGCTTGGGGTCGATGACGAACACGACCGGCCACTGCTTGCTCTCGCCCGGCTGCAACGTGTACTCGTTGAAGCAGAAGCACTCCAGCTTGTTGAAATGCGCGCTGGCCTGCATGGGCGCATAGCTGGGGATCGCCTGCGCTGCCATCACGCGGTCCTGCTTGTTGCGGAACTCGTACATGACCTGGCTCAGCTCGCCCGGGTGCACCGTCATGTGGCGCACCGCCGGCTTGAAGTCCCAGGGACCACGTGCGTTGGTGTCGAACTCGACCGTGATCTCGCGGCTGTAGTCGACCTGGCCGTTGCCGGCGGCCCCGCCCTTGGCGGACGCGACCTGGCGCTCGGCCAGCGACAGCACGTTGATGCCCAGCGCCTCGCAGATGTGCTTGTACAGCGGCACCAGCGCGTAGCCGAAGCCGAGCATCATCACCACCACCACCACCAGCTTCAGCAACAGCTGGCGGTTGTCGCGGTGCAGCGCTGCGGCCAGGGATCTCAGGCGCATGTCAGTGGTTGAACAGGGCAATCTTGGCCACGAAGCCGACGCCGAAGGCCAGCGCCACCGACAGCAGGATCAGGCCCAGCCGCCGGTTGCTCTTGCGTTGCTCGGGCGTCGTCATGTCCGCGCGGTCAGGCAATGATCTTGGTGGCCGAAGCGTTCAGCTTGGGCGGCTCCTCGAAGGTGTGGAACGGCGCCGGCGACGGCACTTCCCACTCCAGGCCTTCGGCGGCTTCCCAGGGCTTCTGCGGCGCCTTCGCGCCCTTGCCACGCATCATGGGCACCACGACGAACAGGAAGAAGTAGACCTGCATCAGGCCAAAGCCGAAGGCGCCGATCGTCGCGATCGCGTTGAAGTCGGTGAACTGCATGGGGTAGTCGGCGTAGCGGCGCGGCATGCCGGCCAGACCCAGGAAGTGCATCGGGAAGAAGGTGATGTTGAAGAAGATCAGCGAGCCCCAGAAGTGGATCTTGCCGCGCGTCTCCGAATACATCACGCCGGTCCACTTCGGACCCCAGTAGTAGACGCCGGCGAACAGCGCGTACAGCGAGCCGGCCACCAGCACGTAGTGGAAGTGGGCCACGA
>CBFGPX010000203.1:0-8021 GCA_965650725.1 uncultured Comamonadaceae bacterium | reverse complement strand
GTTGAATCGTCTGGTAGGACAGCTTGCGGTGATCGGCCTGGCGGCGCATGCCGGCGTGGTGCTGGCGCAGGCCGAGGGCAAGCGGCTGGAGCGCGTGGAGGTCACGGGCTCCAGCATCAAGCGCATCCGCGACGAGGGCGCGCTGCCGGTGCAGGTCATCAGCCGCCGTGACATGGAGCGGGCCGGCATCGCGTCGGCCGAGCAGCTCATCATGGACCTCAACATCAACGGCAACGGGCTGGACAACCTGGCCGGCAATGCCGACGTGGTGGACGGCGCCGCGCGCGGCAACAACGGCGCGTCCAGCGCCAACCTGCGCGGCCAGGGCAGCAACGCGACGCTGATCCTGCTGAACGGCCGGCGCGTGGCGGCCCACGGCCTGAACGGCGGCACGGTGGACCTGAACCAGATCCCGTTCGCCGCCATCGACCGCGTCGAGATCCTGAAGGACGGCGCCTCGGCCATCTACGGCACCGACGCCATCGGCGGCGTCATCAACTTCATCCTGCGCCAGAACTACTCGGGCGTCACCATCAACGCGCTGGCCGATGTGCCGCAGCAGAAGGGCGGCGAGATCTACGGCGCCGCCGTGACGGCCGGCTTCGGCAACCTGGAGACGCAGGGCTTCAACTTCCTGGCCTCGCTGTCCGTGCGCGACAACAAGGTGCTGCGCGGCGATCAGCGCGACTTCGTCAACACCTTCCAGCCCGACCGCGGCCTCGCGCCCGACACGCGCGGCACACCCATCGCGACGCTGTTCGGCGTGGCCGGCACGCGCGAGAACGTGCTGAGCGTGACCATGCCCAACGGCACGCGCAGCAACACGGCCGGCCCGGTGGACTTCGCCAACCCGGCGCTGCGAGTGAACGGCATCAACGTGCTGGACCTGCCGGGCGGCGCCGGCTGTTCGTCCGTGGACGGTCAGAGCCCCTACCAGGAGGCGCTGTGGGCCACCGCGGCATCCAAGTACGGCTGCGCCTGGGACACCGGCCGCGCCGCCGTCATCCAGCAGCCCATCAAGAGCACCAACCTCGTCAGCCGGCTGACCGGCCAGTTCGGCGACCACCGCGTGTTCGCCGAGGCCGTGCTGGGCCGCACCGAGTCCACCAAGAGCTTCTCGCCCAACCAGATCACCAGCGGTACCAACACGTCCAACACCTCGCTGCCCAACGGCACCTCGGTGCCCAGCCCCTTCCGCGACCTGCGCTACCCGAGCACGGGCGCGTCGTACAACCAGATCTTCGACGCGCTGGTGAAGTCCTTCCCCGAACTGGCCGGCAACCGCGGCCTGGGCATGGCCTTCCGCTGGCGCTGCATGCCCTGCGGCAACCGCGAGATCGACACCACCGCCGACACCGCCCGCGTGCTGATCGGCGCCGACGGCCCGCTGCCCTTCCTGACCGACTGGGACTACAAGGTGGGCCTGTCGCGCGCCGAGAGCAAGGGCAGCTCCACCGTGGGCACCGGCTACCACTACTGGGTGCCGTTCGCCAATCTCATCAACACCGGCGTGCTGAACCCGTTCTCGCTGACGCAGACGCCCGAGGCGATGAAGGCGCTGGACGCGATCTCGGCCGAAGGCGTGAAGCTGTATGGCGGCAAGTTCGAGATGCAGCAGGCCGACGCGACCGTGTCGGGCCCGCTGTTCAAGCTGCCGGCCGGCCAGGTGATGGCAGCCTTCGGCGCGGACACGCGCACCGAGAAGTACAAGTTCGACGGCGACCAGCGCGCCAACGCCAACACGATGGAGGCGCTGATCTTCAACGTGCCCTTCGACAACGCGCTGGCCACAGCCGGCACGCTCAAGCGCACCATCAAGGCGGTGTTCGCCGAGGTGGCCGTGCCGGTCATGAAGGACCTGGAGATCACCGGCGCGATCCGCCGCGACGAGTACACCGGCTTCGGCGCGACGACCAACCCCAAGGTCTCGGTGCGCTACAACCCCACCGAGCAGCTGCTGTTCCGCGGCGCCTACAGCACGGGCTTCCGCGTGCCGACCTTCAAGCAGATGTTCGACCCGGTGACGCAGACCACCTTCGTCGGCGCCGACTTCACCGACCCCGCGACCTGCGCCAGCCGCGTGGTGTCGACGACGCCGGGCTGCGAGAGCGTGCGCGATTTCGTCACGCTGTTCGGCGGCAAACGCGAGCTGGCCCCCGAGGAGGCCAAGATGTACAGCGCCGGCGTGGTCTTCCAGCCGCACAAGGACCTGGTGGCCAACCTGGACTGGTGGTCGGTGGAGCGCACCGGCAACATCCAGTCCTTCGGCCTGACGACGCTGGCGGCCAACTACGAACTCTTCAAGGACAACTTCTTCCGCGATGCCAACGGCAAGCTGCAGGCCGTCGACACCCGCTACGTGAACACCGGCGAGACCATCACCAAGGGCCTGGAGTTCGGCGTCAAGGGTGCGTTCAAGGCGGCCGGCGCGACCTGGAACGCGGGCTTCGACCTGTCCTACCTGCTGGACAAGAAGTCCCGCCTGGTGCCCAGCGCGCCGATGGGTGCCAGCGAGGTGGGCCGCTTCACGCGCTCGGGCGACCTGGGCATCCGCTGGAAGCACACCGCCACGCTGAGCCGCACCGAGGGTGCCTGGACCGCCACCGTGGCCCACGTCTACCGCACCGGCTACCAGGACTTCGTGCTGCCCGGCGTCGCCAACGGCACGGTCAAGCCCGCCAACTGGACGCCGCTGGTGCCGGCCTACTCGGTGTTCAACGCCAGCCTGGCCTACAGCGGCATCAAGAACCTGACCATCACGGCCGGCATCAAGAACCTGCTGAACGAAGCCCCGCCCTTCAGCGTCACCTACGACACCAACACCGGCGCCGGCTCCAGCTGGGAGCCGCGCGTGGCCGACCCGCGCGGCCGCGCCTACACGCTGCGCGTCGAGTACCGCATGTTCTGAAATGAAGGTGAGCCCCTCGCCCGGTCTTGCTCCGGCTGAACGCCGGCAAGCCCAGTCGGTCCCCCGTGGGGACGGCGATGCTCGCGGCATTGAGCCACGAGCACATCGCCCGCGGGCCGGCTTGGGAGCGGCCCGGCGCTCGGCCCTCGGTTTCATGCGTCGCGGGTGCCGCGAATGCGGTTTGGATAGCTGAGGTTCTTCGTTTGACTCCCGGAAGGTTCCGCACCGGCCTTCCCTGCCTCGCCGATCGCGAGGCATTTTTTTGGGTCAGCGCAGGGTCAGCGTGCCCGCCGCGGCATCCATCTCGGCGACGACGCCCAGCGGCAGCGGCCGGTTGGGCTGGCCGTGGCCCGACGGCCAGCCGGCCAGCACCGGGCAGCGCAGGGCGGCCAAGTGGTCGGCCAGCACGGCATCGGGGCTCTCGGCGCCGCTGAAGCTGCCCACCAGCAGGCCGGCGATGCGGTCCAGCACGCCGGCCAGTCGCAACTGGCTCAGCATGCGGTCCACGCGGTAGGGCTCCTCGCTGATGTCCTCGATGAACAGCAGTGCGCCGTCCACATCGGGCAGGTAGGGCGTGCCCAGCAGCGCGCAGAACATCGCGAGGTTGCCGCCGATGAGGCGGCCTTGCGCGGTGCCGCCGCGGGTCAGCGGATGCGGTTCGGCCTGACCCACGACGTCGCCCGCACGCCAGCCGATGGCCAGGCGATCGAACAACGCATCGGTATCAGGTTGTGCCCCGGCCAAGCCCCAGTCGCTGGCCGGCATGGGCGCATGCAGCGACGGGATGCCGGCGCGCGTGCGCAGCGCGTGCAGCACGGTCAGGTCGCTGTAGCCAATCAGCAGCTTGCGTGTCGACGCGAGCTGCGCGAGGTCGATGTCGTCCAGCAGCCGTATGCAGCCCGAGCCGCCGCGCAGCGCCAGCACGGCGTCGAAATGCGGCGCGGCAAACGCGGTGTGCACGTCGGCCAGGCGGATGGCGTCGGGCGCGGCCAGGAAGTCCAGCGGAGGCGGGCCGAAGCAGCTGGGCAGCAGCGTGGCCTCGTAGCCGCGCTGGCGCAGCCAGCCGGGCACGGGCTCCAACCGACCCGGCTTGGGCGGGCCGGCCGGCGCGATGACGGCGATGTGCGCGCCCGGCCGCAGCGGCGGGATCAGGAATTCGCTTGCAACCATGCGTGGACGGCAGCGCCCAGCGCCGGGATCTTCCAGGTCGTCGACGCGTCGGCATGCGGCGCGTAGCGTTGCCCCAAGCTGGTCGTGATCGCGATCAGGTAGTGCAGCTCGCCGTCGTGCACGATGCCGGCGTCGCTGGTGTAGTTCTGCGTGTTGCCGGTCTTGTGCGCAAAGCGCGCCGGGATGCCGGGCACCCAGCCAGGCAGCGCGCGCAGCGACTCGCTGCTGAGGTTGTGATGCAGCTTCTGCGCGTCCAGCGCGCGGCGGATCACGTCGCGGCTGGCGGGACTGACGAGCGTGCCCTGCGCCGGCGCATCGACATCCAGCCGCCACATCAGCCGCAGCGCATCCCAGGCGGTCATCTGGATCTGGCCCACGCCCGAGCCCGCGCCGTTGCCCCAGCCACCGTCGGGCTGGGTGTTGGCGATCATCAGGCCGAGCAGGCCCTGCGCGGCAAACAGCGCGTGCATCTCGTTGTGCACCTCGCGGTCGCCGTCGCGGCGCGAATCTCGGCGAATTGCGCCGCGCGCGTGCAGGTGAGCCACCAGCGCCGAGGTCGCCTCGTTGCTGCTGACGATGATCATGTCGAACAGCCAGTCGCCCACGGGCCGGGTCTTGCCCGCAAACGGCAAGGGCAAGGCCCAGTCGCTGCGCCCGCCGTCCACCAGCAGGCCCACGCCCACGGCCACCATCATCTTCAGCAGCGAGGCCGGATACGGCGCGACGAAGCGCGGGCCGTTGCCGAACCAGGCCGGGAAGTCGATGCGCGCCCAGTCGGCGCCGGGCAGCCAGGCGTAGGAGTCGCCCTTGGCGTCGCGCACGTCGGCGTGGAAGGCGATGTTGTTGACCGGGCCGAAATCGGCATCGAAGCACGCGACCAGGCCTTGCGGGTGCTCGCGCGAGAACAGCACATTGGCCGCCACCGGCGCCGCGCCGCCGCGCGGGAACACCGCCACGGCCAGGTCGATGCTGGGCATGACGCCCAGCGGTGCGCCGCCCTGCAGCGAGTCGGGCGTGGTCTCGAAGCGCTGGGCCAGCACGGCGGCGCGCAGCGCGGCGGCCAGGTCGTCGGCGGTCACAGCGTCAACCCGTCCAGCGGCAGCGGGCTGGCGCGGCCGCTGACCAGCTCGGCCACGATGTTGGCCGTCGCGAACGAGAAGGTGAAGCCCAAGGCGCCGTGGCCCACGTTGAGCCACAGGCCCGGCACGCCGCTGGCGCCCAGGATGGGAGCGCCGCTGGGCGTGGCGGGGCGCAGGCCGGCCCAGGGCGTGGCGCGGTCGTAGTCGGCCGCGTTGGGGAAGGTGGCGCGCACCGAGCGCTGCAGCGAGGCCAGCCGGCCGGCGTCCAGGCCGAGGTCATCGCCCACCAGGTCCACCATCGCGGCCACGCGCAGGTCGCTGCCGATGCGGGCGTACAGGATCTTCTTCTCGAAGTCGGTCACGCTGACCTCCGGCGGGCGGTGCGCGGCCGAGACGGGCGCGGTCAGGCTGTAGCCCTTCAGCGGATACAGCGGCAGCTCGACGCCCACCGTCGCGGCCAGCGCGCGGCTGTGCAGGCCGGCAGAGAGGATGGTCGCGTCGGCCGTCACGTCGCCGGCCGTGGCGGTGCGCACGCCGATGACCTCGCCGCGCGTGCCTGTCAGCAAGCTGTCCACGCGCGCCTGCAGCCGGCCCTTGAAGCCGGCATGCGACTGCAGCCGCGCGAACAGCTCCTGGCAGAAGGCGTGGCAGTCGGCCACGGCCTCGCCGGGCGTGAAGATGCCGCCGGCCAGCTTGGCCTCGCTCAGATCGATCTGGGCCAAGGCTGGCTCGAGCGCGACGCAGTCATCGTGCGACAGCGCCTGCTCGACGCCGCTGCCGTTCTTGCGGGCAGCGATGCGGGCGAACTCGGTTGCGTTGCGGTAGACCACCAGCTTGCCGGGCGCGCGCAGCGCGATGCGGTCGCCCAGCTGCGCCTGCGCGACGAGCTGGGCGAAGCTGGTCTGGCTGTAGGCGCCCAGCGCCAGCAGGCGCTCGGTGGTGCGGCCGTTGACCGGGCCGCGGCAGTTGCGCAGGAAGGCCAGCAGCCAGGACCATTGCGCCCATCGCCATTCGGGCTTGAAACGCAGCGGGCCGTCGGGGTCCAGCAACCAGCGCAGCGCCTTCAGCGGCACGCCGGCATCGGCCAGCGGCGACACGTAGCGGTAGCTGAGCTGGCCGCCGTTGGCCCGGCTGGCGCCCTGGGCGACGGCATCGTCGCGCTCCAGCAGCGTCACCGAGTGGCCGCGCTCCAGCAGCGCCCAGGCCGTGGTGAGGCCCACCACGCCGCCGCCGATCACCACGCAATGCTTCATCCTGCCCTGGACCCTTTGTACTGGCCGGCAGGGTAAAGACGCTCAGGGCCTGCTGCCAATGAAAGCGGCGGCTTGGCCCATCACCGCGCGTTATGGTCAGAGCCCGGGCGTGGGTTTGCTGCGGCGCTGGAAGAAGCTGTCCAGCTGGCTGCGGTACTGGCGCTGCGTGTCGGGCGACATCTGCTGCAGCAGCCCCTCGCGCAGCATGGCCGCGCCCTCGGGCGTGCCCAGCGCGCGGTCGATCAGGCGCATCGCGGCCCGGCCCCAGGGCGTGCGAGGGCAGGCCACGCCGCTGGGCACGGGTTCGGCGGCACCGCGGATGGGCAGCGTCACCATGTCGGCCACCTCGGGCTGCAGCCGCGCCAGCGCGGCCAGCACGTTGGGGTATTCGATGGCGTAGTCGGCGTTGCCGCGCAACAGCATGGGCAGGATGTTGCTGCCGAAGTCGCCGGACGTGACGCGCTGCAGCCGCTCCGATCCTTCGGTCTGCGCCAGCTGCGCGTCGATCTGCGGGCCGTAGCTGCGGCCGTCCACCAGCAGGCCGCGCCACCGCGGATCGGCCAGCAGCGCGGCCAGGTCCACGTGGCCAGCACCGTCCAGCGGCAGCTGCGCGCGCCGCGCCTGCGGCATCACCAGCTGCACCGGCGGCATCAGCCAGGTGTTGCTGAAATAGGCCAGGCGCTCGCGCTCGGGCAGGCGCACGGCGCTGGCGTGGCAGACCTGCTCTCCGGCCTGGATCAGCATCCAGCTGCGCTTGGCGTTGGCCACCACGCGCCGGTGCTCCACGCCGCGCAGCCGTGTGGACAGCCAGTTGATCAGGCGGTCCGACGGCCGCTCGGCCCGGCCGCCATCGCGCTGCACCAGCGTGTCGCCGCTGAGCCAGGTGATGCGCTCGACCGTGGGGGCGGCCAGCGTCGCGGGCGCCAGCAGCGCCAGCGCCCAGGCCGACAGCCAGCGCGCGGCGCTCAAGCGCCCAGCACCGCGGCCATGGCCGCGGCCGTGGCGTCGACGTTGCGGGTGTTCAGCCCCGCCACGCACATGCGGCCCGAGCGCAGGATGTAGACGCCGAACTCGGTCTTCAGCCGCTCGGCCTGCTCGGCGCTGAGGCCGGTGTAGCTGAACATGCCGCGCTGGGTCAGGAAGTAGTCGAAGTTGCGGCCCGGCAGCTTGGCGACCAGCACGCCGTGCAGCTGGCGGCGCATGGCCTGAATGCGTTCGCGCATCTCCTTCACCTCGGCCTCCCACATCGCGCGCAGCTTCGGGTCCGTCAGCACCTTGGCGACGATCTGGCCGCCATGCATGGGCGGGTTGGAGTAGTTGCGGCGGATCATGAACTTCAGCTGGCCCAGCACGCGGGCGGCCTGGTCGGCATCGGGGCAGACCACGCTCAGCGCGCCGCAGCGCTCGCCGTACAGGCTCATGCTCTTGGAGAAGCTGTTGGCGATCAGGAAGCTGATGCCTTCGTCGGCCAGCAGGCGCACGGCGAACGCGTCCTCGGCGATGCCGTCGCCATAGCCCTGGTAGGCCAGGTCCAGGAAGGGCAGCAGCTGTTGCGAGCGCATGACGGGCACCAGCGCGCGCCACTGGTCTTGCGTCAGGTCCACGCCGGTG
>CBFGPX010000202.1:0-8070 GCA_965650725.1 uncultured Comamonadaceae bacterium | reverse complement strand
CGCACGCCAACAACAGCCTGGACCTGCAGGAGCTGATGATCATCCCCGTGGGCGCGCCGTCGTTCCGCGAGGCGCTGCGCTGGGGTGCCGAGGTCTTCCACGCGCTGAAGAAGATCCTGCACGACAAGCACATCTCCACCGCCGTGGGCGACGAAGGCGGCTTCGCGCCCAGCGTCGAGAGCCATGAGGCCGCGATCCAGCTGATCCTGGACGCCATCGCCAAGGCCGGCTACACGGCCGGCGAGCAAATCGCCATCGGCCTGGACTGCGCCGCCAGCGAGTTCTACAAGGACGGCCTGTACGTGCTGGAGGGCGAAGGCGGCATCAAGCTGACCTCGCAGCAGTGGACCGACATGCTGGCCACCTGGGTCGACAAGTACCCCATCATCTCCATCGAAGACGGCATGGCCGAGGGCGACTGGGACGGCTGGAAGATCCTGACCGACCGTCTGGGCAAGAACGTGCAGATCGTCGGCGACGACCTGTTCGTCACCAACACCAAGATCCTGCAGGAAGGCATCGACAAGGGCATCGCCAACTCCATCCTGATCAAGATCAACCAGATCGGCACGCTGACCGAGACCTTCGCCGCCATCGAGATGGCCAAGCGCGCCGGCTACACGGCCGTCATCTCGCACCGCTCGGGCGAGACCGAGGACAGCACCATCTCCGACATCGCCGTCGGCCTGAACGCCGGCCAGATCAAGACCGGTTCGCTGTCGCGCTCGGACCGCATGGCCAAGTACAACCAGCTGCTGCGCATCGAGGAAGACCTGGGCGACGTGGCGGTGTACCCCGGCCGTGCCGCGTTCTACAACCTCAAGTAAACGCGCTTGAAGGCGTTGGCCCTGGTCCTGGCGGTCTTCCTGATCGCCATTCAAGCCCAGCTCTGGGTGGGCCGGGGCAGTCTTCCTTACGTCGCACATCTCCGGGAGGAGGTGGCGGCGGCGCGGGCCGACAACGACCAGGCGCGCGCACGCAACGACCAGCTGCAGGCCGAACTGCGCGACCTGCGCGAAGGCCTGGAGATGGTCGAGGAGAAGGCCCGCTTCGAGCTGGGCATGATCAAGGCCGACGAGGTCTTCGTGCCGCTGGCACCGGTTCGCCCGGCCGCCTCAGCGGCCTCGCGCTGATGATCGCGACCGCCTGGGCGGCGCTGCTGGCGCCGGCTTTCACCGCCTTCGGCAGCCCCATTTCCTGGCTGGAGCTGGTGGCCTTCGTGCTGGCGGTCTGGATGGTCGTCTGCAATATGCGGGTCAAGCTGCTGGCCTGGCCACTGGCGCTGGTCAGCTCGCTGCTGTACTTCGGCCTGTTCTGGGACGGCAAGCTGTACGGCGAAGCCGCGCTGCAGCTCTTGTTCGCCGCGCTGGCCGTGTGGGGCCTGTGGCAATGGCGCTTCGGCCGCACGCGCGACGGCGATGCGCTCACGGTGAGGCGTCTGGGCCTGCGCGGCCTGCTGAAGCCCGCGCTGCTGACGCTGGCCGCATGGCCGCTGCTGGGCCTGTTCCTCGATCACGTCACCGACAGTCCCCTGCCCTACTGGGATGCCTTCCCGACCGTCGCCAGCCTGCTGGGCCAGTGGCTGCTGGCGCGCAAGTACGAAGAGAACTGGCCCACGTGGATCGTCGTCAACGTCGTCAGCGTCGTGCTGTTCGGCCTCAAGGGCTACTGGCTGACGGTCATCCTCTACGCCGCCTTCATTCCGATGAGCGTCATCGGCTGGCGCGCCTGGAGGCAGGCTTGATCGTTTCGCTGCTGGGCGCCGAATGCACCGGCAAGTCCACGCTGGCCGAGGCGCTGGCGAAGCACTTCAGCGCCGGCCTCGTCACCGAGTACCTGCGCGAGTGGTGCGACGCCCACGGCCGCACGCCGCAGCAACCCGAGCAGGCCCACATCGCCGCCGAGCAGGCGGCGCGCATCGAGACGGCTTGGCGCCAGCACACGCTGGTGATCTGCGACACCACGCCGCTGATCACCGCACTGTGCAGCGAGCACTACTTCGACGATGACTCGCTGACCGCGGAAGCGCTCGCTTTCCAGCGCCGCTGCGACCTGACGCTGCTGTGCGCGCCCGACCTGCCCTGGGAGGCCGACGGCTTCCTGCGCGACGGACCCGGCGTGCGCGCGGTTTTCGATGCGCGCTTGCGTGCGACGCTGACGGCGGGCAACGCCGCCTGGGTGGACATCGCCGGCAACCAAGCCGAGCGCCTGGCCGCCGCCATCGCGGCCGTTCAACGCCCGAGCAGCAGGTAGTCGAACAGCTGCGTGCCGCCAGCGCCGCCCAGCGGCACCAGCATGGCCTTCAGCAGCGGCTGGTCGAAGTACGGCGCGAACGCACCGTGCTGGTTGTTCTCCACCTGCGCGATCAGGCGCTTGAACGGCTCCACCAGCTCCGACAGCGGCTTGCCACTGCCGGCCAGCCAGCGCAGGTCGGCCTGCATCGACTCGAGCGCGCGCTTGCGCGTGGCCTCGGCCGACTGCTTCAGCAGCACGGTCAGCCCGATCAGCGTGACGACGTAGAAGCTCACGCCGATGGCGATGGCCGGCGTCAGCGCCCAGTTGTCGAACAGCCGGCTGCGCGCCACCACCAGCAGCGCCAGCACGACGAAGGGCCCGATGACCAGCCGCGCGATGGGCGCGCTGCGCCGGGCCACCACCTGCACGTCGATCCAGTCGTCCAGCAGCGTGTGCATCGCAAAGCCGCCGCCGTCCTTGCTGCGCTCCTCGGGCCGCGCGCGGAAGCGCTGCGACCACAGCGCCTGGTGCTCCTCGCCCAGCGAGCGGGCGAACACCGCGATGGTCGCGTCCGGGTAGAAGCTGCGGCCGGCGTTCAGGTGGCGCACGAAGCGCAGCAGCAGCACCGTCGCGTCACCCACCGCGACGATGAGCAGCGGCAGCAGCAGCAGGATCACGTACAGCGTGGCCTTCACCATCTGGCGGTGCTCGTCGCCGCGCACCGGCACCTCGGGGATCTGGCCTTCCGACAGGCCCAGGAACAGCAGGCCCACCAGCGCGAGGGTCAGCGCAAACCACACCAGCGTGCGCGCCGCGCGCGGCCGGGCCTCGCCGCGTTCGCCGTATTCCTGCCACAGCTGGGCGAAATCGCAGCTGTAGCCCACGCCCGGCTTCCAGAACAGCACGCTGACGTGCTCGAACCAGCCGCGCACCAGGCCGCGCAGATTGCTGCGCACCACCGGCTGCGGTTGCGGTCGCGGCAGGTGCAGCCAGTCGGAGTCCTCGCGCAGCAGTTGCAGCGTGCTGGCCCAGGCCCAGTCCAGCGTCCACAGGATGGCGAACAGCGCCAGCAGGTGGATGAGGTGCGACGGCCAGGCGCTGACGCCCTCCAGCCAGGCCACCGGCTCGCAAGTGCTGCAGCTGAGCGCGCCGCGCCAGCCGCTGGCGGGCCAGGCCAGCCACAGCCACACGCCGGCCACCATGGCCAGCACCACCAGGTGCAGCCGGTCCAGGCCGGCCGCCTGGTCGGGCGGCGCCGGCTGCTCGCGGCGGGCCGACAGCAGTGCCGGCAGCACGGCCAGCAGCGCGCCGAACGCCGCCAGGCTGGCCAGCAGCAGCGCATGGATGAAGTCCAGCCGACTGGGCAGCACGAACTCGATGAGGCTGGCCAGCACGTAGGAGAACAGCCCCGCGTGCAAGGCCACCAGCACGATGGCGGTCATGTCCATCTGCGGCTGGTTGGCCAGCGTGGGTTCGCGCAGGAACACACGGCGTGCCTCACGGATTGCCGGCGTGGACGGCCAGACCAGCAGCAGCGTGCCGGTCAGCCCGACCATCAGCACCGCCACCAGAACCCGCCCGGCACCGCTGGCGGCGGGCCGCGCCTCCAGCGCATAGCCGGCCAGCGGCACGGCGCTGCTGCGACCCACCTCGTACAGCGACGGGCTGCCCAACGCCAGGTCCAGCGCGGCGCGCTCGCGCTGCTTGCAGGCTTCGTCGCGGCAAGCGGCGCGGCGCGCGGCGGCGTAGGTGCTGGTCTGGTAGATGTCGCGCAGCGGCGGCGTGCCGGCCTGCAGGTTGACGGCCTCGGCACCGCCCCGGACCGCGGCCGGCGGCGCGTAGAAGGCCAGCGGCAGGCTGCTGGCAACCACCAGGTTGCGCGTGAACGCCTGCGTGCGCGGGTGCAGGTAGCGGGCGTCCATGTCGGTGGTGAAGAACATCTTGTCGGGGAAGTCCTCGTGCAGCGCCTGCAGCACCAGCAGCTTGTCGTGCACGTCGGTCGCGAAGATGCCGACGGCGCCGATCTGCGGCCGGCCCACGTCGATCTCGCTGCGCTTCAGGTCCGCGCCCAGGCGGCGCAGGTAGTCCAGCTGGTCTCGGCTTTCGGGCCACTCCAGCGCGGCGGCCTTGGCCGGCGCGGCGGTACTCGCCTCGCGCGTGGTCACGCCGTCCAGGCCGCGGAAGAAGTAGACGACCTCCAGCTGCAGCCGGTCCTCCCCGCCCTGCGCCAGTCGGTGCTTCAGCTCGGCCACCAGCGACTGCGCGTACAGCGAGTCGCGCTCCGCGACGACCACCACGCGGCGCCTGCCGTCCGCCGACAGCCGCAGCCGGATCTCGGCGTCCAGCTTGCGGATCAGCTCGCCGTCGTTGCCCACCGTGCGCTGCAGCTGCACCACGCCGCTGTCACCGGTGATGCGCTTGAACTGCTCGGTGACGAAGGCATCCAGGTCCTGCTTGTTCAGCTCGGCCAGCATGCGGTTGGGCGCCGTGGAGGCCGAGTTGTAGAACTCGGCCCGCGACAGCAGCCGGTAGCCCTCCAGCACCTCGGGCGCCAGGCCCGACTGGCGCTGCAGGCCGGGCACCGCGCAGCGCGCCGCCGCGGCCGTCGCGGCGGAGGGGCTGCCGCTGCGGTCGGCCGCACAGCGCAGGTCGGCCAGCGCCAGACGCAGCGCGTCGGTGGACGAGGGGCCGATGACGGCCAGGCTGGGCTGGCCGCCGCCCTGGCTGTACTTGAAGCTGGCAATGTCAAGCGCCTGCGTGCCCATCAGCTGCTGGGTCAGCTGGGCCAGCGCATCGAGCTTGCGGTGGGGCAGCGCGTTCTCGTCCACCCACAGCACGGCCACCTGGGCATAGCGGCTGGCACTGCCGGCGCGCCCGCCCGGCTTGTCGCGGTGGCCCGTGCGCAGCGACAACAGCTCGTAGGGCACCACGAACGGCGGCCGCAGCCGCGCCGGCTCGCTGGCCGGCGCGCTCGCCGGCGGCGGCGCCAGCAGGTCGAACTCCAGCAGGCTCAGGCGCTCGGCGTTGTCCGGGACGTAGTCCATGGCTTGCAGGCCCGCCAGCGCCGCGTAGCGCACGCGCCGGCGCGCCTCCTCGGCGCCGACGAAGTCCGCACCGGGCAGCAGGCCCAGCACGATGAGGGTGTCGTCCAGGCGCTGGTCGTGGTCGCGGTCCAGCTTGGCCAGCATCTCGCGCGGGTTGCGCGCCTCGGCCACACCGTCGCGGCAGTCACCGCGCTGGGGCGACTGCTTGCGCACGCGCTCGCAGCGCTCGCCGCGTTCGGCTTCGTCGCGGCGCAGCGCGGCGAAGGGGTCTTCCCACAGCCGGGCGTTCACCTCCAGTTCGGGATCCAGCGGCGCCTGGGCGCGAGGTTTCTCGGCGGGCCGCAGCGGCTCGAAGGCATGAGGCACCAGCTGCGTGCTGGCCACGAAAGCCACCAGCACCGCCGCGCTGGCCCAGGGAAAACCGCCGAAGCCGCCCTTGGAGTCCGCCATTCGCCGCTCCTGGCCCATGCGACAACGGGCCGGCGGACAAGGTCTCAGCTTGGCGGTGCCGAGTCAATCACCAGGGCCGCGTGCCTCCCCACAAAGCACGATGAACGTTGCTCGCGGGCGACTCGGCACCGGGTCAGCGCAGCAACTGGTCGAACAGCTGGGTGCCACCGGCACCGCCCAGAGTCACCAGCAGCGACCGCAGCAAGGGCTGCTCCAGGAATGGCGCGAACGCGCCGGTCTGCGTGCCTTCGACCCCGGCGATCAGCTGCTTGAACGGGTCGCTCAAGGGGCGCAGCGCTGCGCAGCCCTGCAGCCAGCGCAGGTCGCCGCGCATCGCTTCCAGTGCGCGCTGCCGGGTCTGCTCGCAGGCCTGCTTCAGCGCCAGCGTCAGCGCGATCAGCGCCGCGACGTAGACGCTGAGGCCGGTGGCGATGGCGGGCGTCAGCGACCAGTTGTCGAAGCCGCGGCTGCGCGCCACCACCAGCAGCGCCAGCACCAGGAAGGGCCAGTACACCAGCCGGGCGATGTGCTGGCTGCGGCGGGCCACCAACTGCACGTCGATCCAGGGGTCCAGCAGCGTGTGCTCACGCGGCGTGTCATCGGGCGCCGGCAAGCCATCACGGCGGTCCTTGGGGCGGGCAGCCAGCCGGGTCAGCCACAGGTCGCGATGCTGCGGCCCCAGCGCGTTCGCCGCCGCCTCCAGCGTCGGAGCCGGGTAGTAGCTGCGGCCCGCATTCAGATGCCGCACGAAGATCAGCAGGCTCACGGTGGCATCCCCCACGGCCACGATCAGCAGCGGCACCAGCAGCACCAGCGCGTAGAGCGTGGTGCTCACCATCTGCCGGTGCTGGGCACCGCGCACCGGGATCTCCGGCAACTGCCCCTCGCTCATGCTGAAGAAAAGCAGGGCCACGGCGCCCACCGTCAACAGCAGCCAGCACAGGATGCGTGCGGCGCGGGCCTGGCTCTGGCCGCGCCAGCCGTACTCCAGCCACAGGCGCTGCGCATCGCAGCTGAAGCCGGGCCGCGCCGTCCTCGACGGCCAGAACATCACGCTGAAGTGCTCGCACCAGAAGTTGATGAGCCGCCCGGGCGTCGGCTGCACCAGGCCCGGCACCTGCCGGTCTTCGATGCGCAGCCAGCGGCCATCACGGCGCAGCGCGCGCCGCGTGCCGGTCCAGACCTGGTCGAAAGCGGCCACCGTGACGACCATGGCCAGCAGGTGCAACAGGTGGGAGGGCCAGGCGCTGACCCCCTGGAACCACAGCACGGGCTCGCAGTCCGAGCAGCCCCGACCGCCGGGCGTCGCCTGCGGCCAGGCCAGCCAGACCCAGCCGGCCACGAGCGCGAACAGCATGCCGATGTGCAGCCGGTTCAGGCGCGGCTCGGCATCGGCGGCGGCAGTCTCGGCCGGTGTGGCGGCCATCACCGCCGGCAGCATGGCCAGCACGGCGGCGAAGCCCCCCAGGCTGCCCAGCCACAGCATGTGGACGAAGTTGACCGCGTTGGGCTGGGCGAACTCGATCAGGTTGACCTGCACGAAGGCCAGCACGGCGATCTGCAGGGTGGCGAGCACGAAGCTGGCCATGTCGAGCCGCCGGGTCTGCGTGTCAGGCTTGAACAGGAAGGCGCGCCGTGCGCGTCGCAACGACGGCGTGGAGGGCCAGACCAGCAGGCCCAGCGCGATGACGCCGCCCAGCACCGCGGCGGCGAGCAGGTTGCTGGCCAGCAGCGGCCGTGGCCGCTGGGCGTAGCCGCTCAGCGGCACGGCGCGGTCGCGGCCGACCTCGTAGACCGAGGGCTCGTCCAGCGGTTCGAGGCCGGCGTCCCGCTCCAGCGACCGGCATTCCTCGGTCGCGCAGCCGGCGTGGCGCGCGGCCAGGTAGGCCGAGGCCTGATAGCTGTCGCGCAGAGCCGGCGTGCCGTCCTGCAGCAGCACGCCGCTGGCCGATGGCGACGCATGGAAGGCCAGCGGCAGGCTGCTGGCCACGATGAGGTTGCGGGTGAAATCCTGCACCTTGGGATGCAGGAAGCGCGCATCGATGTCGGTCGTGAAGAAGGTCTTGTCCGAGAACTCGGCGTGCAAGGCCTGCAGGATCAGCAGCTTGTCGTGCACATCGTTGGCGAAGATGCCGATGGCGCCGATGGGCACGGCGTTGGGTTCGGTCTGCGCATCGTGCAAGGCCTGACCGATGCGGCGCAGATAGTCGAGCTGGTGACTGCCCTCCGCCCATTCGGCGGTGGCCGGGCGGGCTGGCGGCTGCTTGCCCGCCTCGGCCGCAGGCCCGGACGCACCGGGCTTGTCGCGGCCGGTCATGCCGTCCAGCCCGCGGAAGAAATA
>CBFGPX010000201.1:0-8089 GCA_965650725.1 uncultured Comamonadaceae bacterium | reverse complement strand
CGCCGTAGCGGTCGGTCCAGATGCCCAGCGGCACGCGCACCAGCGAGCCGGTCAGCACCGGCATCGCGGTCAGCAGGCCGAACTCGGTGGCGTTCAGGCCCAGCTGCTTCTTGATCGGGATGCCGATGACGCCGAACATCATCCACACCATGAAGCAGACGGTGAAGGCCAGGGTGCTGACGATCAGGACCGACCAGGCCTTGCGGTCGACGGGGGCTGCGCTCATGCGGGCTCCTCTTAGTGACGATGGCGTCACTGTCCCGCGCGGCGCCCGCGCCGCCCATTCACCGGAGGATCAGCGACGCACCGGTCGCTGGGAGGACGGCGGGTTCCCCGGCCTCGTCCTAAAGAACTACGCGCCTGTGGACGTGCTGGGTGGCGCAGGAGGACAGGCCGCCCCCGAATGACGCAGCGCTGCGCAGCTACCCGCGCTGCTGCGTCACCAACACCGCCGCCTGCACGCGCGAGTCGAGGTCCAGCTTGCGCAGCAGATGCTGCACATGGATCTTGACCGTCGTCTCGGCAATGCCCAGCTCGCGGGCGATCTGCTTGTTGGAGTCGCCGCGGGCGATCAGCTCGGCGATCTCGCGCTCGCGCGGCGACAGCTGGGCCAGCGGGTCCGGCGGCGGTGGCGCGGCCACCTCGGCCTCGTGCCGGAAGGCCGTGGCCAGCTTGCCGGCCATCTCGGCGCTGAAGCTGGACACGCCGCGCACGGCGCGCTCGATGGCCTGGGTCAGCTCGGCGTTGTCGGCCGTCTTCAGCAGGTAGCCGCAGGCCCCGGCGCGCAGCGCGGCGCCCAGGTCGGCCTCGGACTCGCTCATGGTCAGCATCAGCACCTGGCAGCCGGGCGCGGCTGCCTTCAGCGCCGGCAGCGCCTGCACCCCGCTGACGCCGGGCAGGTGGTTGTCCAGCAGGATGACCTGAGGCTGCTGCTCGGCCGCCAGCCGCTCGGCGGCGCCGGCGTCGCCCGCCTCGCCCACCACCATCAGCCGCGGCTGCGTGGCCAGCAGCGCGATGAGGCCGCGACGGAACAAGGTATGGTCGTCGACGACGAGGACGCGGATGGGCTCGCTGCTCATGGATTCATCACCTCGGGTTCGGGAAGGGAGACGCGCACTCGCGTGCCGGCGCCGGGGCGGGAGTCCAGCTCGACGGCCGCCCCCACCTTGGCCGCGCGCTCGCGCATGATGCGCAGGCCCACGTGGCTGTCGTCGGGCGCGCCGGCCTCGGCGTCGAAGCCGCAGCCGTCGTCGCGCACCTCGATCTGCCAGTGCGGCTGGTGCGCCAGGCGGATGTGCACCTGCTGTGCCCGCGCATGCTTGCGCACGTTGGACAGCGCCTCCTGCACCACGTGCAGCAGCTGCACCTGCACGTCGGCTGGCAGCGGCGCGCCGTGGCCGTCCACCTCCAGCTCGGCCTGCAGGCCGCTCTGCAGGCGGAACTTCTGCAGCGTCTGCTGCAGCGCGGGCAGCAGGTCGTCGCCGTCGGTGCGGGTGCGGAAGTGCATCAGCAGCGCGCGCACATCGGCCGTGCCCTCCTTCAGGCCCAGCTCCAGCTCGTCCAGCAGCCGCGCCGCGGTGGCCGTCTGGCCGCCCTGCTGCGCATCCTTCAGCAGCTGCAGCTGGATCTTCATGAAGGCCAGGCTCTGCGCGATGGAGTCGTGCAGCTCGCGCGCCAGCATGCCGCGCTCCTCCGCCACGGCGGCCTCGCGCTGCAGGGCCTCGTTGCGCAGGCTGTCCATGGCGCTGGACAAATGGCTGGCCAGGCTGTCCAGCAGTTCGCGGTCGGCCTCCGCCAGCTCGGGCGGCTCGCGGTAGAGCAGATCGATCTCGCCCATGGCCCGCCCCTGCACCGTCAGCGCCACGTTGATGAGGGCGACGAAGCGCGCCTTGGCGCAGTGCGACTCGCCGCCCTGCGGCGCGATGGGAATGACGCGCGCCCGCGCTTGCGGCGTGCCGCAGTGGCAGTCGCCGGGCACCAGGCAGCGCTCGGCCTCCGCCATCGCGGGCGGCAGGCCCTGCGAGGCCAGCAGCACCATGCGCTGGTCGCTGGGGTCCATCCAGCGCACGGCCACGGCGTCGGCGCGCGCCACCTCGCGCACGCGCTCGCCGAAGCCGGCGGCCAGCTCGCGCTGCGAGCGGGCGCCGGCCGCAAAGGCCGCGGCGTCGTAGAGCGCGGCCAGGCGGTGCTGCTCCTGGCGCAGGTCGGCCGTCTTGGCGCGCACCTCGTCCGCCATGCCGCGGTAGACGGCCTGCAGCCGCTCGGCCATGCGGTTGAAGCCGCGCGCCAGGTCGCCGAACTCGTCCAGCGCATCCTCGCGGATGCGCACGTCCAGCGTGCCCTGCTCCAGCGCGTTCAGGCCGCGCCGCAGCCGGTCCACCGGCGCGAACACGACCAGATGGGAGGCGTACAGAAAGATCACCGACGCCGCGATGGCCAGCCCCACCAAGGCCAGCTGCACGGCGGACAGCAGCGAGTTCCACGCCGCCATGCGCGCCTCGACGGCATCGACCAGCACGTCCACCCGGCGCACCAGCGCCTCGGCCTGCGCACCGCTGGGGGCCGGCAGGCCGCCGGCCGCCGAGGTGAGCCGGCGCCAGTCATCCCGCACCGCCTGGTAGGCGGCCATGGTGCGCTCGTCCTTGGGCAGGAACAACGGCCGCGCCGGATCGCCGCTGAGCAGCTGGCGCAGCGCCGACTCGTAGGCCCGCGCCTGGGTCTGCAGCTGTTCGCGGTCGCCGGTGGCGGCGAGGTGGGCCATGCGCCAGGTCTGCATGCGCAGCCGCCCGGCCTCGTTGACGGCCGCCGCGCCCCCCTCCAGCTGCCAGCCTATCCACAGCGTCAGGCTGATGGCGGCCAGGCCTATGGTCAGCAGGGCCGCGCCGACGATGCCGATCTTGGTGGCGAGGCGGGCGTGGCTCCAGCGGATGGTCATGCGGCGATTCTGGGCAGCGGGCATCGCCCGGCCCTTGATGCGGCTCAAGCTTGGCTCATTGCGTTGCGTCAACACCGGGCGCGGGCGCGCGTGGCATCGTGCAACCGTGGTCAAGAAGTTCCCGATCAAGCCCGCCCACCCCGAACGCGTCTGCTGGGGCTGCGACAAATACTGCCCGGCCGACTCGCTGCAGTGCGGCAACGGCAGCCTCGCGACGCCTCACCCGTCCGAGCTGTTCGGCGACGACTGGCAGGAATGGGGGCTGGACGCCGACAAGAAGCCCGACGGCGGCGACGCGCCGGCCTGACCCGTCAGTCTGCCAGCGCGCAGGCGTGCCGCTTCACGGGGCGCAGCATGAACACGGCCGGGTCGCGCGCGCAGTCCAGCAGCAGATGGCGCACGCGCTGCTGCCACAGCCGCCCGAACTCGCGCTCCTCCCCCGCCGTGGCCCGGCCCGCCGCGCAGCGCTCCAGCAGCGGCTCCATGGCCGGGTCGGTCGGCACATGGGCCATGTCGACCGTGGCGTCCACCGCGTCCTGCGTGTCCAGCCGCGTGAAGCGCATCAGCGTCAGCAGGTCGGGCTTGTAGCGGATCAGACCGGCGCGGCCGAAGCGCCCGCCCAGGCCCTTGAAGCCCGAGCCGCCGGCTGCGCCGGTCAGCATCTGCACGACGGTGGCCATGACGCCGCTGTTGCCGGAGCGCGCATCGTCGCGGAACTCGACCTTGATGCCGCCGCGCTGCGGCAGCTCATCGGGGTAGAGGTGCTCCAGCGCCAGAAAGGTCAGCCAGTAGGCCGAGGCCACCGTGGGACAGGCGTGGCCGGTGAGGCGCACCACATCGCCAAAGCCGTACTCCAGGCGCCCATCGTCGGTGCAGCCCAGCAGGCGGGCCAGCGGGTCCTGCACCCGGATGCGGGGAACTTCGTCGAAGAAATGCTGCAACTTCATGGCATGTGAACTCGTCGTCAGGACTTCGGGAGGCGCCATGTTCGGCCCCGCCCGAGAGTGTGGGTTTGACATGGATCAAGACGCGACCGGCACCCAGGCGGCGAGAAAGCCCAGCGGGCTTTTTGTCACGGCCACGGACACGATCCAGCCCACCACCACCAGCGCTGCCACCCAGGCCGCAGCGCGCACGGCGCGGGAGCGGCCGGGCCTGAGCGCCACGACGCCCAGTGCGATGTAGGCCAGCAGGCCGGCGATCTTGGCCGCCAGCCAGGGGGCGCCGCCGGGCGTGAGGCGCAGCGCCCAGGCCAGCATCAGCGCCGACAGCAACAGCACGGAGTCGACCAGGTGCGGCAGCGTCTTCGCGGCGCGGCCGTTCACCCAGTGCGCGCCCGCCAGTGCGGCGGCACCACGCACCGCAAAGCCGGCGACCGACAGCGCCACCGCCGACTGATGGATGAGCTTGACGGTGAGATAGTCCATGGCTCAACCAGGCCTGCCGTCCAGGCGCGGCCGAGACAGCACCGGCCAGTAGCGCACGGCATACAGCCCGAAGCCGGTCGACCACAGCGCCGCCGAGGCCTGCACGGCGAGCAGGGTCCACTCGGGATGGACGAGCGGCACGGCGACCCGCACCAGCGCTGCCAGCAGCACCGCCACATAGCAGGCGATCTCGTAGCCATCGGCGCGCAGCGGCCGTCCGGTATGGCCGCGCGCCGTGCGCGTGACCATGCCGATGATGAGGCCGCCGACGGCGCCCACCGTCAGCGCATGGATGGCCAGCGACGGCGCGACGAGGCCCAGCGCGGCCAGCGTCCGCAGCAGCAGGTGCACGGGGATCCAGGCATAGGCCAGATGCAGCACCCAGACCAGCGGCACACGGCGCGTGCGCCAGGGCCGCCACAGCGCCCAGCGCGCGGCGTGGGCCGCGCAGGCGGCGAAGCCGATGAGCGCCACGGGCCAGCCTGCCAGGCCCAGCAGGTCGGCCGCGCCCAGCGCCAGCACCAGCCCCAGCGCCGCCTTCTCCACGGCCGGCTGCTTCACCGCGCCGGAGCCCGGCACGCCGTTGTTCGTGAACATCGGGATCACGCGCCCGCCCATGACGGCGAGGATGAACAGCACCACGTCCAGCGCGACCTGCATGCCGGGCAGCGGCGCCGGCTCGATGACACCGAGCTGCCCGAGATGGATGACGCCCGCAGCGACGGCCAGCAGCAGCAGCAGGCCGATGAAGAAGTAGTTGCGCTGGTTCCTCGCCTTGATGAAGGGCACGGCCAGCGCGGCGGCCGCGGCCAGCGGGAAGGCAACGTTGGCGACCGCCGCCGCCACCGCCCACGGCGTCAGCACCAGCACGCGCGCCGCCACCCACAGCAACGCCAGCGCGGCGAGCTTCCAGCCGGTGGGCGTGGGCAGGCCGGTCCAGTTGCTGCCGGCCGTGAACAAAAAGCCCACGATGACGGCCAGCGTGAAGCCGAACAGCATCTCGTGCGCATGCCACAGCGGCCCGGCCAGGTAGGCGTGGCCCAGCAGGCCGGAGAACTGCAGCGCCCACAGCGGCACGGACAGCGCCGCGAACACGCTGGCCAGCAGGTAGAAGGGCCGGAAGCCGAGCGCGAACAGCGCGAAGCCTTGCGGCGCCGCGCGCGGCGGCTCTTCAAGACGGATCAATGCCATGGGGTTCCTTGAATTGAAGGCGCCAGGCCAGCGCCGCGCCGCCCACGGTGGCGACGAAGGCGGCCAGCGCCAGCGCATTGCCGGCCGCACCCGCGGCGAGCAAGCCGGGGCCGCCGAACAGCCGCAGCGCCAGCGACAGCTGCAGCAGCGCCAGCGGCAGATACCAGGCCCGGCCGAAGCGCAGCTTGATGCCCGCGATGGCCGGCAGGATGACCGGTGCATGGCCGAACACCATGCCGATGACGAAGCCCAGCGCCAGGCCGTGCAGCGCGGCGTCGCGCAACGGCCAGCCCGCCGAACTGGCCGCCCAGGCCAGCCCGGCGACCAGCAGCCAGCCGTAGCCCAGCAGCAGGCACACGGCCATGTAGCGGCTCAGGCCGTGTGCGCGCACGGTGCGGCGGGCGATGTCGAAACTCAGCAGCCACAGCGCCAGTGCCGCGAGCGCGAGGCCGTACAGCACGCCCGACAGCGCCGCACCCAGCAGCAGCGCCGCCAGCACGGCATACAGCACCCATTGGGCGCCGGGCCGGCGGCGCATCAGCCGCGTCATCTCCAGCCGCTCGGCGGCGATGGTCAGCACCAGGAAGGCGAACCACCACGGCACCTCGTTCACCGGCGCATCGAGCGCGTAGCCCAGGCTGCCGATGGCCCAGCACAGCGCGCCCAGCCACAGCAGCAGCGTGTGGGCCGCAAGCTGACGGCGCACGATGACGGCGTTGACCCCGACGAAGGCCAGCGACGCCGCCACGACCAGCCAGGCGGCCCCCTGCCCTGCCCCGCCCAACTGCGCGACGCCGGCGAGGGCCGAGGCCAGCGGGCCGGCGAAGCACAGCCCGTGCTTCAGCGCCGCGGCGCGCTCGATGGCGATGACCGTGCCGAGCACGCAGCAGATCATCAGGAAGGCATGCGCCACCGCCGCCTCGCCCAGCCAGGCGCCGGACGGCGGCAGCGCCACGCCGGCGCGCAACAGGCCGCCGGCGGTGCCCGCCAGCAGCGCGACGGCCACGGCCGGCGCGAGCAGCGCCAGCGGCCATCGGATCGTGCGGGCGCGCATGCCGGCTTACCAACCCATGAAGGCCTTGGCGCCGGCGCTCATGCGGTCGGTCGTCCAGGGCGGCTCCCAGACCAGTTCGATGTCCACGGCCATGCCGGCCGGCACGATGGCGTCCAGCTCGCTGTCCACATCGTCGAGGATCACGTCGGCCACCGGGCAGGCGGGCGAGGTCATCGTCATCAGCACGTGCAGCCGCTCGGGCGTCACCGTGACCTTGTAGACCAGGCCCACGTCCACGATGCTCATGGCCACCTCGGGGTCCACCACGCGGTGCAAGGCCGTCAGCACGGGCTGGCGCAGCGCCTGCGGGCCGGCGTAGGCGTAGTTCTCCTCGTCCTTCATGCCGCCCTCGCGCGGTGGACGTGCAGCACGCCTGCCAGCGCCTGACGGTTGCGACTGATGTCGGCCAGCGTGTAACGGTCGAGCACGGCGTGGAAGGCGTCCACGGCCTCGGCCAGCACGCCCTTGAGGCGGCAGCTGCGCACGATGGCGCAGTGGCTCTGCTCCGGGCCGAAGCACTCGGCCGGCATGGCCGCGCCCTCGGTATCGCGCACGACGCGGCCGATGCTGATCTGCTCGGCCGGCAGCGCCAGCACCAGCCCGCCGCCCTTGCCTCGCACCGTCGCCACCCAGCCGCACTTGGCCAGGTGGTGGACCACCTTGGTCAGGTGATTGGCCTTGATGTCGAAGGCGGCGCTGATCTCGGCCACCGTGGCCCGGCGGTCGGGCTCGGTGGCGAGGTAGATCAGCACGCGCAGGCTGTAGTCGGTGAATGCGGTGAGCTTCATCGGGTCTCCACGGCGGCCCCCGCCGGCAGGGGCTGGCGCGCCGGGCGGCGCAGCAGCCGCAGGGCGTACAGGGCGAGGAACACGCTGCCGGCGGCGAACACGATATCGCCCGGCACGCGCAGCCACACCAGCGCTTCCATCACCGGCGAGTGCATGACCTCGGGCGAGCGGGCGTACCACAGGCCGTGCGTGATGCTCTGGTAGGCCTGGTAGATGCCGGCCGGCAGCAGCGACATGAACACCATCATCGCCAGGCCGAGGTTCAGGCTCCAGAAGGCCGGCCTCAGGAAGCGGTCGGCATGCAGCGCGCGTTCATACAAGCCGCGCAGGCAGAACAGCATCAGGCCAATGCCCAGCATGCCGTACACGCCGAACAGCGCCGCGTGGCCGTGGGCCGCCGTCATGTTCAGGCCCTGCACGTAGTACAGCGAGGCCGGCGGGTTGATGGCGAAGCCCAGCAGGCCGGCGCCCACCGTGTTCCAGAAGCCCACGGCGACGAAGGACAGGATGACCCACTTGTAGGCACCCAGCCAGGCCACGCCCTGTGAGCGGCGCCAGGTCTGCAACGCCTCCAGGCCGATCAGCGTCAGCGGCACCACCTCCAGCGCCGAGAACACGGCGCCGACGGCGATGACGGACGTGGGCGTGCCGGTCCAGTACAGGTGGTGCAGCGTGCCCAGGATGCCGCCGAACA
>CBFGPX010000200.1:0-8113 GCA_965650725.1 uncultured Comamonadaceae bacterium | reverse complement strand
ATGCTTTCCCAGGTTCGTTGCGATGAACGAACTCTAGAAAGCGGACTCGGCCCCGTCTTTCCCTCCAAAGGCGGGACGACGGGGGAGGGCCGGTCATCCCTCCCCCGGCCCCCCCCCTCCAAAGGGGGATAGGGTTGCCCCGGATCAGATCTCGCGGATCAGTTGGCGGAACTCGTCCACGTCCTCGAAGCTGCGGTACACAGACGCGAAGCGCACGTAGGCAACCTTGTCGATGCGCTTGAGTTCACGCATGACCAGCTCTCCCAAGCGGGTGGATGCGATCTCGCGTGCACCGCTGGCCAGCAGTTTCTCCTCGATGCGGTTCAGCGCCGCATCGATCTGCTCCACGCTGACCGGCCGCTTGCGCAGCGCCAGTTGCATGGAAGCGCGCAGCTTGGCGGAGTCGAAATCGGCGCGCCGCCCGTCCTTCTTGACGACCGAAGGCAGGGCGATGTCGGCCCGCTCGTAGGTCGTGAAGCGCTTGTCGCAGGACAGGCAGCGGCGCCGGCGCCGGACAACGTCGCCCTCGTCCGATTCGCGGGTCTCGGCGACCTGGGTTTCGGTGTGAGAGCAGAACGGGCAGCGCATTGGGTGGGCTTAGCCGCGATAGACCGGGAAGGCCGCCGTCAGCGCCGCGACCTTCTCGCGCACGGCGGCCAGGTTGGCCTCGTCGTGCGGCTTGTCCAGCACGTCGGCGATCAGATGGGCCGTGGCGCGCACCTGTTCTTCCTTAAAGCCACGCGTCGTCATGGCCGGCGTGCCCAGGCGGATGCCGCTGGTGACCATGGGCTTCTGCGGGTCGTTGGGGATGCCGTTCTTGTTGCAGGTCATGTGAGCAGCGCCCAGGATGGCCTCGGCTTCCTTGCCGGTCAGGTTCTTGGGACGCAGGTCCACCAGCATGACGTGGCTTTCCGTGCCGCCGGAGACGATGCGCAGGCCGCGCTCGATCAGCGTCTCGGCCAGCACCTTGGCGTTCTTGACGACCTGCTGCTGGTAGGCCTTGAATTCGGGCGACAGCGCTTCCTTGAAGGCCACGGCCTTGCCGGCGATGACGTGCATCAGCGGGCCGCCCTGGATGCCGGGGAAGATGGCCGAGTTGATCTTCTTGGCGATCGCCTCGTCGTTCGTCAGGATGATGCCGCCGCGCGGGCCGCGCAGGCTCTTGTGCGTGGTGGACGTGACGACGTCGGCGTGCGGCAGCGGGTTGGGGTAGACGCCCGCGGCGATCAGGCCGGCGTAGTGGGCCATGTCCACCATGAAGTAGGCGCCGATCTCCTTGGCGATCTTGCCGAAGCGCTCGAAGTCGATGCGCAGCGAGTAGGCGGACGCGCCGGCGATGATGAGCTTGGGCTTCTTCTCGCGCGCCAGGGCTTCCATCGCGTCGTAGTCGATCTCTTCCTTGGCGTTCAGGCCGTAGGAGATGACGTTGAACCACTTGCCGCTCATGTTCAGCGCCATGCCGTGGGTCAGGTGGCCGCCTTCGGCCAGGCTCATGCCCATGATGGTGTCGCCGGGCTGCAGCAGCGCGAAGAACACGCCCTGGTTGGCCTGCGAGCCGGAGTTGGGCTGCACGTTGGCGAACTCGGCGCCGTAGAGCTGCTTCAGGCGGTCGATGGCCAGTTGCTCGGCCACATCGACGTACTCGCAGCCACCGTAGTAGCGCTTGCCGGGGTAGCCCTCGGCGTACTTGTTGGTCAGCTGGCTGCCCTGGGCTTCCATGACGGCCGGCGAGGTGTAGTTCTCGCTGGCGATCAGCTCGATGTGATCTTCCTGGCGGCGGGTCTCGTTCTGGACGGCGGTCCAAAGCTCGGGGTCGACCAGGGCGAGGGTGGAGGTGGTGCGGTCAAACATGGCAGTGTTTCCGAAGGTCAGGCGATGAATCCCAGGTGCTCACGAGCTGGCGTGACGACTCCGGGCTGCCCAGGCGAACGGCTGATAGCGGTATTGAGCCGCCTCACGCTCCCCGGTGGTGGCCCACCTCAGGTCAGCTTGTGACCCTGATCGCCAGTCGCGTGAGCCGCGAGTGTAGTTCAGCGCAGCAGCGCCACCTGCGCAGAATCGACGCCGGCGGGCGCGGAAGCCGGGTCGCGCATCGGGCGGGCAGGGGCGGTGGCGTTCGCAGGCACGCTGCGGCCGGAGGCGACGGATTTCAGCAGGTCGTGCTCGGACAGCACGCGGCCGGCATAGCCCGTATCGTCGGCCAGGTTGGCGGCACCCACGTAGTAGCGCAGGCCTTCCTCCAAACCGCCAGCACGCTGGATGCACTCCTTCAGCACCTGCACGCCCACACGCAGGTTGGTGACGGGGTCGAACGCCGCATGCGTGCCACCGAAGGCCTCGTACTTGTCGTCGTGCACGCGGGTCATGACCTGCATCAGGCCCTGCGCGCCGACGGCGCTCTGCGCGAACGGGTTGAAGCTGGATTCGATGGCCATGATGGCCAGGATCAGCGTGGGCTCCACCTTGGCGCGCTGGCCTACGGCCCAGGCCTCCTGGACCAGGCGGCTGATCGGCTCGGGCGCGACGCGGTAGCGGCGTGCCAGCCAGTGGGCCACGGCGGCTTGTTGGCGGCTCAACTCGCGAGGGTCGGCGGCAGTGGCGCGGGCAACCGCGTCCGGCTCGGCGGCGGCCAGCAAGGTGTTGCCCTCGGCTTCCGCCCGGGCTTCCTGGCGGGCATTCAGCCAGCCCAGCGTGGCTGATTCCAGTTTGTGGCGCAGTCCGGCCTGGCTGGTGAACACCAGCAGCACCGTCACCACCGCCAGCCCGACCAGGGCCAGCGTGTTGTGGCTGATCACGAGCAGGCCGTTGCCGATGTCCCGAACGAACAGCGACGCAGCGTCCCGCGCGTGGCGAGCCAGGGTGACGAGGTCTTGACGTGTCGTCATGCGACTCCTCTTGTGTCGCAGCTCACCACAGGCTGCCGGAAGCGGCGGTCTGCGTGGAGCGACGGTGATAATTTCACGGCCTGTGACGGGGACTGTGGCACCTCAATGCCCTGAAGACCCGGCCGGTTGGGTTTCAGTAGAAACCCGAGAGCGACGAATTTTACGGGTCGAAGATAACCCGTCAAGGCTGTTTAAGCCAACCAAAATTACTTTCAGTTATGAGATACAGAGACCTGCGGGACTTCATCGCCGGCCTGGAAGGCCTGGGCGAGCTCAAGCGCGTGCGTGAAAAAGTCTCGCCGGTGCTGGAGATGACGGCCTTGAGCGACCGGGTCCTGCGGGCCGGTGGACCGGCCTTGCTGTTCGACACCCCAGCCGGGTTTTCCACCCCCGCCTTGACCAATCTTTTCGGGACAACGCGTCGCGTCGCATTGGGCATGGGTGCTGAGTCTCTGGCCGATTTGAGGGATGTGGGGCGGGTGCTGGCCAGCCTCAAGGAACCCGATCCGCCCAAGGGCCTGAAAGATGCCGGCAAGCTGCTCCAGATGGCCAAGGCGCTGTGGGACATGAAGCCCTCGGTGCAGCGCCGCGCGCCTTGCCAGGAAGAGGTCCTGGAAGGCAGCGACATCGACCTCAGCCGCCTGCCCATCCAGACCTGCTGGCCGGGCGACGCAGCCCCCCTGATCACGTGGGGTCTGGTCATTACGCGCGGCCCGACCCGCACGCGCCAGAACCTGGGCATCTACCGCCAGCAGGTCATAGCCCGGCGCCAAGTCATCATGCGCTGGCTGGCCCATCGCGGCGGTGCGCTGGATTTCCGCGACCACGCGCTGGCCCATCCCGGCCGGCCGTTCCCGATCGCGGTGGCGCTGGGCGCCGACCCGGCAACCATCCTGGGTGCGGTCACGCCGGTGCCGGATTCGCTGTCCGAATACCAGTTCGCCGGCCTGCTGCGCGGCTCGCGCACGGAACTCGTCAACACGGGCGTGGGCCGCGACGGCCTGCCGCTGCAGGCGCCGGCGTCGGCCGAGATCGTGCTCGAAGGCCACATCCCGCCGGCCGAGCCGGGCTACACGGGCGTCAGCGAACACGGCGTGCCGCTGAAGGAGAAGGGCGGCTACCTGCATGCGCTGGAAGGCCCCTACGGCGACCACACCGGCTATTACAACGAGCAGGACTGGTTCCCGGTGTTCGAGATCACGCGGCTGACCCAGCGCGAGAACCCCATCTACCACTCGACCTACACCGGCAAGCCGCCCGACGAGCCGGCCATGCTGGGCGTGGCGCTGAACGAGGTGTTCGTTCCCATCCTGCAGAAGCAGTTCTCCGAGATCGTGGACTTCTATCTGCCGCCCGAGGGCTGCAGCTACCGCATGGCGGTGGTCTCCATCAAGAAGGCCTACCCGGGCCATGCCAAGCGGCTGATGTTCGGCATCTGGAGCTTCCTGCGCCAGTTCATGTACACGAAGTTCATCGTGGTGGTGGATGACGACATCGACACGCGCAACTGGCAAGAGGTGATCTGGGCCATCACGACGCGCATGGACCCGGTGCGCGACACGACCTTGGTGGACAACACGCCCATCGACTACCTGGACTTCGCCTCGCCGGTCAGCGGCCTGGGCGGCAAGATGGGGCTGGATGCCACCAACAAGTGGCCCGGTGAGACCGACCGCGAATGGGGCCGCGGCATCACGCTGCCGGACGAGGTCACGAAGCGGGCCGAGGCGCTATTCGGGCAACTCTTCTTGAAGCCCTGAGGGCGCTCGCCTACTGTTGAACTGCCTTTTCAGGCAAATCCTCTGGCGCAATCTTTGCGCGCCAGGAGCCCAGTGGCAGATCGCCGCTGAGCCCCAAGGTGGCCTCGCCACCCACCCCGCCCGGCCTTCAAGCCCGGCGGGGTTTCTATTTGGGGCCGCCAGTCAACGGCCGCTCCACCAGGCCAGGGTCTCGTAGACCAGGTAGCGAACGCGGGCAAAGCCACCCGGTGACGGGCACCAGTCGGAAAAGCTCGTCAGCCCATCTTCTCGCAAGCCCACCGGCGCCGCGACTATCTGCATCCGCAGCGGCGCGGCCTGAGCTTCGAAGGCGCGCAGCGCGCGGCGCATGTGGGCGTCATGCGTGACCAACACGACCCGCCTGACCCCGGCTTGCGCGAGTAGCGGCAGCGTGTTGGCCGCGTTCTCGCGTGTGTCCCGCGAGCGATCCTCGGCCCAGCGCAGCGGCAGGCCGTAGTCCTGTGCCGCCACGCGGGCGACGATGCTGGCCTCCGACTGCTTCAGTTCCGTAGCGCCCCAGCCGATGCCGCCCGAGAACGCCAACGGCAGGCCGGTCTGCCGGGCCAGGAAGACGCCGTAGGCCAGGCGCTCCGCGGTCACCTCCTTGGGTGCCCCGGCACCGTACTCGGGCACCTGGTTGCGCACACCGCCGCCCAGCACCAGCACCGCGCCGTCTGTACTGCCACGCAGTGCGGCGACGCGGGCCGCTTCCAGCGCCGGCGGCTGGCCGATCGCGCGGCTCAACAACTCGCCCGCCGCCTCGCTGGCCGTGAACCACATCAGCAGCAGGGCCAGGCCCAGCAGCCAGCCACCGCCGCGGCGCTGCCGGCGCAGCCGCCAGCCGCCCCAGGCGGCCAGCAGCAGAAAGGGCGCGGGCGGCATCAGCACCGCCAGCAGCAAGGCCTTGAAGCCGGAATAGTCGAGGGCGAGACTCACGGGCGGCATCATCGCCGACATCAATAATGCGTCCGCCGTGACGATCACTCTTCCCCGTTCCCCCCTTCGCCTGGCCCTGTGGGCGCTGGCCGCGCTGTCGGCCCTGCTCACGTTGCTGCTGCTCATCGTCACGCTGGCGCTGCCGGGCTGGATGGCTGGGCGCGGTGCAGCCTTGGCCAGCGAGGCACTGGGCCGGCCGGTCAGCGTCGGGCAGGCGAGCTTCCAGCCCTGGCGGCTGGCGGTCATCGTGGAAGACCTGCGCATCGCCGGTGCCACCGCGGGCGCGCCGCCACTGCTGTCGCTCCAGCGGCTGGACGCCGCGCTGTCGCTGCGCTCGCTGCTGCGGGGGCACGCGGTGGTCGAGTCGCTGGAGCTGGTGCGGCCGGAGCTGCGCCTGGCGCGCGTGGCGGACGGCCGCTACGACATCGACGACCTCATCCGCCGCTTCACTGCCAAGCCCGCCGCGCCCGAGGGCGCGGAGGCCGAATTCGCCGTCTACAACATCGAGCTGACCGACGGCCGCGTGCTGTTCGACGACCAGCCGGTGCAGCGCAAGCACGAACTGGCCGCCCTGAGGCTGGCGCTGCCCTTCGTGTCGACGATAGAGACGGACGTGGCCGTCAAGCTGCAGCCGCAGCTGAGCGGCCGGCTGGACGGCGTGGCCTTCGACAGCCGCGCCGAGGCGCTGCCCTTTGCGGATGAAGCCAGCGCCCGGATGTCCTTCAAGCTGGCCGGCCTGGACCTGGCGCCGCTGGCGGCCTATCTGCCCGCCGAGCTGCCGCTGCGCCTGCGATCCGGCCGGCTGGACGTGGACCTGGCGCTGGACTTCGCCGAACGGCCCAAGCAGCCGCCCGGCGTCAAGCTCAGCGGCGGCCTGCAACTGCACGGGCTGTCACTGACCCGGCCCGATGGCCAGCCGCTGCTGGACCTCAGGCAACTCAGCCTGCCGCTGACCGACGTGCAGCCGCTGCGCCGCCAGTTGGATCTGGGCCAGGTGCTGCTGGACGCGCCGGTCGTCTCGCTGGCGCCGCTGCCGGCGGCTCAGGGCGGTGGCGGCACAGCGCCGGCCTGGCAGTTCAGCCTGGCCGGGCTGGAGGTGCGCGACGGACATTTCAAGCTGCGCGAAGTGGATGTGGAGTCCATTCAGCTGAAGCTCGGCACGGCGGCCTGGCCCTTGAAGCAGCCCGCGCAGCTGGACGCCAGCCTGCGCGTGGACCAGGCCACGCTGGCCGTGAAGGCCCGGCTGGCCCCGGAGCAGTTGCATGCCGATGCACGGCTGGAACGCCTGGCCGTGGAGCAACTGGCGCCCTGGCTGCCGTTACCCGCAGGCGCCAGGCTGGCGGGGGTCATCTCGACCCAGGCCGCGCTGCAGGTGGCCAAGCCGCTGGAGGCCGGCGCAGCGGACCGCATGCGCCTGGCGCTGCGCGAGCTGCAGGTCAGTGATGCACGGCTGAACCTGGCTGGCAAACCTCTGCTGACGCTGGCCGGCCTGCAACTGGACCAGGCCGACATCGACCCCGCCGCGCGCACGCTGCGGCTGGGCCTGCTGAAGCTGGACGCCCCTCGCGCCCAGCTGGCCCGGGATGCTTCCGGCCGACTCAATGCCGCGGCGCTGCTGCCGCCCGAGCCGGCCGCGTCATCCAGGGCCGCCGCACCGACCTGGAAACTGCAGCTGGCCGGCCTGTCCGTCGAGCGAGCCGGCCTGCGCTGGCGCGACGCCGCCGTGGCAGACGGATTGGCGCCCGTGGCACTGGCCGTCGAGCCGCTGCGCGTGCAGACGGGCGCGCTGGCCTGGCCAGCCAAGGCGCCAGTGCAGGCGCAGCTGAGCGCCCAGTTGGCGGCGCTGGGCGCCAACGACAAGCCGGTGGCTGCCAGTGGCGGCAGCCTGCAGTGGAGCGGCCGTATGGGCCTGGCGCCGCTGTCCGTCAGCGGCAGCCTGCAGACGCAGGGCCTGCCGCTGCACCTGCTGAATGCCTATCTCGACCCGGCCTGGGGCCTGCACCTGCAGCGCGCCGAGCTGGGCATGAAGGGCGAGGTGACGGCCGCGCAACAGCCGGACGGCGGCTGGCAGGCCGGCGTGGGCGGCGACCTGCGCATCGGCCCCTTGGCGCTGCTGCAGACCCGCGCGGTGGACGGCCAGCGCGTCATCGGCGAGGACCTGCTCAGCTGGCAGGCGCTGCAGCTGGACGGCGTCAAGCTGGCGCTGGCGCCCGGCGCGCCACTGCGTCTGGCGGTGCGCGACGCGCAGCTGGACGACGCCTATGCCCGCCTCATCGTCAACGAGCAAGGCCGGTTCAACCTGCGCGATGTCGGCCCCGCCGAGGCCGCGTCGGCGCCGGCACCGAGCGCGTCGATGCCGCAGCCCGAGTTCGCGGTGGAGCGCATCCGCGTCAACCGCGGCCTGGTGGATTTCAGCGACCGTTTCGTGCGCCCCAGCTACAGCGCGCGGCTGACCGAGCTGCACGGCTCGCTGGGCGCGTTTTCGTCCACCGGCACGCAGATGGCGCCGCTGAC
>CBFGPX010000199.1:0-8184 GCA_965650725.1 uncultured Comamonadaceae bacterium | reverse complement strand
GCGAGAAGCGCATCGCCGCCCAGCACGCCAAGGGCAAGCTGACCGCCCGCGAGCGGCTGGAACTGCTGTTTGACGAGGGCAGCTTCGAGGAATGGGACATGTTCGTCGAGCACCGCTGCGTGGACTTCGGCATGGCCGACAACAAGATTCCCGGCGACGGCGTCGTGACCGGCTACGGCATGATCAATGGCCGTCTGGCCTTCGCGTTCAGCCAGGACTTCACCGTCTTCGGCGGCGCGCTCAGCGAGGCTCATGCCGAGAAGATCTGCAAGGTGATGGACCAGGCGATGAAGGTCGGCGCCCCGGTCATCGGCCTGAACGACTCGGGCGGTGCGCGCATCCAGGAGGGTGTCGCCAGCTTGGGCGGTTATGCCGACGTGTTCCAGAGGAACGTGCTGGCTTCGGGCGTCGTCCCGCAGATCAGCATGATCATGGGCCCCTGCGCCGGTGGTGCGGTCTATTCGCCGGCCATGACGGACTTCATCTTCATGGTGAAGGACAGCAGCTACATGTTCGTCACCGGCCCCGAGGTCGTGAAGACCGTGACGCACGAGGAAGTGACAGCCGAGGAGTTGGGCGGCGCGACGACGCACAACACGCGCAGCGGCGTGGCCGACCTGGCTTTCGAGAACGACGTGGAAGCGCTGCTGATGCTGCGCCGCTTCTTCAACTACCTGCCGCTGTCCAACCGCGAGAAGGCGCCCGTGCGGCCCAGCGGCGACCCGGCGTCGCGGCTGGACCATTCGCTGGACACGCTGGTACCGGAGAACCCCAACAAGCCCTATGACATCAAGGAACTGATCCTGAAGGTCGTGGACGACGGCGACTTCTTCGAACTGCAGCCCGACTACGCGAAGAACATCGTCACCGGCTTCGCGCGCATGGAAGGCCAGACGGTGGGCATCGTCGCCAACCAGCCGCTGGTGCTGGCCGGTTGCCTGGACATCAAGAGCAGCATCAAGGCTGCGCGCTTCGTGCGCTTCTGCGATGCCTTCCACATCCCCGTCATCACCTTCGTCGATGTGCCCGGCTTCATGCCCGGCACCTCGCAGGAGTACGGCGGCATCATCAAGCACGGCGCCAAGCTGCTCTACGCGTATGCGGAGTGCACCGTACCCAAGGTGACGGTGATCACGCGCAAGGCCTATGGCGGCGCGTATGACGTGATGAGCTCCAAGCACCTGCGCGGCGACGTCAACTTCGCCTGGCCCAATGCCGAGATCGCGGTGATGGGCGCCAAGGGCGCGGTGGAGATCATCTTCCGCGAGGACAAGAAGGACCCCGCCAAGCTGGCCGAGCGCGAGGCCGAGTACAAGGCCCGCTTCGCCAACCCCTTCGTGGCGGGCGCGCGCGGTTTCATCGACGACGTCATCCAGCCGCACGAGACGCGCAAGCGCATCTGCCGGTCGCTGGCGATGCTGAAGGACAAGAAGCTGGAGAACCCGTGGCGCAAGCACGGGAACATTCCGCTCTGACGCCATGGCCAAGGCAAGCAACGCCGCCGAGGCCAGGCGCCTCACCGACATCCCCAACATCGGCAAGGCGATTGAGGCCGACTTGATCGGTATGGGGATCACGACGCCCGCCGACGTGAAGCGCATGGACCCAATGGCGGCCTACGACGCGCTGCGCGACCCCATGGGTCAGCGCCACGACCCCTGTGTGCTGGACACCTTCATGGCCGCGCACGACTTCATGAACGGCGGGCCCGCCCAGCCGTGGTGGCACTTCACCGAGCAGCGCAAGAAGCTGCTGGGCAAGACGAAATAGCGAGGCATTCCATGTTTACCAAGATCCTGATTGCCAACCGGGGCGAGATCGCGTGCCGCGTCATCGCTACGGCCAAGAAGATGGGCATCGCCACCGTCGCCGTCTACTCCGAGGCCGACAAGGACGCCCGCCATGTCGAGCTGGCCGACGAGGCCGTGCTGCTCGGCCCGGCGCCGTCGCGCGAGAGCTACCTGGTCGCTGACAAGATCATCGCGGCCGCCAAGCAGACGGGCGCCCAGGCCATCCACCCCGGTTACGGCTTCCTGTCCGAGAACGAGGACTTCGCGCGCCGCGTGGAGGAGGAGGGTATCGCTTTCATCGGCCCCAAGCACTACAGCATCGCGGCGATGGGCGACAAGATCGCATCCAAGAAGCTCGCGAACGAGGCCAGGGTCAGCACCATCCCGGGCCACAACGAGCCCATCCTGTCGCCCGAGGAGGCCGTCGAGATTGCCAAGCGCATCGGCTATCCCGTGATGATCAAGGCCAGCGCCGGCGGCGGCGGCAAGGGCCTGCGCGTGGCCTTCAACGACAAGGAGTGCTTCGAGGGCTTTACCTCGTGCCGCAACGAGGCGCGCAACAGCTTCGGCGACGACCGCGTCTTCATGGAGAAGTTCGTCGAGCAGCCGCGCCACATCGAGATCCAGGTGCTGGGCGACTCGCAGGGCAACGTGGTCTACCTGTGGGAGCGCGAATGCTCCATCCAGCGCCGCCACCAGAAGGTCATCGAGGAGGCGCCGTCGCCCTTCATCAGCGAGGCCACGCGCCGCTCCATGGGCGAGCAGGCCGTCGCGCTGGCCAAGGCGGTGAAGTATCAGAGCGCCGGCACGGTGGAGTTCGTCGTCGGCAAGGACCAGGACTTCTACTTCCTTGAGATGAACACCCGGCTGCAGGTGGAGCACCCGGTCACCGAGTGCATCACCGGGCTGGACCTGGTGGAGCAGATGATCCGCGTCGCGGCCGGCGAACCGCTGTCGTTCGGCCAGGCCGACATCCAGCGCGACGGCTGGGCCATCGAGTGCCGCATCAACGCGGAGGACCCGTTTCGCAACTTCCTGCCTTCGACGGGGCGACTCGTTCGCTACCAGCCGCCCGAGACGACCATGCAGCAGGCCGAGGCCGGGCGCTTCGGAGTGCGCGTGGACACCGGCGTCTACGAGGGCGGCGAGATCCCGATGTTCTACGACTCGATGATCGCCAAGCTCATCGTGCACGGCCGAGACCGTGTGGACGCGATCGCCAAGATGCGCGAGGCACTGAACGGCTTCGTCATCCGCGGGGTGTCCAGCAACATTCCTTTCCAGGCGGCGCTGCTGGCGCACCCGGACTTTGGCAGTGGCAACTTCAACACCGGCTTCATCGCCCACCACTACGCCGGCGGCTTCAAGGCCGAGGACGTGCCGCATGACGACCCGCTGTTCCTGGTTGCGCTGGCCGGCTTCATCCGCCGCAAGGCGCGCGAGCGCGAGGCCGGCATCAGTGGGCAACTGCCGGGGCACGAGGTGCAGATCGAGCACGACTACGTGGCCGTCGTGAACCTGGGCGACGGCCGCAGCGAGCAGCACGCCCTGCACATCAGCGAGTTCGCCGGCGCACTGGGCGAGGCACGTGTGATGGTCGGTGACAAGGACTACCGCATCGCCAGCCACTCGCGCCTGAACGACGTGCGCATCACCGGCACCGTCAACGGCCTGGCCTTCACGGCCCAGGCCGAGCGCGGCACGGCCAGGAACCCGCTGGCCTACCGCATCCAGCATGGCGGCCGGGCCATCGAGCTGACCGTGCTGAGCCCGCGCGCTGCCGAGCTGCAGGCGCTGATGCCCTACAAGGCGCCGCCCGACACGTCCAAGCTGCTGCTGTCGCCCATGCCGGGCCTGCTGGTGCACCTGGCCGCGCAGGTCGGACAAACCGTACAGGCTGGCGAGCGGCTGGCCGTCATCGAGGCGATGAAGATGGAGAACATCCTGACGGCCCAGCAGGATGTGACGGTCGCCGAGATCCTCGCCAAGCCGGGCGAGAGCCTGGCGGTGGACCAAGCCATCCTGCGCTTCCAGTGACGGCTCTGTGGCCGGCTGGGGGCGTGCAGGATCTCAGCTGATGCGTCTGGGGCTGTTCGTCAACCTGCGTGCGCTGCGTGCCGCGCTGGCACCCCTGCGCAAGCGGGGATTCGGCCGTGCGCAAGCGCTGCTGTGGCAACTGCCGGCGGCAGTGCTGCTGCGTGCCTGGCGGGCGCTGGTCCAGCCCTGCAATGCCACCTTGCTGCGTGCGGGCGCGGCGCGGCGATTCCCCGCGCTGCCGCTGCACGTACTGCCCATGTTGCTGGTTTCCAGTGCGCCGCATGGTGCGGTCGTCAGCCTGTTGCTGCGCACCGAGCCGGCCAGCTTCGGCATCCTGGACCACCATGCCTATGTCTTCGATGCCGGCTTGCAGGCCCGGTTGCTGCCCAGGGCGCGCGACAGCATGGTCGGCTGCTTCGAGGTCCGCAGCGAGAGCACCGGCCTGGCTTATCCGCTGACGCATCTGCTGTTCCTGAACGCGCCGGTGCTGCGCGACCTGATGGCGTGTTGGCACATCGATGCGCGCCTGTATCGCCATGCGCCGGCCGGGGTGGCCCGGCCGTTCGCCGAGCTGGACCTCGGGCGACGAGACACTGAACCGGCGCTAAGCCTTCATCACCATCCCAACCCTGACGACCCATGAGCAACGCCACTCCCACCCGACCGTTCCGCATCCTCGGCCTGCAGCAGATCGCCATCGGCGGCCTCGACAAGGGCCGGCTGCGCCACCTGTGGGTGGACTTGCTGGGCCTGCCCGTCACGGGCAACTTCGTCAGCGAGCGCGAGAACGTCGACGAGGACATCTGCACGCTGGGCCGGGGCGCCCATGCCGTGGAGGTGGACCTGATGCAGCCGCTGGACCCCGACAAGAAGCCGGCCGTGCAGGCCACGCCGCTGAACCATGTCGGCCTGTGGGTGGACGACCTGCCGGTGGCCGTGCAGTGGCTGGAGCAGCAAGGCCTGCGCTTTGCGCCGGGCGGCATCCGCCGCGGCGCGGCCGGCCACGACATCTGCTTCGTGCACCCCAAGGGCAACGAGCAGTTTCCGTTCGGCGGCGAGGGCGTGCTGATCGAGCTGGTGCAGGCGCCGGCCGACGTCATCGCCGCGCTGTCGGCTTGAACACCCGCGAAGCGCCGCTTCCGCATTTGCCGCTTCTGCGAACGCGTCCCCGCCCGTAACCTGCCGACTGCAAAACTTGCGCGTGCCGCTTGGGGCTGACCGGCCCGTGGCACACCGGAAGGCGGGGTGGCCACAAGCCGGCTCGTGGATTCGGTCGCAAGGCTTTGCATGCCGCTCGGTCGAGAATGCAGGCCTCCCATGCCAAGGCTCCCGATGCGATTCCTGTCGATTCTGCTGGCCCTGCTGCCCACGCTGGCGCAGGCCTGGGGCAACCACAGCCCCATGTGCTACCGCGCCTTCGAGCGCATGCCCGAGGTCGCCGACGCCGCGGCCGTGAAGGCCGAGCCCCTGGTCGATTTCCTGCGCGCCCAGGAGGCTGCCATCGCGCGCACCTTGGACGCACAGGAGGCCTGGGCCCGCGAGCATCTGAAGGGCCATGCGGCGCGGCCCGATGCTTTGCGCTTCGTGGCCGACGCCAAGCGCGGCGACGCCGACCGTCGTGCTGCCTTCCTGCGTGCGCTGCGGCTGTCCCCGCAGTCCAGGCTGGCGCTGTACCTGCAGGTGGACCCGAGGGAGCCCGACACGAGCCGCCCTGCGCTGGAGATGGCGCAGGTGAGCGCGGTTGCCAACAGCAAAGGCGCCACGCAGCGCTTCGTCGCGTTGCAGCCGGGCGAGGCCGTGGCGCCGCTGGCCGTGCTGGCCTCGGGCTGCGACGAACCCGACTACGGCCACGACCTCAACCTGTTCGACGACAACCCGGGGACGCCCTCGACCCCCGGCTATGGCTTCGGCGATCAGCCCTTCGGCAACCCGGCGGTGGCCATAGGCTCGCAGGCGCCGTTCCACATGGGTTTTTTCCATCAGGGGCGCGTCTTCAACACGCTGGCGCCCAGCTTTGCGCGCACCTTCACCGAGCTGCGCGTGCAGCAGTACGGCGGCCTGGCGGTGCTGGCCTGGCAGACCGGCCACGATTACTGGGGCTGGCGCTTCGCCGGCATGGCGCTGCACCACGTGGAGGACCTGACCCAGCCCTACCACGCCAGCGCCGCGCCCGGCGCGACGCTGGGCCACATGATGTGGGTCAACCTGAAGGCCCAGCTGGGGGCGCCGGCCGACCGGCGCGGGCTGGTGGTGCTGCAGAGCAACCGCCATTTCGTGCTGGAGAACTTCCAGACCCGCTGGATCGTCGAGAACGCCCGCCACCGCCGCGACGGCCCGCTGGAGCAGGCGCTGCGTGACCTTGCGCTGGATGGGCGTTACCCGGCCTGGAGCCCGGCCTATGTGCGCGACGTGGTGGCGGCCGAGGCCTTCATCGCCGGCCCGCGGACCGACGCTGCCGTGGTCGTCGGGGCGCCGGCCAAATTCGTCACCGACCCCAATTTCGACTTTGCCGCCAACGAGGCGACGCTGGGCCCCGAGCTGGCGCGCGACATGCAAGGGCAGCGCGAGGCGTTGCTGCGCGAGGTGGCGCGGCTGCTGTCGCATTTCGGCGCGCACAGCCGCAACGGGCTGCGGGGATTTTTGAAGCAAGCAGGCCGGTGACTGCCGGAGTCGAGGACGTGGCCGCATTCCGGTAGGGCCCGCTTATTGTTGGATAGGCCCAGGCCCTGCGACTTAGACTGAAGCGCATCGAGGCTTTGCGTGCATGTCGATGCACCGGTCTCTCGAATGCTCCTTGCGTCGCCCCGAGTACGGTGCACTGTTTGCCAAGGTCATCCCATGACGACAACTGCGACATCCGCGGACTTTTTTCTCTTGGCCCACAGTCATGGCGTTGCCCTGCTGGACGGCATCAGCGATTGGCGCGAGTCCGGCATCGTTGGTGTGAGTGACAGAGATGCCCGCTTCGGTGACGCCTTCCAGGGCCAGCAGCCCAGCCGGTTGACGATGAGCTTGCCCGCAAGCTGGAAGCAGCGCTGACCAGCGAGTGCGACGAGATGTTCCTGGATCAAAGCCTGCGCAGGGCGCATTGATCGGCTTTGGCTGTCCGTTTGGCCCATACCTGTGAAGGTCGCGTGGCCGCCGGCATGCGGCCTGATCTTCGTTCAGGCGCGTCTGGTGGGGCGGTGGTTGAAGCGCGCGCAGGCCTGCTGCGCCGCAGGGCTTATTGGCTGGAGGACGGCGGGCGACGCAGCTCGGAAAACAGCACGTGGGCGCGCTGCTCCTGCTTGACCATCTCGAAGCCGCCGCTGAAGCCGTAGATGCGCGCGGTGGGCTCGGGCCCAGCGAAGTACACCGGGAAGGTTTCGGCCGTGATGATGTTGACGTGGGTCGGGTCCTGCCAGGCCTGCGGGTGCGGGAAGCTGGGCGTGGCCGACATGAAGATGCCGCCCGGCTTGAGCTTGCGGTAGACCTCGCTCATCAGTCGCACGAACGGGAAGATGGTGCGGCCATCCACGTAGAGCACGCGTGGCAGGTGCTCGATGAAGTGGAAGGCGGTGATGTAGTCGAACTCGCAGTCAGGGCCCGGGATGGGCTGCACGAACAGGTCGGCCGAGCGGATGCGCGGGTTGTCGAGCTGGCGGATGTCCAGCCCGTAGACCTCATCGGCGTTGTACGGGTTCTGCGGGTTGGGGCCGCAGCCCAGGTCCAGCGTGGTCGTTGCCATGGGGAAGTCTGATTGCTGATGGAAGAGGCGCGGCGTCAGCCCTGGTGTGCCAGGAACTGCCGGGCGCCGTCGAGGAAGTGGGGCAGCAGGTCCGGTCGTTCCTCCGACAGGCCGTTGCCCAGGGTGCGGAACAGCTGCTGGCGGTGGAACTGGTGGATCTGCGAGCGGGCCTGCTGGAAGGGCTCGGCCGGGCTCAGCGCCTGCAAGGCCCCGATGTACTGGTCGAAGAACCTGAACTGGCGCCAGCGCGCCTCCAGCGTGCTGTAGCCCGCGATGCCCGAGGGCAGGTCGTGGCCGGTGCGCACGGGCTCCGCCGGGTGGTAGATGCAGGGGGCACCCAGCAGCAGCAGGGCCAGGCTGAGGCAGGCCTGCGGATAGACGTTGTCGCGCGTGTTGGCCACGGGTTCGATCAGCGGCAGCAGGCGCTGGGCCCAGGCCGTGTTCAGCGTGATGCCGGGCAGGTGGTTGCAGCAGTTGCGGTACTCGTGCGTCTCGATGCGCGCGACGTCCTCACGGCCACGGTAGACGCTGCCGTCCGGCGCGCGGAATACCGTCGTGACCCAGGCCGGCGGCGTGTCCACGTCGCCCAGGTAGCGTGCCAGCTTCAGCACTTCGTCCGCGTTCAGCCAG
>CBFGPX010000198.1:0-8221 GCA_965650725.1 uncultured Comamonadaceae bacterium | reverse complement strand
GGCCGTGCCGGTGGCCCCGGACGATGCCGACGCGCTGGCCCGCCGCGGCCGGGCCTCCGCCGCGCGCGGCGACACGGCCCGCGCGCTGCAGGACCTGACGCGCGCCGCCGAACTGGAGCCGGCCAACGCCGCGCATTTCGAGGCCCGCGCCGCGGTGCACATCGCGATGCGCTCGGCGCGCCTGGCGCTGGCCGACCTGCACACCGCACTCGGCCTGGACGCCGGGCTGCACGACGCCCGCCTGCAGCGGGCGCGATTGCGCCAGGCCACCGGCGACCCGGCAGGCTCGCAGGCGGACCTGGCGGAGCTGGACCGCCGGCTGCCTGCGTCTGCGCAACTGCGCGCCGACATGGCGGACGCCCACGCCGACCAGCAGCGCCTGCCCGAGGCGCTGCGGCAGTGGGCGCAGTGGATGGACACGCACCCGAATGACGGCGGCCTGCCGGGCGTGCTCAATGCGCGCTGCTGGCTGCGTGCCCGCCTGGGCGTGGAGCTGGACCTGGCGCTGGACGACTGCCGGCGTGCGGTGAGGCTGGTCAGTCGCGAGACCGCCTACCACGACAGCCTGGGCTGGACGCTGCTGCGGCTGAACGATGCCGCGCGCGCAAAGAAGGCGTTCGACACCGCCATCGAGTTGCAGCCCAAGGCCGTCTGGTCGCTGTACGGCCGAGCGCTGGCCTTGCTGCGTCAGGGCCAGCCCGAGGCCGCAGCGCGCGACCTGGCGGCGGCGCGCCAGCAGCGACCAGAGATCGATGCCGAGGTGAAGCGGGCCGGCTTTCCGGTGCCGGACGAGCTTCCGTCGGCGGGCGCCTAGCCCCGGTTGGCCGCCGCGGCCGCCTTGAACAAGGCCCGCAGCGCCCGCTCGTCCAGTGCATCGCCCTCGCGGAAGTCGATGGCGCGGCGGACCTTGCCGTCCAGACTGGCGTTGAACAGCCCGGCCGGGTCGGGCAGGGCGGCGCCCTTGGGGAAGGTCATCTTCACGGCCGCCTTGTAGGCCTCGCCGGTGCACAGGATGCCGTCCTTGGACCACACGGGGTTGGCCCATTTCCATTCCTCGACGGCGCCGGGCACGGCTTCCAGCACCAGCGCACGCAGCCGTGCGAGCAGGGGCCCGCGCCAGCCGCCCAGCGCCTCGATGCGGGCGTCGATCAGCGCTGCCGCAGCGTCGCCGGATGGCGTGGCGGCCTTCTTCATGTGCGCCCCGACTGGATCATCTTCCAGCCATTGCCCGACGGATCACGGAAGCCCGCGTCCACGTTGCCGTAGCGCTCCACCGGCTCCTGCGTGAACTCCACGCCGCGCGCCTTCAGCCGCTCGAAGACGGCGCGGCAGTCGCCGACCTGCAGCACCAGCGGCGGCATCGCGCCCTTGGCCACCATCGCGTGCAGCGTCTGCGCCGTGGCCTCGTCGTGCACCGGCGGGCCGGGCAGGAACAGGCCGAGCTGGAAGCTCGGCTGATCGGGGTGCTGGACGGTCAGCCAGCGATAGGGGCCGTTGCCCACGTCGGCGTGTACCTTGAAGCCCAGCTTGTCGACATAGAAGGCGAGGGCTTCGGACTGGTCGCGCACGTAGATGCCGACGACCTGGATGGCTTGGATCATTTGGGAGGCTCCTGGGTTGGAGACGCGTTTGTATCGGGCGCCTCGCGGCGGCGCTTCTCCGAAACTGCTGTCCTGAGATCGGGCCGCTGCGCCGCCTGCAGCACGCAGTGGGGCATGCGGCCCAGCTCGGGCGCCAGGCCGCGAGCCTGTTCGCGCAGGGCGCCGGGGCTGGTGCCGGTGATGTCGCGGAAGATGCGGCCGAAGGTGCCCAGGCTGGCCCAGCCAGTCTGGAAGGCGATCTCGGTGACGGGCTGGTCGGTCTCGCGCAGCAGCGCCACGGCGCGTTCGATGCGCCGCGTCAGCAGGTAGCGGTGCGGCGGCAGCCCGAACGCCCGCTTGAAGGAGCGCGCGAAATGGGCCGGCGACACATCGCTGACGCCGGCCAGCCGCTCCACCGTCCAGTCCTCGTGCGGGGCCGCATCCATGCGGTCCTTGGCGCGCAGCAGGCGGCGCAGCAGCTTGGGGTCCTGGGGCGCTGTCATGCCGGCATTCTCGGCCGCTGTTCTGGCTGCGTGCAGCCACCGAGAAGCACGCGACCGACCACCCTGCGGTGGTGGCAATCGCGTGAGCGGCACCGACGGCGTGCCCTTGATGGACCTGGCGCCCGCGGTGTCGGTGCGCGAGAACAAGCGTGGCATGCGGATCGGTGCGGGCTGGCACCCTCACTCATGCGTGTGCATGTCAAGCCCTGACCCCACAGCTGCGCACCTGTTCACGTCATGCCCGCGTTTTCCCGCATTTGCGGGGATGCGCGACTGTTTCAACTCGATACAGTTGCGCCCACTGCGCGGTTGCTAATGGCTCCATGCGCGGGCAGCAGATGTCGCGGGGTCCTGTCATGACCTGAAGCGCACGCAGGGGGGACAAGGCCGTCAGGCCGTTCGTGGGTTCGTCATGGCGGACCCGTCCTTATCCCCCTTGTCCTGCGGACAGCTGGTGCGGCGCTAAAGCAGTGCGGCACGGCTGCGCCGTGGGCAGACATCACCTGCTACCCCGTGGAAGCCTGTCCCGTTCTTGCCCCGACCTTTGCCCCAACGCCCGTGCACGAGGCGCGCGATGCCGCTGATCTCATCGTCGATGCCCTTGCCGCCCTCGGCGTGGAATACGTGTTCGGCGTGCCGGGCGGCGCCATCGAGCCGCTGTACAACGCGCTGGCGCGCAGCGCCCGCCGCGGTGGCCCGCAGGCCGTCGTGGCGCGCAACGAGCAGGGCGCGGCCTACATGGCCGACGGCTATGCCCGCGAGACCGGCAAGCTGGGCGTGTGCATCGCGACCTCGGGCCCCGGCGCCACCAACCTGATCACGGGCGTGGCCTGCGCCTACGACAACAACGTGCCGCTGCTGGTCATCACCGGCCAGCCGCCGATCAAGAACTTCGGCAAGGGTGCGCTGCAGGAGTCCAGCTGCACGGGCATCAACACGATGGCGATGTTCCGCCCCTGCACGCGCTACAACTCGCTGGTCTCGCACGCCGAGCAGCTGCCCACCAAGCTGTTCAACGCGCTGATGCAGGCGCAGCGCGCGCCCAGCGGCCCGGCCCACCTGTCCATCCCGGTGGACATCCTGCGCACGCCGCTGCCCGACGACATCGAGATGCCGGATTTCGCCGGCCTGCTGCGCCGTGCGCCCGCGCTGGTGGACCTGCCGGCCGTGCGCCAGCTGGCACGGCTGTTGTTCTCGGCCCGCCAGCCGGTCTGGCTGATCGGCGACGGCTGCGGCGAGGCCGCCCACGAGCTGATGCAGCTGGTGCAGCGCACCGACGGCCGCTTCATCACCACGCCCGACGGCAAGGGCTTCGTCAACCCGCGCCACCCGCGCTTTCGCGGCGTGTTCGGCTTCGGCGGCCATGCGACGGCGGCCGAGCTGCTGTCGGACGAACCCGACCTGGTCATTGCGCTGGGCACGGGCTTCGGCGAGTTCAACAGCGGCGGCTGGTCCGGCGCGCTGCTGAACAGCCGGCTGGTGCATGTGGATGACAGCGACGAGAACCTGATGCGCTCGCCGATGGCGCGGCTGCATGTGCGCGGCCACATCAAGACGGTCTGCGAGCAGCTGATTGCGCTGCTGGCCTGGTCGCACACCGGCCAGGAGGCGCAGCTGCTGCCCTTCCTGCATCCGCAGGTGGCGCGCCAGGCCTATGACGCGATGGTGGACAGCCCGCAGGCCGTGCGCAGCGAGGCCGCGCCGGTCAAGCCGCAGCGCCTGCTGGCCACGCTGGGCGAGCGCTGCCCGCCGCAGACCCGCTTCGTCGCCGACGCCGGCAACAGCGCGGCCTGGGCCGTGCACTACCTGGCGCCGCTGGACCAGCGCAGCGGTCGCCTGCCGGGCGACGCCTACCTGCCCACCGGCAAGGAGCGCCGCACGCGCCACTCCAGCTGGCTGCGCGTGACCATGGATTTCGCGCCCATGGGCTGGGCCATCGGCTCGGCCGTGGGCATCGCGATGGCCAACCGCCGCTGCCCGGTGGTCTGCCTGACCGGCGACGGCAGCTACCTGATGAACGGCCAGGAGATCACGGTCGCCGCCGAGCTGGGCCTGCCGGTGCTGTACGTGGTGCTGAACGACGGCGCTCTAGGCATGGTCAAGCATGGCCAGCGTCTGGCCGGCGCCGAGCCCATCGGCTTCGAGCTGCCGAAGGTGGATTTCGCGCTGATGGCCCAGTCCATGGGCATCCCGGGTCACGTCATCCGCTCGCCCAAGGACCTGGACGCGCTGGACTTCAAGGCGCTGCTGGGCCGCCCCGGACCCACGCTGCTGGACGTGCGCATCGACGGCGAGGAGGTGCCGCCCATGAACCTGCGCATGAAGACGCTGGGCACGGCGCGATGAGCGCCGCCGTGGCGCGCGAGCAGGTCCGCACGCGCATCTGGCACGAGCAGCCCGAGCCCGACAACGGCTTCGCCACGCGCAGCGCGCTGTGCCATGGCTACGACGTCTATGGCGACATGCTGGGCCGGGCGCGCTGGGTGGACATGCTGTTCCTGCTGCTGCGCGGCGAGGCCCCGTCGGCGGCGCAGGCGGGGCTGCTGGACGCGCTGGCCGTGGCGCTGGCCAACCCCGGGCCTCGCGATGCGGCCGTGCATGCCGCGATGTGCGCCGGCGTGGGCGGCTCGACCTCGGCCGCGGCACTGATCGCCGCGCTGTCGGTGGGCGCCGGCAGGGCCGGCGGCGCGCGCGAGGTGTGGGCGGCGATGACGCTGTTCCAGGAATGCGGACGCAGCCCGTCGGCCTGGGAGCTGGCGTTCGCGGCGCCCGTGGCCGAGCGGGCCGGCATCTGGCCGCAGGCCGGGCATGCGCCGGGTTTCGAAGTGCACGCCGCGCAGGCCTGCGGCATCGTGCAGCGTGCGCTGCAGGTGCTGGCCTCGCTGAGCGACGGCGCCTGCCTGCCATGGCTGCTGCAGAGCCGCGCGCCGCTGGAGGCCGCGGCCGGCCGCGGCCTGGCCATGACCGGCGTCGCCGCCGCGGCCCTGCTCGACCTGGGCTTCACGCCGGAGCAGGGCGAGATGCTGCACCTGCTGCTGCGCCTGCCCGGTGCGGCGGCCCATGCGCTGGAGCAGCGCGAGCGCGGGCACAAGAGCTTTCCGTTCTTCGCGCTGGATCTGCAGAACGACCCGGGAGGTGCGGCATGAACGGCCCGGAACTGCTCGTCAACAGCGCCGACCGCATGACGACCCAGGCGGGCCAGGCCTTCGTCGGCAGCCGTGCCGTGTTCCGTGGCCAGGACCTGCACGCCGAGCTGCGCCACCAGGACTGGATGGCGCTGTACGTGCTGGGCATCACCGGCCGCCAGCACAGCGATGCGCAGGTGCGGCTGCTGCACGCGCTGTGGGTCTGCACCAGCTATCCGGACGCGCGCATCTGGAACAACCGAACGGCGGCGCTGGCGGCTTCCGCGCGCAGCACGCCGGGGCTGGGCATCGCAGCGGCGCTGGCGATGTCGGAGGCCACCATCTACGGCGGCCATCCCTACGTCAGCAGCATCGACTTGCTGATACGCGCACGCCGGCACGACGGGCCGCTGCAGGCCTTCGTCGAGGCGGAGCTGGCCCGCGGCCGCATCTACGGCTACGGCCGGCCCATCGCCAGCGTCGACGAGCGCCTGCCCTGGGTGCTGGGCATCGCCCGCGAACTGCAGCTGGACGGCGGGCCGCATCTGCGCATTGCGCTGGAGGTCGAGCAGCTGCTGGTGGCGCGCAATCCCAAGCTGCGCATGAACTACGCCGCGCTGATGTCGGCGCTGTGCGCCGACCTGGGCTTCTCGGCCACCGAGATGCACCACTTCCAGGTGCCGGTGTTCCTGGCCGGCATGTCGCCCTGCTTCATCGAGGCCGCCGAGCGGCCGGCCGGCACGGTGTTCCCGCTGTCCTGCGAGCACATCGCCTACGAAGGCCCGGCCCCGCGCCGCTGGCCCGCTTCATCACCCTGAGCACCCCCCATGAATCCCTATCCGCATTACGCGCAGATGCGCGCGACGAACCCCGTGCACTTCAACGCCGAGCTGGGCGTGTGGGAGGTCTACGGCTACCACGACATCCAGACCGTGCTGGGCGACGCCAAGACCTTCTCGTCGGACCTGTCGGACGGCAAGATGATGGTCTTCATGGACCCGCCGCGGCACACGCAGTACCGCCGGCTGGTGGCGCGGGCCTTCACGTCCAAGGTCATCGCCGACCTGGAGCCCGGCGTGCAGGCCATCACCGACGAGCTGCTGGACCGCGTCGAGGCGGACGGCCGCATGGACCTGATCAGCGACCTGGCCTTCGCGCTGCCGGTCACCGTCATCGCCGAGCTGCTGGGCCTGCCGGTGGCGGACCGCGACAAGTTCAAGCAGTGGTCCATTCCCGCCATCCGCGCGGCCGAGATGGAGCTGATGGGCCAGGTGCCGGCGCCCGAGCTGGTGCAGGCCGTCGACGAGCTGGATGCCTACCTGGCCGACCTCATCGCCGCGCGCCGCGACAGCCCCCGGCAGGACCTGGTCAGCGGCCTGCTGGCGGCCGAGGTGGAGGGCGAGAAGCTGACGCTGCAGGAGGTGGCCAGCACCTGCCGGCTGCTGCTGATCGCCGGCTTCGAGACCACCACCAACCTGATCGGCAACACGCTGCAGCTGCTGCTGGCGCACCCCGAGGCGCTGGCCCGGCTGGTGGCCGACCCCGCGCTGCTGCCGGCGGCGATCGAGGAGGCGCTGCGCTTCAACACGCCCTTCATGTTCTTCGCCCGCCGTGCCACCCGCGACGTCGTGCTGGGCGGCCAGCTCATCCGGGCCGGCCAGCAGGTGATGACCTTCAACGCGTCGGGCAACCGCGACGAGGCCGCCTTCCCGCACGCCGACCGCTTCGACATCGGCCGCACGGCCAACCGCCACCTGAGCTTCGGTCATGGCATCCACTACTGCCTGGGCGCCGGCCTGGGTCGGCTGGAGGCGCGCGTGGCCATCGCCACGCTGCTGCGCCGCTTCGGCGCCCTGCGCCCGGACGAGCGCCGGCCCGCCGAGCCGCTGCAGTCCTTCGTGCTGTTCGGCTTCAGCAGCCTGCCGGTGCGCTTCGAGGCCTCAGAGGCGGTAAGCGGCCTGCACGTAGAGTGAGCGCCGCGCCAGCGGGATGTCCTGCGGCAGGCCCAGGCCCGGCGCCATGCTGGGCTCGCGGGCGTCGGCGTTGAACAGGTTGCGCAGCGACACCGCGAAGTCCCAGTTGCCGCGGTCCTGGCCGGTGCGCAGCGTCAGGTCGGCGGTGCTGTAGTCGGCGATGGGCGCGCGCGCGTCGCCGGCGGCGCGCCGGCGGTCGGCCACGTGGTTGAGCTGGCCGCTCAGCAGCCAGCCGTTCGCGACGCTCCAGTCGGCGCGGACGTTGAGCTTGCGGCGCGGCGCATAGCCCGCGTCCGTGCCGGTCGTGTCCTCGATGGCGCGCTGCAGCCCGAGGTTGCCGCTCAGCCGCAGCTGGCGCGACACGTCCCACTGCGCCTCCAGCTCCAGGCCGGTGCCGTGCTGCGCGCCGATGTTGTTGAACTGGGCCGTGCCGCCGCCGGTGTCGGTGGTGCGGATGATGTCCTTCATGTCGTAGCGGAACAGGCTCAGGTTGAGCTGCAGGTCCGCCCGCGCCTGCCACGAGAACGCCGTCTCCAGCGTGCTGATCTTCTCGGGCTGGAGCGCGGCGTTGCCGCGGATGACCGGGTTGTTGATGCTGTACTGCTCGGTGAAGGCCGGCGCGCGGAAGGCGCGGCCGTACAGCAGCTTGACGGTCAGGTCCAGGTGGGCGTCCCACACCAGCGCCGCGCGCGGGTTGGTCGTGCTGCCGAAGTCGGAATAGCGGTCGTGGCGCACGCCGGCCGTCAGCGTCCAGTCCTTGGCCAGGCTCCATTCGTCCTGCGCGTACACATAGCTGACCGTGCGCCGGTGCGGCTCGACGAAGGACTCCGAGGCCGGGAAGGTCTCCAGCTGGCCGCTGGGCAACGGCACGGGCACGCCGGTGGCGGGGCCGCTGGCGATGATGGTGAAGTTCTTCAGCTCCCGCGTGCGGTACATGTCGAGGTCGTCATGCCCGGCGCCCACGCGCAGGCTGTGGCCCTGGATGCCGCCGTAGGAGGCCACGGCCGCCAGCCGCAGCTGCCGCTCCCAGGTGCTGGGCG
>CBFGPX010000197.1:0-8231 GCA_965650725.1 uncultured Comamonadaceae bacterium | reverse complement strand
CCGCTGGAAGATCGACGACGTGCTGGGCGTCTGGCCGCTGCACGGCCTGTGCGGCGCCTGGGGCGGCATCGCCTGCGGCATCTTCGGCCAGCAGGCGCTGGGCGGGCTGGGCGGTGTGTCCTTCAGCGCGCAGTTGGTCGGTACCGTGGCCGGTGTGTGCTGGGCGCTGGCCGGCGGCTTCGTCGTCTACGGGCTGATCCGCCAGTTCGTGGGTCTGCGGCTGGACGCCGAGCAGGAGTTCGAGGGCGCCGACCTGTCCATCCACAAGATCGGTGCGACGCCGGACCGCGAGGTCAGCTGGTAAGCTGGACCGACTCCATTCTCAAGGCTCCTGCGGGAGCCTGTTTTCCATGTTCACAGGCATTGTCCAGGGCGTTGCCCGCGTCGCATCCATCGAGGCCCGCGAGGGCCTGCACACGCTGAACCTGAAGTTTCCCGAGGGCTTCGACGACGAACTGGCCATCGGCGCCAGCGTGTCCTGCGACGGCGTGTGCCTCACCGTCACCGAGCGGCCGTCGCCCGGCGTGGCCAGCTTCGACGTGATGGCGCAGACACTGAACCTGACGACGCTGGGCGGCCTGCAGGTCGGCTCGGGCCTGAACGTGGAGCGCGCGGCCAAGGAGGGCGTCGAGATCGGCGGCCATCCTTTGTCCGGCCACGTTGATGTGTCGGCCCGCATCGCCGAGATCCGCAAGCCCGACAACAACCACGCCATCCGCTTCGCGCTGCCGGCGCCGTGGATGCGCTATGTGTTCGCCAAGGGCTATATCGGTGTCAACGGCTGCAGCCTGACCGTGGCCGAGGCGCAGCGCGAGCGCGACGGCTCGGGCTGGTTCGAGGTCTGGCTCATCCCCGAGACGCTGCGCATGACCACCTTCGGCGACAAGGTGGTGGGCGACGCCATCCACATCGAGATCGAGCGCAGCACGCAGGTCGTCGTCGACACCGTGCGCGACGCGCTGGACGAGAAGCTGGGCCCGCTGCTGCCGGTGCTGGAGGCCATCGCGCGGGAGCGCGGCATCGACATCACGCAACTCGCCATCGGCAAGTCTTGAAGCGCGCCCGGCCCGGAGCCAGGCGCTGGCGCGTGCGACGATGACCGGCGGCCCATGAACCGGAACCAAGCCCCATGCTGATCAACAGCGCCGTGTACGAGGACGGCCGCATCGTGGCCGAGCCCAGCCTGCCGGACGTGTCCGAGGCGCTGGAGCGCACCTCGGGCTTCGTCTGGATCGCGCTGCGTGACCCCAGCGACGAGGAGCTGCAGTTGCTGCGGCACGAGCTGGATCTGCCGCCGCTGGCCGTCGAGGACGCCCGCAAGGGCCACCAGCGGCCCAAGCTGGAGGAGTACGGCGACATCACCTTCGCGGCCATGCACCTGATCGAGACCGGCCCCGAGGGGCTGGAGGTGGGCGAGGTGCACGTCTTCGTGGGGCCGCGTTTCGCCGTGTCGGTGCGGCATCGCAGCCAGCAGGGCTTTCTCGGCGTGCGCGGCCGTGCCGAGCAGGAGCCCGAACTGCTGCGCCAGGGGCCGGGCTTCGTGCTGTATGCGCTGATGGACGCGGTGGTGGACCGCTACCTGCCGCTGATGGAGGCCATCGAGGCCGAGCTGGAGGCGCTGGAGTCCACCATGTTCCAGCCCCGCCAGGACCGCGAGGCCGTGGTGCAGAAACTGTTCGCGCTGAAGCAGCGGCTGGTGACGCTGCGCCACGCCGTCACGCCGCTGATGGACGTGGCCGGCCGGCTGCAGGGCGGCCGCGTGCCCATGGTCTGCAAGGCCATGCAGGACTACTTCCGCGACGTCTACGATCACCTGGTGCGCATCCAGGCCAGCATCGACGCGGCGCGCGAAACCATCATCGCCGCCACGCAGGTGAACCTGACGCTGGTCACCATCGACGAGTCCCTCGTCACCAAGCGCCTGGCCGCCTGGGCCGCCATCTTTGCGGCGTCCACCGCGCTGGCCGGCATCTGGGGCATGAATTTCGAGAAGATGCCCGAGCTGAGATGGGCCTTCGGCTACCCGATGGCGCTGGGCACCATCGCGTTGGTCAGTGGTGCGCTGTACTGGCGCTTCAAGCGCCTGAAGTGGCTCTGAGCGACCCCCACCGCCGTCCCGACGCTCCGCGTGCACATGGCCAAACTGCGCAGGACGCGAGAAGCCCGCCCCGACCTGCCGCGAGGGCCGGTGACGCAGGCGGGCGTGGGCTGCCGGCTCAAGGCCTGATGCGCCTGCGGACCTCGCGCGCCGCCGGCATGGTGCTGGTGCTGCTGGTGCACGGCGTGGCGGTCTGGCTGCTCTGGCGCTCGCTGGCGGGCCGGGAGCCCGCGTCGCTGCCGTGGCGGACCGTTGTGCGGCTGTTGCCCTTGCCCGCGCAGCCCGCCGCCGCCGAGCGGCCCGCGCCGCCTGCGGCTCGGCCTGTGGAGGTGCGGCCGGTGATCGTGGCGGCGCCGGAGCCGCTTTCGCAGGGCGAGTCGACGCAGGGCGAAGCCACCGCGGCGCCTGCGGCGGCAGGAACGGGCCCGGCTGCTCCTGCCGGTCCGCCGGTCGCGGCGCCGCTGGTGCTCAAGCCTTCCCGGGAGGTGCTGCGCGGTGCGCTGGCCCATCCGGCCACGCAGGACCCGCGCGCCAATTCGCCCCGCCCCTCGGCCGAGGAGCGCATGGCCATGGCCATCGACCCCCAGCTGTGCGTGCGCGAAGAGCGCATGCCGGATGGGTCGGTGCGCCGCTGGATGGGGCGCCTCAAGCGCGCGGCCAGCGCCATCGAGGCGCGCACGGGCCACCGTGGCATCGACGTGTCGGTCTGCGAGTAGGCCATGAATCCCGAAGACCTCCTGAAGCTCGTCACCACCGAGATGCCGTTCGGCAAGCACCGGGGCACGCTGCTCGCCGATCTTCCTGGCAGCTACCTGGGATGGTTCGCGCGCGAAGGTTTTCCCAAGGGCCGGATCGGGCGCCTGCTGGCCCTGATGCATGAGTTGGACCACAACGATCTGCGTGCACTGCTGCAGCCGCTGCGGCGCTGACGCTCCGAACGCCCAGACCACGCTTTCGCCCGCCTGAGCCGCGCGCCCGACGGTCTGTCGGATGCGCGTTTGCGGCGTCTGGCCGCTTGCCTAACCTGCGCTCCAACGCACAACAGGAGGTGGCCATGTTGCAGATTCAGAACGTCATCAAGAGCTTTGGAAAGTTGAACGCCGTCGACGGCGTGACGCTGGACTTGCAGCCCGGCGTCGTGGGCCTCATCGGCCACAACGGCGCGGGCAAGAGCACGCTGATGCAGATGCTGGCGACGCTGACGCCACCCACCAGCGGCCGCATCCTGCTGGACGGCGAGGACATCGTCGCCAGGCCCGAGCTGATGCGCCGGCGCCTGGGCTATCTGCCGCAGGACTTCGGCGTCTATCCGCACCTGACGGCGCTGGAGTTCCTGCAGTACTTCGCGGCGCTGAAGGGCGTGCGCGACGGGCGCCGGCTGCAAGAGCTGCTGGAGCTGGTGAACCTGCACGAGCAGGCGCACCGGCCGGCCATCGGCTTCTCGGGCGGCATGCGCCAGCGGCTGGGCATCGCGCAGGCGCTGCTGAACGACCCCGACGTGCTCATCGTCGACGAGCCCACCGCGGGCCTGGATCCCGAGGAGCGGCTGCGCTTTCGGCACCTGCTGGGCGACCTGGGGCGGCGGCGGCTGGTCATCGTGTCCACGCACATCGTGTCGGACGTCGAGAACATGGCCTCCCACCTGGCCGTCCTGCGCCAGGGGCGGCTCGTGGCCTTCGAGACACCGGAGGCGGTGCTGGCACGCGCGGCCGGCCAGGTCTGGACCGCATCGCTCGCACCGGCCGACTACGAGGCGCTGCGCCAGCATCTGCGGGTGCTGCATGCCCAGCCGCAGGGCGGGCGAGTACAGGTACGCATGGTCCATCCCAAGCGGCCGTTCGCCGAGGCGCAGCCCGTGCAGCCCAGCCTGGAGGAAGCGCTGATGGCTCAGCGCTATGCCGATGCGCGGGTGGCCGCATGAACGCCGCGCCATTCCTGGCCCTGGTGTTGAACGAGTGGCGGCTGCGCAGCCGCCGCGCCAGCACCCTGGTCATCCTGCTGGCCGTGGTGGGCTTGAGCTGGCTGATGGTGCTGGACCCCGGCAGCGGCTCGGCCATGATGGTGGTGCACAAGCAGCGCGTGGCCTACGAGAGCCAGGCGCTGGCGTTCGCAACCACGCTGATCGCGTCGCTGCTGTTTGGCCTTGCGGGCTTCTACCTCGCCCGCGGACGCAGCCAGGAGGACCTGCGCTGGGGCTGCGCCGGCGTTCTGGCGGCAGCGCCGGTGACCAACACGCAGCTGCTGGGCGCGCGCTGGCTGGGGGCGTTCGGCTTTCTGATGTCCATGGGCGCCGTCGTCATGCTGACCGTCTGGGTGCTGCAGTGGGTGCGCGGCGAGGGGCCCTTGCAGCCGCTGCCCTACCTGCAGATGCTGACGCTGGGTCTCGCGCCGGGTTTGATGCTGTGTGCCAGCCTGGCCGTGCTGTCCGATGCCTGGGCGCCGCTGATGGGCAAGCGCGGCGACCTGCTGTACTGGCTGCTGTGGATGGCGCAGTTCGCCTTCATCCCCGCGTCGCTGGCCCAGGGCAGCATCCAGCTGAGCGGCTGGCAGGTGTTCGACATCCAGGGCGTGTCGCCGCTGCTGGTGAGCCTGAGCCGCCTGATGGACGTGACCCACGTGCAGGTCGGCGGCGGCCCGTTCGACGCCACCTTGCCACTGCTGCACATGCCCGAAGGCCTGTGGAGCCGCGAGCTGGTGGCGCTGCGGCTGGGCTCCATGATGCTGGCGCTGCTGCCGCTGGTGCCTGCCGTGCTGTGCTTCCACCGCTATGCGCCGGACCGCGTGAAGCTGCGCAACCCTGCGGGTCGCTGGCGCGCCGTGCTGGCGCTGCAGTGGCTGTTGCGCCCGCTGATGCGACCGTTCTCGCGGGCATTGGGCCTGGTGCTGCCGCTGAGCGCGCGCTTTCCTGGCGTGACGGGTCGCTGGCTGGCCGATGTGGGTTTGCTGCTGCTGAGTCAGCCGCTGTTAGCGCTGGTCATGCTGGGGGGCGGCACCGCGTCCGCCTTCGTGCCCGGCGATGCGCTGACGGGCGTGCTGGCGGTGGCGCTGGCCGCCTGGGGCATCGCGGTGGCCGACGTCAGCTCGCGTGACCTGCAAAGCGGCACACAGGCTCTGGCCAGCGCCGTGCCGGGCGGCGTGACCGAGCGCGGCTGGCGCCTGTGGCTGGCGGCCTTCGGGCTGGGTTTGCTGGTGAGCGCTCCGGCGCTGGCGCGCTGGGTGTGGGACGCGCCGCTGAGCGCTGCCGCCTGCGTGGCGGGCCTGCTGTTCCTCAGCATGGCGGCGGCGCTGCTGGGCCGGCTGACGCAGGGCTCGCGCAGCTTTCTTGCGCTCTTCCTGTTTGGCCTGTACCTGAACCTGCAGGGCACCGGTGTCGCGGCGCTGGACGTGCTGGGGCTGAGCGGCGACGCGCGGCCGGCGAGCGTGGCGGCCTATGCCGTGGCCGGCGCGCTGGGCGTCGTCGCCATGCTGGCGCTGTCCCGGCCGGGGCGGGCCTGAGCCGGCGGCAGCCAGGGGCCGGTGCCGCGAAGCGATGTCACAAACCGCGGGGCTGCTCCGTCATGATCCGTTGCCACCTGAGCCACCGACATGACGACCGCCTCCAGCCCCACCGACCGCGCCCGCCGCTTCGACCGTGACCATGCCCGTCGCCTGCGCGCGCTGGCCTATCGCATGCTGGGCTCGCGTGCCGAGGCCGAGGACATCGTGCAGGAGGCCTGGCTGCGCTGGGCCGAGGTGGACGAAGCCACCGTGCAGCACGAGGGCGCCTTCCTGTCGCGGCTGGTGACCCATCTGTGCCTGGACCAGCTGCGCTCCGCCACCGCGCGGCGCGAGCACTACGTGGGCGTGTGGCTGCCGGAGCCGCTGCTGGAGGACGAGGCGCTGTTCGGCTGGGCGCCCGGCCCCGAGAAGCAGGCCGAGTTCGCGCAGGATGTGTCCATCGCCTTCCTGCTGGCGCTGGAGCGTCTCTCACCCCTGGAGCGCGCCGCCTTCCTGCTGCACGACGTGTTCGACCTGGACTACGACGAGATCGCCCGCCACCTGGACCGCAGCGAGGCGAGCTGCCGCCAGCTCATCAGCCGCGCGCGCAAGCACGTCAAGGCCGACTACGCGCGCCGCGAGGTGGCCAAGGAGGAGGCCGACCGGCTGGTCGAGGCCTTCATGACGGCCGTGCGCAGCCAGGACGTGTCGGCGCTGACGCGGCTGCTGACCGAGGACGCCGTCATGCTGGCCGACGGCGGCGGCAAGGTCAGCGCCGTACCGAAGCCGCTGCAGGGTGGCGAGCGCATCGCGCAGGTCTTCATCGGCTTTGCGCAACTGCCCGCCAGCAAGAGCTGGCGCCTGGTGGCAGCGCAGGTCAACGGCTTGCCGGGCTGCCTCGTCATCGACCAGACGGACGGCCGCCTGGTGCAGACCATCGCGCTGGCCCCGGCCCAGGACGCGGGGCGGCTGGGTGCGCTCTACATCCAGCGCAACCCGGACAAGCTGCGGGCGATTGAGAGAAAGTTGGCCGGCTGAGGTCACAAACCCGCGGGCTGTCCCGTCTTGAGGAGGAGCGCTTCAACTTCTCTCAACCCTCAAGACAGGACCGCATCATGAGCGACACCCGCATCGACTACTTCAGCCAGTCGGCCACCCTCTCCAAGAAGTACCTGGACTTCAGCATGGCCTTCCGCCTCGACGAGACGCTGGCCCTGCTGATCGACATCCGCGCCTCGCAGCTGAACGGCTGCGCCTTCTGCCTGGACATGCACGTCAAGCAGGCCAGGATCCACGGCGAGCGCGAGCTGCGCCTGCACCACGTGGCCATCTGGCGCGAGTCGCCGCTGTTCACGCCGCGCGAACGGGCGGCGTTGGCCTGGACCGAGGCGCTGACGCGCATCGCGCCCGAGGGCATCTCCGACGCCGCCTATGCCGAGGCGCGCGAGCACTTCGGCGAGCAGGAGCTGTCCGAGCTGAGCTGGCGCGTCGCCGCCATCAACGGCTGGAACCGCATGAACGTGGCCTTTCGCATGGCGCCGGGTTCGCGCGACAAGGCCTTCGGGCTGGACAAGTCCGGGCTGGCCTGAGCGGGCGGGAATATTCCGGCTCGGCCCTCGGTGTTGCCGTGGAGGATGACGGTTAGAGTCCGGCGCCATCACATCAGAACCCGAGGGCGCAGTGACACGAAGACAGGGCCTCATCCAAGGTGCGTGGCAGGCGGTGGCGCTGTGTGCCGTGCTGCTGGCCGGCATGCCCGCCCGGGCGCAATGCAAGCTGCAGGCGCTGGAGCTGCCGGTGCAGCTCATCAACCAGCGGCCGGTCGTGACGGTCAAGCTCGACGGCGTGGACGTGCGCATGCTGGTGGATACCGGCGGCTTCTACAGCATGCTGACGGAGGCCACGGCGACGCAGTTGGCCCTCGAACGCCGGCCGCTGCCGCACGGGTTCACCGTCAGTGGCTATGGCGGCCGCATGGAGGTCAGCCGTGCGACGGTGAGGCAGGTCATGCTGGAGGGGCTGCCGATGTCGGACATCGAGTTCCTGGTGGGCCTCAGCGAACTGGGTTCCGGCATCGGCGGGCTGTTGGGCCGCAATTTCCTGTCCAGGACGGACATGGAGTTCGACCTGGCCCATGGCATGGTGCGCATGATCTTTCCCAAGGGCGACTGCGACCAGACGCACCGCGCCTACTGGGCAGGCGATGCGCCGGTGATCGAGGCCCCGCTGGAGGTGTCCTCGCACCAGTCCATGCCGCCCATCCGCGTGCAGACGCAGATCAACGGCAGGACGGTGCTGGCCATGCTGGACACCGGGGCGCCCTACACGGCGCTGGAGTACCGCGCGGCGCGGCGGGCCGGCGTGCTGCAGGAGGACATGACGCCGCTGGGCAGCGTCGGCGGTGGAGGCCAGGGCCGCGTGCGGTCGTGGACGGCGCTGATCGAGTCGTTCGAGCTGGGGGGCGAGAAGATCGCCAACAACCGCCTGATGATCGACGACGTCGCGCTGAATGGGCAGGACATGCTGATCGGGCTGGACTACTTCCTGTCTCACCGCATCTACGTGTCGTGGAAGCAGAAGCGCTTCTACGCCACCTGGAACGGCGGACCGGTGTTCGCGCGGCGTTGGGATGCGTCGAGCGGCGACCAAGCCCACG
>CBFGPX010000196.1:0-8263 GCA_965650725.1 uncultured Comamonadaceae bacterium | reverse complement strand
GTCGCGGCCGGCAGAACCGGCTTCGGAGCGGAAGCAGGGGCTGTGCGCCGTCAGCTTGACCGGCAGCTCCTCGGCCTTCAGCACGCTCTCGCGCACGGTGTTGGTCAGCGAGATTTCCGACGTGGAGATCAGGTACTGCTCGACCTGCTCGCCGTCGCCGCCGCGCAGCACCCAGAACATGTCTTCCTTGAACTTGGGCAACTGGCCCGTGCCTTCGAGGATCTCGCGGTTGACGATGTAGGGCGTGTAGCACTCGGTGTAGCCGTGCTCGGCGGTCTGCACGTCCAGCATGAACTGCGCGAGCGCGCGGTGCAGGCGGGCGGCGGGGCCCTTCAGGAAGGCGAAGCGCGAGCCCGACAGCTTGGCGCCGGTCTCGAAATCCAGGCCCAGCGGGGCGCCGAGGTCCACGTGGTCCTTGACATCGAAGTCGAAGGTGCGCGGCTGGCCCCAGCGGCGCACCTCGACGTTGCCCGTCTCGTCCGCACCAGTCGGCACGCTGGCGTCGGGCAGGTTGGGAACGCCCATCAGCAGGTCGTTCAGCTCGATCTGGATGGCGTCCAGCCGCTCGGCGCCGGCCTTCAGTTCGTCGGCGATGCCGCCCACTTCGGCCATCAGCGCCGAAGCGTCCTCGCCCTTGCCCTTGGCCATGCCGATCTGCTTGGACAGGCTGTTGCGGCGGGCCTGCAGCTCCTCGGTGCGGGTCTGCACGGCACGGCGAGAGGCTTCCAGCGCCTTGAAGCGCTCCACGTCGAGGTAGGGCTGCGGGGTCTTGCGCGCATTCAGGCGCTCGATGACGGCATCGAGGTCCTTGCGCAGCTGGGTGATGTCAAGCATGGGTGTCCTTCAAATCGAATACGAAAGCGGCGCCGATGTCAGGCGCCGCCGGAAGCTGGAAGCACCGGCTTCAAGATCGTGAGGCGCTCACCTCGGCCATGGACTTGTCGCCCAGCCCCATGGGCAGCGGGAAGCGCACATGCTCCTCCACGCCAGGCAGGCTGCGCACGGTCGTCGCGCCCAGCGCACGCAGGCGGTCGATGACGGCCTGCACCAGCACGTCGGGCGCCGAGGCGCCGGCCGTCAGGCCCACGCGCGGGCGCCCTTCCAGCCACTCGGCCTTCAGATCTTCAGCGGCGTCCACCATGTACCCCGGCGTACCCAGGCGCTCGGCCAGCTCGCGCAGGCGGTTGCTGTTGGAGCTGGTGGGGCTGCCGACGACGATGACCACGTCCACCTGCGGCGCCAGCACCTTGACGGCGTCCTGGCGGTTCTGTGTGGCGTAGCAGATGTCCTGCTGCTTGGGCTCGCGCACCTGTGGGAACACGCGCTTCACCTCGGCCAGGATCTCGGCCGCGTCGTCCACGCTCAGCGTGGTCTGCGTGACGACGGCGAGCTTGGCCGGGTCCCTCACCCGCACCTTGGCCACATCCTCGACCTCCTCGACGAGGAAGATGCCGTCCGACAGCTGGCCCATCGTGCCCTCGACCTCGGGGTGGCCCTTGTGGCCGATCATGATGAACTCGAAACCCTCGCGGTGCAGCTTGGCCACCTCGACATGCACCTTGGTCACCAGCGGGCAGGTCGCATCGAAGATCTGGAAGCCGCGCGCGGTGGCCTCGCGGCGCACCTCCTGGCTGACGCCGTGGGCGCTGAACACCAGCGTCGCGCCGGCCGGCACCTCGGCCAGGTCCTCGATGAAGATGGCGCCACGCGACTTCAGGTCGTTGACGACGTAGGTGTTGTGCACGATCTCATGGCGCACATAGATGGGCGCGCCGAACTTGACCAGCGCCCTCTCGACGATCTCGATGGCGCGGTCCACGCCGGCGCAGAAACCACGAGGCTCGGCCAGCAGCACTTCCTGCGGGTGCACGACGGCATTCATCACAGCACCCCGATCACTTGCACCTCGAAGCTGACCGGCTGGCCAGCGAGCGGGTGGTTGAAGTCGAACAGCAGCGCCTCGTCACCCAGTTCACGCACGACGCCGGCATAGCCGCCCTGCCCGTCCGGGCCGGGGAACTGCACGACATCGCCGACGTGGTAGGTCTCGTCCGGGTCGCCGAGCTGGCGCAGCAGGTTGAGCTTCACGCGCTGCAGCAGCTCGGGGTTGCGCTCACCGAAGGCCTCGCCGGGCGCCAGCGTGAAGCGCTCGTGGGCGCCCTCGGGCAGGCCGATGAGGCGCGCCTCGATGGCGGGCGACAGCTGCCCGGCGCCGATGGACAGCGTGGCGGGCTTGTCGTCAAAGGTGTTGACGATGTCGGCGCCGTCCGGGCCCGAAAGCCGGTAATGCAGAGTCAGGAAGGACCCGGCCTGGATGGGGTTCATGCGAGGGGGAAGCAAACGCTTGGCTAGACTGCGGCCGATTTTATGTCGCTGACCCATCTGCCCCCCGACGCCCGCCCGCGCGAGAAGCTGCTCGCCCGCGGCCCGCAAGCTTTGGCGGACGCCGAGCTGCTGGCGCTGCTGCTGCGCACCGGCATGAAAGGCATGCCGGTGCTGCAGCTGGCCCAGGGGCTGCTGGATCGCTTCGGCGGCTGGGCGGGGCTGCTGGCGGCCAGCGTGCAGGACCTCGGCAAGGTGAAGGGCCTTGGCCCGGCCAAGCGCGCCGAGATCGCCGCCGTGCTGGAGATCGCGCGGCGCTCGCTGAATCAGCAACTGGCCGAGAAACCGGCCATGACCGACTCGGACACCGTGAAGACCTACCTGCGGCTGCAACTGGGCGGGCTGGGCCACGAGGTGTTTGCCGTGCTGTTCCTCGACGCACAGCTCAAGCTCATCGCGATGGAGACGCTGTTCCAGGGCTCGCTGACATCGACGACGGTGCACCCGCGCGAGGTCGTCAAGCGCGCGCTGGCGCTGGGCGCCGGCGCGGCCATCCTGGCGCACAACCATCCAAGCGGCCATCCCGAGCCGTCCAAGGCGGACGAGTTGCTGACGCGTCAGCTCGTCCAGGCGCTCGCACTGGTGGACGTGCGCGTGGTGGACCACCTCGTCGTAGGCGCGAGCGAGGTGGTGTCGTTCGCCGAGCGGGGTCTTTTGTGACCAAGGTCGTCCGCAGCCTGGCCGACCTGAAGCCACTGGCCCGCGAAATGGCGGCGGCCCGATTGGCCGCCGAAATCGAACGCGAGCGCCTCGCCGCGGCGCTGCGGCTGGCCGAACAGGAGCGCCGCGTCTTCGAGCTGACGGTCGGCCCCGTCAGCCCGCTGCGCAGCACGAACCGCGTCATCCACGACCGCGAGCAGCCGGCACCGGAGCCGCGCCAACGCGAGGCCGACGAGCGTGCCGTGCTGCTGCAGGCGCTGTCCGACGAGATCGACATCGACACGCTGCTGGACACCGACGAGACCCTGAGCTTCCGCCGCGAAGGCATCTCGCTCGAAGTGGTGCGCAAACTGCGCCGCGGTCACTGGGCTCTGCAGGCACAGCTGGACCTGCACGGCCTGCGCCGCGATGCCGCGCGCGAGGCGCTGGGCCTGTTCATCCACGACAGCGCCCGCCGCGGCCTGCGCTGCGTGCGCGTGGTGCACGGCAAGGGCCATGGCTCGCCGGGCCGCGAGCCGGTGCTGAAGGGCCGCGTGCGCCGCTGGCTGGTGCAGAAGCACGAAGTGCTGGCCTTCGTGCAGGCCCGCGCCAGCGACGGCGGAGCGGGCGCGCTCATCGTGCTGCTCAACGGCACGCCCTGACGCAAGCCTGACAGCGCCTGTCGGCGCGCTGGCGCGTCGCATTCCACCGACGCGGCGCCACGCCATTGACCTTGCGCGTTAGGCGGGAGTAGCCTGGGCAGCATCAGCCGCCGCAGCGCGCGAAAGGTTTCCCAGCCACCACCGAGGAGAGCCCATGAACCTGAGCCGCCAATCCCCCGCGCCCGCCCGCTACATGGGCATAGGTCTGGTCGTTGCCCTGCATCTAGCAGGCATCTATGCGCTGAGCGCCGGGCTGATCCGACCGCCGGCCCGGCCACCGGAAATCACCACGCTGAAGCCGCTGCCGCCCGACATCAAGGAGCCGCCGCCACGCCTGGAGCCGCTGCCGGCGTCCGAGCCTCGGTTCGCCGCGCCGCGGATGGAAGTGCCGGCGCCTCTCGAGTTCGTCGAGGCGCCCGCCGAGCCGGCCTTGATCGCGGCCGTCCCCCTGCAGCCCCATTCGACGCCGCAGCCCACCGGCCCGGTGCGAACCGTCGAGGCGGCGGTGCCGCCCGGCGTGGCCAAGCCGCTGATCAGCACGCCGGGCGCCGTCTGCTCCGTCATGCCCAAGCCCGAGGTGCCCGCCGTCAACTGGAGCGGAGAAGCGGTGCTGCAGGTGGTGGCCGCCGTGCGCGGCGGCCGCGTGGTCAGCAGCGATTTCCGCGTGGCGCAAGGCGCACTGGACGGCAAGACCCGGCGCTCGCTGCAGCGCTCGGTGGAGGCCGCGCTGGCCGGCTACCAGTGCCAGGGCGACGCGAGCTTCCAGCAGGACTTCGCGTTCAGGCTGGACTAAACGTTGCGCATCCAGTCGGCCGTGCCCGCGAAGGACTCGGCCAGCCGGGCCTGCAGGGCCGGGTCCACCCCGGTTTCCTGCATGGCCTGCGCCATGCACGCGAGCCATTCGTCGCGCTCGGCGATGCCGATGCGGAACGGCAGGTGCCGCGCCCGAAGGCGCGGATGACCGAAGCGGCTGACGTAGTGGTCCGGCCCGCCCAGCCAGCCGCACAGGAACCAGAACAACTTGTCGCGGGCGCTGTCCAGCGCGTCGCCATGCGCCGCGCGCAGCCGCGCATAAGCCGGCTCCAGGTCCATCAGGTCGTAGAAGCGATCGACGAGTTCGCGCACGCGCGCCTCGCCGCCGACCCATTCAAAAGCGGTGGTGGGGGAATCAGCCAAGGAGCTTGGAGGCGAGCGCCTTGATGGCCTGGGCGGCGTCGCAGCCGGGGTAATGCTCCAACATCAGTTGGCGCTTCAGCACCGCCTGCTTGACAGCCACATCGGCCTTGACCTCGGCCAGCAGCTCCAGCCGGAAGTTCTGCCCCGGCGCCGCCCCCACAAAGCGCTGCAGCACTTGCTGCAGTTGGCTGCAGATGAGCTTGCCCTCGCCCACGCGGTTGGCCTGGTTGACGACCAGCCCCACGTGGCGGCGCTCCTGCTGCGTGGCCAGCACCTTGATGGTGGCGTAGGCATCGGTCAGCGACGTGGGCTCTGGCGTGGCCACCACCAGCACGTCGGTGGCCAGCGAGATGGCATACAGCACCACGTCGGAAATGCCTGCACCGGTGTCCAGCAGCACCCAGTCGAAGCGCGGCTTCACCAGGTCGATGATGTGCAGCAGCTTGTCGCGCACCTCGGGCGTCAGGCGCGAATACTCCACCATGCCCGAACCGGCCAGCAGCACGCTGAAGCCGCCCGGCGCGGGCAGGATGGCCTGCTCCAGCGTGGCCTTCTCGGTGAAGACGTCGTGCAACGTCAGCTTGGGGTGCAGGTTCAGCACCACGTCGAGGTTGGCGAGGCCCAGGTCGGCGTCCAGCACCAGCACCTTCTGCCCGCGCGCGGCCAGTGCCGCGGCGAGGTTGGCGGTGACGAAGGTCTTGCCGACGCCACCCTTGCCGCTCGTGACGGCCAGCGTGCGGGCGCCGGCGCGCACCGGGCGGGGAGCAGCAGGATCGTGGGTCGTGCTCATGGCAAGTCCTGTTGCGAATCTGAATTCAGGGTGGCGAACAACATACCCTTTTCTTCGGCACTGACCAGGGAGTCGATCTGCGGCTCCAGGCAGGCGCGGTTGCGCCCCTCGGCCTTGGCGCGGTAGAGCTGGCGGTCGGTGCGCTCCATCCACAGCAGCGGCGAGGAACGCACCCACTGGGGCGCGAATGCACCACCCAGGCTGACCGTGACGCCCAGCATCTGGCCCGGCGAAACCTCGATGCTCAGCTCGGACACGCGCTCGCGCACGCGCTCGGCGACGGCCAGGCCCACATGCGGCGCGCAGTTGGGCAGGATGATGGCGAACTCCTCGCCGCCCACGCGAGCAACAAGGTCCATGGGCCGCACGGTCTGCGCGACCGCCTGAGCAACGGCACGTATGACCTGGTCGCCGGCGCCATGGCCGTGGGTGTCGTTGACGGCCTTGAAATGGTCGATGTCCAGCATCAGCAGCAGCGCCGCCTCACCGGAGCGTGCGACGCGGTCGACCTCGCGGGCCAGTGCCATCTCGAAGCTGCGGCGGTTGACCAGGCCGGTCAGCGCGTCCTTGCTGGACAGGTCGCACAGCGCATCGATGACGGCCTGCAGCCAAGGCGTGCTGTACGGGGCCTCGTCCGGGAGCAGCGCACCGGCCTGCTGCAGCAGCTGCAGGGCCTGATCCAGCGCGAGCGCGCGGGCTTCAGTCGGGTGCGGTGCGGGCAAGAGGGGTTCCAAGGGGATGTGCAATGCGGCGGGGGCCGGATTTTGGGCCCAAGTCAGTCTAGCAGCGGCCTCCCCGGGGCCAGGTCGTGAAACAGGCACGTTCCTGCGGCCTGTTTGCACTATGCTGGACCGGACCCAAGCCGTACAACGCCCCTGCGGTGCAGAATCGGCGCGCCAACGCCAGAACTGCTGCGAGCACCCACAAATCTGACTCACGAGACATGCCCGCACCCGAACTCGCCTCCGGCACCGAATCGCTCGACCACGAGTTCAGCTTCAGCAAGGCGGACTTCGATCGCGTCCGCGAGCTGATCTACAAGCATGCCGGCATCAGCCTGCATGACGGCAAGCATGCGATGGTCTACAGCCGGCTGTCGCGCCGCCTGCGCGAGACCGGACACAAGAGCTTCGCGAGCTACCTGCAATGGCTGGAGGCCAGCACGGGCCCCAGCGGTGCGGCCGAGTGGCAGGAGTTCGTCAACTGCCTGACGACAAACCTGACCTCGTTCTTCCGCGAGGACCACCATTTCCACGCGTTAAAGGACGACCTCAAGCCGTTTGTAGGCAAGCAGGTGCGCATCTGGTGCTGCGCGGCGTCGACCGGTGAGGAGCCCTACTCCATCCTGATGACCTGCAGCGAGGCGCTGGGCGCCGGCGCTTCGGTGCAACTGGTGGCCAGCGACATCGACACCAATGTGCTGGCCACCGCCAAACGCGGCGTCTACAACGCCGATTCGCGGGGCCTGGACGCGACGCGGCTGAAGACCTTTTTCATGCGCGGCACCGGCGCCAACAGCGGCAAGATCCGCGTCAAGCCCGAGCTGCAGCGCTGGGTGGACTTCCGCCCGCTGAACCTGATGGACGCGCAGTGGCAGCTGGGTGACCCTTTCCACATGGTGTTCTGCCGCAACGTGATGATCTATTTCGACGGCCCCACGCAGCGCAAGGTGCTGGAGCGCATTCACCGCGTCATGCGGCCGGGCGGCCTCCTGTTCGTGGGCCACTCGGAGAACTTCACCGAGTCCCGCGACCTGTTCAAGCTGCGCGGCAAAACCATCTACGAACGGGTCTGAGCATGAGCACGCCATTCGCTTCCGCGGCGACCATCGGCATCGGCAACCCCGTCGCGGTCGCCAAGGTCAACCAACTCAAAGCCCAGCCGCGCAAGCAGGGCGAGGCCTCGTTCTTCTTCTACGACGCGCATTTCAAGAACGCGGCCGTGAAGATCCTGCCGGGCGAGTATTTCGTCGACCAGGAGGACTTGCTGGTCATGACCACGCTGGGCTCGTGCATTGCGGCCTGCCTGTGGGATCGGGTGGCCAAGGTCGGCGGCATGAACCACTTCATGCTGCCCGAGGGCAACGGCGACTCGGGCCGCTACGGCTCGTTCGCGATGGAACTGCTGATCAACGAGATGATGAAGCGTGGCGCCAGCAAGGCGCGCATGGAAGCCAAGATCTTTGGCGGCGGCGCGGTCATCTCGGGCATGAACTCGATCAACGTCGGCGAGCGCAACACCAACTTCGTCATCGACTACCTGAAGCTGGAGCGCATTCCCATCGTGTCCAAGGACGTGATGGACGTCTACCCGCGCAAGGTCTGCTTCCTGCCGGCCAGCGGCAAGGCGATGGTGAAACGCTTGGCCCCGACCAACACGGATGCCTTGGTCCAGCAGGACAAGGCAGCGATCCAGAAGGTGCAGCCCGTCGCCAGCAGCGGCGGCTCCATCGATTTGTTCTGAGGAGGCCAACGATGGCCAAGACCAAGGTCGTGGTGGTGGATGACTCCGCGCTGGTGCGATCCATCCTGACCGAAATCATCAATCGCCAGCCCGACATGGAATGCATAGGCGCTGCGGCCGACCCGCTGGTCGCGCGCGAGATGATCCGCAA
>CBFGPX010000195.1:0-8310 GCA_965650725.1 uncultured Comamonadaceae bacterium | reverse complement strand
GCCCAGCGCCAGCAGCACGTACAGCAGCGCCAGGTCGATGATGCGCACCGGGCCGCTGCCGAACTGCTGCGCGAACAGCGGCACGACCAGCAGGCCCACGGCCGCCAGCAGGAAGGTGATGAGTTTCTTGGCTTGCATGTTCTGCTCCCGTCAGGCGCGGTCGGCCACGCGTTCGCCCAGCAGGCCCGAGGGCCGCAGCGTCAGCACGAGGATGAGGGCCACGAAGGCGAAGATGTCGGCGTAGTGGCTGCCCAGCACGCCGCCGGTCAGGTCGCCGAGATACCCGGCGCCGATGGCCTCGATGAGGCCCAGCAGCACGCCGCCCACCACCGCGCCGGCAAGGTTGCCGATGCCGCCCAGCACCGCTGCCGTGAAGGCCTTCAGCCCGGGCATGAAACCCATGGTGTGCTGCACCGTGCCGTAGTTGGCGGCCCACATCAGGCCGGCCACGGCGGCCAGCGCGGCGCCGATGACGAAGGTCGTGGAGATGATGAAGTCGGGCTTCACGCCCATCAGGCCGGCCACGCGCGGGTTCTCGGCGGTGGCGCGCATCGCGCGGCCCAGCTTGGTGTAGTTCACCAGGTACATCAGCGCCGCCAGGATGCAGACCGTCAGACCCAGGATCAGGCACTGCGTGACCGTGATGACGGGGCCACCCAGGTCGAACGGGTCGGTGGGCAGCAGCAGCGGGAAGGGCTTGGGGTTCGGCTTCCAGATGATCATGGCCAGCACCTGCAGCAGCAGCGACATGCCCATGGCCGTGATCAGCGGCGCCAGCCGCGGCGCATTGCGCAGCGGCCGGTAGGCAACCTTCTCGACCGCGAAGTTCAGCGCCGCGCAGACCACCACCGCACAGGCCAGCGCGATCAGCATCAGCGCCCAGCCCGGCAGGCCGGCGTCGGCCAGCAGCGTGACCACGGTCCAGCTGACCATGGCGCCCACCATCAGGATCTCGCCGTGCGCGAAGTTGATGAGGTTGATGATGCCGTAGACCATCGTGTAGCCCAGTGCGACGAGGGCGTACATGCTCCCCAGCACCAGGCCGTTGATGATCTGTTGAATCAGAGTCTCCATGAGGGCTCCAGCAAATTTGTTGGGCGCAGCATGCGCCACGCGACAGGGCAGAGATCGCAACCCTCGTGCCAATCGGCCGGTTTCAAGGGTATTCACCGACCGCCTGAAACGGTCTGGCGTTTGATCCGTCCCACGCCATCGGTCAAGGTCGGATTTCACGAGTGTCGACCCGGCCCAGGTGGGCGGAAATCCGCACAAACCGCACGCAGCCCGAGCGGGTTTCCGCCAGCCCTGAAAAAACCGCCGGCCGGCCCGCCGCGGCGCTCCACACATGGGCACACTGGCGCCTCCTCGCCATGCTTGTTCCCGATCCCTTTCGCCTGCGCGCGCTGCACCTGGCCCGGCTGCTGGGGCGGCCGGGCTTCCATCTGTTCCTGACCGGCCTGCTGGTGGCGCTGGGCTTTGCGCTTGCGCACGCATGGAGCGAGCGCAACGGCCGCGAGCAGCTGTCCGCGCTCAGCACCGAGCGCCTGGAGCTGTACGCGTCCAACCTCGCCGCCGAACTGGGTCGGCACGCCTACCTGCCCAGCCTGCTGGCGATCGACCCAACGCTGCAGGCGCTGGTGGCGACACCGCAGGACGCCGAGCGCCGGCGCCTCGCCAGCCAGATGCTGGCGCGCATCAATGTGCGGGCCGGCACACACCAGATCTTCGTCACCGATGCGCAAGGCCAGGTCTTGTCCGCCAGCGAGGCGCTGGCCCCGCCGCCGCGTCTGGTCGAAGCGATGGCGCAGGAACGCAGCCAGTTCTTCGCCGCCGACGACAGGACCGGCAGCACGGACTTCTACATGCTGCACCCGTTGCGCCAGGCCGGCCGCGCACAGGGTGTCATCGTCGTGCGCTTCAACCTCGCGCCGCTGGAGGCCACCTGGGTGGACATGGGCATGCGCAGCCAACGCGAGCGCATCCTGGTGGCGGACGACCAGGACGTGGTCATCATGAGTTCCGTGCAGGCCTGGCGCTATGCGGTGCTGGACCGCGCCGATCCGTCGCGCCGCGCGGCGCTGCAGGCCAGCGCGCGCTATCCGCAGGCCATAGGCCCCGACCTGGACCTGCCCGCCACGCTGCAGGCCCACGAGGGCACGCCGGTGAGCCTGCCCGGCGCACCCAACCTGCTGGCGCAGCAGCGCCAGATCCTGCCGCTGGGGCTGCGGCTTGTGGCCCTGTCGGACCTGGGCGAGGTGCGCCGCCAGGCCCAGCTCGCCGCCTGGGGCGGCGCGGCCGGCGGCGCCAGCATCGGCCTGCTGGTGCTGTACCTGTCGTCGCGCCGCCGTGCGCTGCGCCAGCTGACACAGGCCCAGGCCGAACTGCGCCAGGCGCACGCGCAGCTGGAGCAGTTGGTGGACAGCCGCACGGCCGAGCTGCGTCAGACCAACGACGCGCTGATGGCGCAGATCGCGCAGCGCCTGCAGACCGAGGGCGAGCTGCTGCAGGCCAGCAAGCTGGCCGTGCTGGGCCAGATGTCGGCCGGGCTGTCGCACGAGGTCAACCAGCCGCTGACCGCGCTGCGCGCGCTGGCGCGCAACTCCATCCGGCTGCTGGAGAGCGGCCGGCAGGACGCCGTCGCCACCAACCTGCAGCTGATGGACGACATGGTCGAGCGCATGAGCCAGATCACGCGCCAACTGAAGAGCTTCGCGCGCAAGGCCGACGAGCCCGTGGCCGGCAGCGCGCCGCTGCTGGACAGCGTGCGCGCCGCGCTGCTGCTGCTGGAGCACCGCAGCCGCGCGCTGGGGCTGGACGTGGCCGTGGACGTGCCCCCGGGTCTGCGCGTGCAGGCCGAAGCCAACCGGCTGGAGCAGGTGCTGGTGAACCTGTTCGGCAACGCCATCGACGCAATGCAGGGCGAGGCCCAGCGCCGCTTGCAGGTCAAGACCGAATCGCTGGACGACGGCCGCCGCGTGCGTGTGCGCGTGCAGGACAGCGGCCCCGGCGTCGCCGATGCCGACCTCGCGCGCCTGTTCGAGCCCTTCTTCACGACCAAGCCCGCTGGCGAAGGCCTGGGCCTGGGCCTGGTCATTTCCGCCAAGATCGTGCATGAGTTCGGCGGCACGTTGCGCGCCGAAAGGCTGGAGCAAGGCATGAGTTTCGAGTTCGACCTCGCCGTGGAAACCTGGGAGTCTGGAGATGTTTGAGGGCTACAAGGTCGTGTTCGTCGAGGACGACCTGCCGGTGCGCGTCAGCCTCACGCAGACGCTGGAGCTGGAGGGCTTCGCCGTCGTGCCCTGCCGCAGCGCCGAGGAAGCGCTGCCGCACATCCAGCCCGGCGCGCAGATCATCGTCATCAGCGACGTGCGTCTGCCCGGCATGGACGGCCGCGCGCTGCTGGCGCATGCGCAGGCGACCGACGCCAGCATTCCCGTCATCCTCATCACCGCGCACGGCGACGTGACCATGGCCGTACAGGCCATGCGCGCCGGCGCCTACGACTTCATCGAGAAGCCGTTCGCGCCCGAGCGCCTCATCGACGTCGCCCGCCGCGCGCTGGATCTGCGCACGCTGCGCCACTCGGCCGACGAGCTGCGCCAGCAACTGCAGCGGGCCAGCGGCATCGAGGCCGCGCTGCTCGGGCAAAGCCCGGCCATGCAGCAGCTGCGCCGCCAGGTGCTGAACCTGGCCGGCACGTCGGCCGACGTGCTCATCGTCGGCGAGACCGGCACGGGCAAGGAACTGGTGGCCCGCTGCCTGCATGACCAGAGCGCCCGCCGCGATCGCCACTTCGTCGCCATCAACTGCGGCGGCCTGCCCGAGGCGTTGTTCGAGAGCGAGCTGTTCGGCCACGAACCCGGCTCGTTCACCAGCGCGGCCAAGCGCCGCATCGGCAAGATCGAGCACGCCAACGGCGGCACGCTGCTGCTGGACGAGATCGAGACCATGCCCATCGCGCTGCAGATCAAGTTGCTGCGCGTGCTGCAGGAGCGGCGCATCGAGCGGCTGGGCTCCAACGAGGAACTGCCGGTCAATGTGCGCTTCATCGCCGCCAGCAAGGGCGACCTGCGCGAGCAGGCGCAGCGCAACGAGTTCCGCAACGACCTCTACTACCGTCTCAACATCGCGACGCTGAACCTGCCGCCGCTGCGCGAGCGCCGCGAGGACATCCCGCTGCTGTTCGAGCATTTCGTCGCCCAGGCCTGCGCCCGCTACGAGCGCGCGGCGCCCGAGCTGACACCGGAAAAGCTGCGCGAGCTGATGGCGCACGACTGGCCCGGCAACGTGCGCGAGATCCGCAACGCGGCCGACCGCTTCGTGCTGGCGCTGGACGACCTGGACCCGCAGGCCGCGCTTGAAGCCGCGCCTTCATTGAATCTGGCGCGGCAGATGGATCTGGTCGAGAAGACGCTGATCGAGCAGGCGCTGCGCCGCACGCAGGGCAAGGTGCCCGCGGCGATGGAGCTGCTGGGCACGCCGCGCAAGACGCTGTACGACAAGCTGCATCGGCACGGCATCGTGCTGGATGACTTCCGCTGATCAGCGGTATTTCTCTGGATCCGGCGAGTCGGTCGGATTCGCAATGACGCGGCGGAAAGCCGCACTCATCGGCAGCTTCAGGTTCAGCCCCGACGCCGGCAGCGGCGACTCGAACCAGCGACGGTAGATCGCATGGATCTCGCCGCTGCGATACAGGCCGGCAATCACGTCGTCCACCAGCGCCTTGAACTGCGGGTCGCCGCCACGCAGGCCCAGCGCGTAGGGTTCGATGGTCAAGGCGCGCTCGGAGATGCGGTACTCCGCCGCGGCCGCGCCCTGCTGGGCCAGCATCGCGCGCAGCAGCACGTCGTCCATCAGGAAGGCCTTGGCCCGGCCGCTCTTGAGCAGCTGGAAACCCTCGGGGTCGTCCAGCCCGCCGAGGATGTGGATGCCCAGCGCCTGCTGCTCGTTGACTTTCGCCAGATGCTGGATGCTGGTCGTGCCCACCGTCGTCGCCACCGGCAGCCCCCGCAGGTCGGCCAGGCCCTGAACGCGCTCGGGACCACGCGTCAGCAGCCGCGTCTCAGCGATGAAGGTGGTCAGCGAGAAGGCCTGCGTGCGCTCGCGCTCGGCGTTGTGCGTCGTGATGCCGCACTCCAGGTCCAGCGTGCCGTTGGCCACCAGTGGCATGCGCGTGGCTGAGGCCACCTCCACGCGGCGCACTTCCAGGTCAGGCAGCGCGAGCCTGGTGCGCACCGCGGCGACGATGCGTTCGCACAGCTCGATGCTGTAGCCGGTGGGCTTGAGTTGCGCATCCAGATAGGAGAACGGCAGCGACGCGGCGCGGTAACCGATGACGATGACGCCGGTGTCGCGCACGCGGGCCAGCGTGGGGCCGTCTGCCGCCTGGGCCGCCAGGCCCAGCAGCAGCGCGCTAGCTGCCAGCAGCCGCTTCATCATCCAGCCGGCGCAGTTCGGCCAGCTTGTCGGCGATGCGCGACTCCAGGCCGCGCGGCACGGGCGCATACCAGCCCTGCCCTTCCAGGCCGTCGGGCAGGTACTGCTCGCCGGCCGCGTAGGCGTTGGGCTCGTCGTGCGCGTAGCGATACGCGTGGCCGTAGCCCAGCTCCTTCATCAGCTTGGTCGGCGCATTGCGCAGGTGCACGGGCACCGGGCGGCTCTGGTCTTGCTTGATGAAAGCCTTGACCTCGTTGAAGGCCTTGTAGACGGCATTGCTCTTGGCAGCCACGGCCAGATAGACGACGGCCTCGGCCAGCGCCAACTCGCCTTCGGGCGAACCAAGGCGCTCATAGGCCTCGGCCGCGTCCAGCGTGATGCGCAGCGCGCGCGGGTCGGCCAAGCCGATGTCCTCGCTGGCCATGCGGATGAGGCGGCGCGAGATGTAGCGGGCGTCCACGCCGCCATCCAGCATGCGCGCGAACCAGTACAGCGCGCCGTCCGGGTTGCTGCCGCGCACGGACTTGTGCAGCGCCGAGATGACGTCGTAGAACTGGTCACCGCCCTTGTCGTAGCGGCGCAGCTGTTCGCCTAAAGCGCGCTCCAGCAGCGCCTCGTCGATCTGCGCGCCTTGCGCCAGCGAGGCAGACGTGTCGAACGCGTTCAGCAGCCGGCGCGCGTCACCGTCGGCATAGCCGATGAGGCGCTGCGCGGCTTCGGGAGTGGGTGGCGTGATGCCCAGCTCCTCCGAGCCGCGCGCGATGAGCTGGCCCAGTTCCTCGGCGTCCAGGCTCTTCAGCACCTGCACCGTCGCACGCGACAGCAGCGCCGAGTTGACCTCGAAGCTGGGGTTCTCCGTCGTCGCGCCGATGAAGGTGAACAGGCCGGCCTCGACATGCGGCAGGAAGGCGTCCTGCTGCGCCTTGTTGAAGCGGTGCACCTCGTCGACGAACACCACCGTTCGTCGCCCCTGTGCGGCAGCGACCTGCGCGCGCTCGACGGCCTCACGGATGTCTTTCACACCGCCCAGCACCGCCGAGATCGCGATGAACTGCGCATCGAAGCTGCCGGCCATCAGCCGCGCCAGCGTGGTCTTGCCGACGCCCGGCGGCCCCCACAGGATCATGCTGTGCAGCCGGCCGGCATCGAAGGCGACGCGCAACGGCATGCCAGGCCCCAGCAGGTGGCGCTGGCCGATCACCTCGTCCAGCGTCTTGGGCCGCAGGCGCTCGGCCAGCGGAATGCCGGCAAGCGGCGCCGCCGGCGCAGGGGTGGCGTCGGGCAGGGGCTCGTCGTCGAACAGCGAGTTCACAAGCTGCGAACGGATTGCGCGCGTCCGAGCAGGCCGCTGTGGCGCTGCCGATCAAGGCGCAAAGCGGAGCCGTAGCTGGGACTACGGCGAGCATTTGCAACGCAGAGCGGCAGCGTTGCAGCGGAATGAGCGGGCGTGCGGGGTCCGTTCACAGCTTGTCTATTGCTCGATCAGGTCGGCCCCGGCCGGCAGCTTGAACTGGAAGCGCTCGGCGCCCAAGGCCACGTTGGCCTGCACCGCGCTGAAGTCCAGACGCGAGCGCTGGCCGAAACCGTCGACGATTTCCATCGCGGCCAGGTTCTTGCCCTTGAAGCCCAGCTTCAGTGTCTGGATGGTGGACTCGGCCTGCTTCGGGACCGCTTGAACCCATTCCAGCCCGCCGTCGGCCGCCGCGGCCTTCAACGTGAAGTCGCGTTCGAGGTCGGTGCCGGCCAGCAAGGCCGCCGGCGTGGCGCCCAGGGCATCGGCCAGCTTGCGCGAGCTGGCCTGGTTCAGGTCGGCGTCGTAGATCCATACCTTGGTGCCATCGGCCACGATGGTCTGCTCGAAGGGCTTGGCGTAGGCGAAGCGGAAGCGGTTGGGCCGCTGGAATTCGAAACTGCCGCTGGACAGCTTCTTGCGCTTGCCGTCGGGCGACGTGACGGTCTGCGTGAAGCTGGCCTTGCCGCTCTTCACATCGCGGCCGAAGTCGCGCAGCGCGTCGACGGCGTCGGCACGGGCCAGGCCGCTCAACAGCAGCGTCAGGGCGATCAGGGTCTTCTTCATTCGTCTCGCTTCGGAACAATCAGTTCGCGGCTGCCGTTGGACGCCAGGGCTCCGACCAGGCCGGACTTCTCCATCTGCTCCAGCAGCCGCGCCGCACGGTTGTAGCCTATGCGCAGATGGCGCTGCACCAGCGAGATGGACGCCTTCCGGTGCTGTAGGACGATGGCGACGGCCTGGTCGTACATGGGGTCTTGCTCGCCGCTGGATTCACCCGGCGCCGGCGCTTCGCCGTCGATGCCGTCGAGCACGCCGCCTTCGAGGATGCCTTCGATGTAATTCGGTTCGCCTTGCGACTTGATGTACTCCACAACGCGGTGCACCTCGTCGTCGCTGACAAAGGCGCCGTGCACGCGGATGGGAAGGCCCGTGCCCGAGGGCATGTAGAGCATGTCGCCCATGCCCAGCAGCGCCTCGGCGCCCATCTGGTCGAGGATGGTGCGGCTGTCGATCTTGGAGCTGACCTGGAAGGACAGGCGCGTCGGGATGTTGGCCTTGATGAGGCCGGTGATGACGTCCACCGACGGCCGCTGCGTGGCCAGGATCAGGTGGATGCCGGCCGCCCGCGCCTTCTGCGCCAGGCGGGCGATCAGCTCTTCGATCTTCTTGCCGACCACCATCATCAGGTCGGCCAGCTCGTCGATGACGACGACGATGAAGGGCAGGCGCTCCAGCGGCTCGGGCTCGTCGTTGTTCAGCGCGAACGGGTTCGGAATGCTGATGCCGTTGGCCTTGGCTTCGTCGATCTTCTTGTTGTAGCCGGCCAGGTTGCGCACGCCCATCTTGGACATGAGCTT
>CBFGPX010000194.1:0-8342 GCA_965650725.1 uncultured Comamonadaceae bacterium | reverse complement strand
ATCTCCCTGTTCCTCGGCTGGCGCTACCGCGCGCGCTGGATGCATGAGCGCATGCAGGCCCGCGTCACCGAGGCCCAGCTGCGCCTGCTGCAAGGCCAGATCGAGCCGCATTTCCTGTTCAACACGCTGGCCAATGTGCAAAGCCTCATCGACTTCGACCCCGAGCGGGCCAAGCTGATGCTGGAGCGTTTCACCGACTACCTGCGCAGCAGCCTCGGCCAACTGCGCGGCGAGCAGACGACGCTGGCCCAGGAGTTCGCGATGCTGGAGGCCTACCTCGGCCTGATGCAGCTGCGCATGGGCGAGCGGCTGCGCGTGCGCCTGATGCTGCCCGCCGAGCTGAACGGCTTCGAGCTGCCGCCGTTGCTGCTTCAGCCGCTGGTCGAGAACGCCATCCACCACGGACTGGAGCCCAAGATCGCCGGCGGCGAGATCGTCGTCGGCGCCCGTCGAGAGGACGGCATCCTGCTTCTCGATGTCGAGGATGACGGCCAGGGCTTGGAGGCGCCTAAGCGCCGCGCCGGCAACGGCGTCGCGCTCGACAACATCCGCGCCCGGCTCACCGCCCGGTGGGGCGCCTCTGCCACGCTGGAGCTGCAGCCACGCGAAGGCGGCGGCACGCGCTCCCGCATCAAGATCCCCTTGGCCATACTTCCATCATGACCACTGCACTCATCGCCGACGACGAACCGCACCTCGCGCAGTACCTGAAGGCCCAGCTCGCCCAAGCCTGGCCCGAGTTGGAAATCGTCAGGATCGCCGCCCACGGCATCGAGGCCGCCGCCGCCATCGCCGAACTGCAGCCCGACATCGCCTTCCTCGACATCCAGATGCCCGGCATGACCGGCCTGGAAGTGGCGCAGGGCATCGAGGGCGGCACGCGCGTCGTCTTCGTGACGGCCTACGACCAGTACGCCGTGGAAGCCTTCGAGGCGCGCGCGGTGGACTACCTGCTCAAACCACTGAAGGCGGACCGCCTGGCCGGCTGCATCGAGCGCCTGCGCGCCGCCGTGCCTGCGGGGAGCGACAGCGCGCTGGCCGAAACGCTCAGGCGCCTTCTGCCCGCCGCAGCAGCGCCCGTGAAGCTGCGCTACATCCGCGCCGCGCAAGGCGAGCTGACGCACCAGGTGCCGGTCGATGAGGTGCTGTTCTTCCATGCCGACGACAAGTACACCATCGTGCAGACGGCCACGGCCGAGCACCTGATCCGCACGCCCATCTTCGAGCTGGCGGGCCAGCTGGACCCGGACCGCTTCTGGCAGGTGCACCGCTCCACCATCATCAACCTGGACCACCTCGCCGGCACGCGCCGCGACGAGCAGAGCCGGCTGTTCGTGCGCGTGCGCGGGCAGGCTCGCGAGCTGCCGGTCAGCCGCGCCTACGTCCACCTGTTCAAGGCCATGTAGCGGCCGGCGGCGGGGTAGAGTCGCGGTGACTCCGCAACCCGCGCCATGCCGTCCCGCCGTGCCTTGCCCTTCGCCCTGGTCAGCCTGCTTGCAGGCGCGGCCCGCCCGGCCCTTGCGGCCAAGGCCCTCTGGGTCTGCCACGACGTGCCGCCCTATTTGTGGCAGGGGGCCAAGGGGCTGGAGGGCTACGCCTTCGATCTGTACCAGCGGGTTGCCAGGCAGGCGGGGCTGGAGACCGAGCTGCATTTCTATCCCTTCGCCCGCGCGTTCCGCATGCTGGAGTCGGGCCAGGCCCAGGCCGCCCTGGTAGTCACGCGCTCGCCGGACCGGGAGGCGCGATTCCGCTGGCTGTATCCCGTCGGGCGCTTCCGCTTCGCCATCTTCACCCGGCCGGCCTTCGGCGTGGCGCCGGCCACAGTGAACGAGTTGAAGGCACATCGCGTCGGCTCTCTGCGTGCATCGACCAGTCGCACCATGCTTGAATCGGCGGGCGCCGCCCGGGTGGTGGAGGGCAAGGACTACGCCGAACTGCTGTTGCTGCTGAACCGCGGCGTCGTCGACGCCGTCATCGGCCCGGAGTCTGTGCTGCGCTCCATGGATGCCCGCGACGGTGGCGAGGCGCTGCGCGTCACCACGCTGGACAGTGGCTATGACTTCTACACGGCCGCCGGCCCGGGGATGAGCGAGGCGGTGGCGCAGCGCGTGCGCGCCGCCTACCAGCAACTCGTCGACGGCGGCATGGTTGCCCAGTTGCGCAGGGCCCATCCTGAGGCGACGTTCCCGGATTGAACGGCATGTCCGAAAACTGCCAGAACCTGGCAGGAGGCCGGCCTAGACTGGCTGCATGTTGTCCGCGCCCCTGCCTCCCGATGCCGCCTACGCCGCCCTGCAGGCGCGCGATGCCCGCTTTGACGGCCGGCTCTACGTGGGCGTCACATCCACGGGCATCTACTGCCGGCCCATCTGCCGCGTCCGGCTGCCGCGGCGCGAGAACTGCCGCTTTTTTTCGACGGCCGCCCAGGCCGAGGCGGAGTGCTTCCGCCCCTGCATGAAATGTCGCCCCGAGCTCGCGCCGCGGGCGCTGCCGTGGACGACCATGGATGCCTCGCGCACGCTGGCCAGCCAGGCCGCCGCCTGGCTGGACGCCTGCGATGACGCCGAGGCCAGCGTCGAAGACCTGGCGAAGCACCTCGGCATCACCAGCCGCCATCTGCGCCGCATCTTCCAGGCCGAGCACGGCGTGGCGCCGCTTCAATACCTGCAGACGCGCCGCCTGCTGTTGGCCAAGGCCTTGCTGACCGACAGCACGCTGCCGGTTCAGGAGGTCGCGTTCGCGGCCGGCTTTGCCAGCCTGCGGCGCTTCAACGCGGCTTTCGTCGAGCACTACCGCCTGCAGCCCACGGCCCTGCGCCGCGAAGGTGGGGGCAGGGCGCCGCTGTCGCGCCTGCGCCTGAGCTACCGCGAGCCCTATGACGTGGCCGGCGTGCTGGCCTTCTTGGCCCCGCGGGCGGTGGCCGGGGTGGAGATGGTGGGCGACGGCAGCATCACGCGCAGCCTCGCGCTGATGCATGGCGGCCAGCGCCATGCGGGCTGGCTGCGTGTGACGTTCGACCGACCGGGCGAAATCGCCATCGAGCTGTCGCCGGCGCTGTGGCCGGCCGTCGGCTCGCTGCTGCCGCGGCTGCGCCGCTGGCTGGACCTGGACGCCGATCCCTTGCCAATAGCCGCCGCGCTGGGCGATGGCGGCGTGCCGGGCCAACGCCTGCCGGGCTGCCTGGACCGCTTCGAGCTGGCCGTGCGTGCCGTGCTGGGCCAGCAGGTCACCGTGGCCGCGGCACGCACGCTGGCCGGCCGCTTCGTCGAGCGCTTTGGCGAGAGCCTGCCTGGTGCGCCCGAGGGCTGCGCGCGGCTGTTCCCGTCGCCCGAGCGCATCGCCACCGCGACGCGCGACGACATCGCGTCACTGGGCATCATCGGTCGCCGTGCCGACAGCCTCGTCGCGCTGGCCCAGGCCTGGCCCACGCTGGCCTTTGCACGCCGCGAGGGCGAGCCCGACGCCGCAGCCGCCCAGCTGTGCGACATCCCGGGCATCGGCCCCTGGACGGCCAGCTACATGCTGATGCGTGGCTGGCCCTGGCCCGACGCTTTCCCGCCCGGCGACGTCGTGCTGCGCAAGGCGCTCAGCGCCGGCGGGCCGCCCGTGTCGCCCCGGGCCTACCTCGACGCCGCGGAGCGCTACCGCCCCTACCGCAGCTACGCCGTGCTGCATCTCTGGAGACATTCATGAGCCACCACATCCTGCAACGCCGCATCGGCACGCCGCTGGGCCCGCTGACGGCCGCACGCAGCGCCGCGGGCCTGTCGGGCCTGTGGTTCGACGGCCAGAAGCACCACCCCGGCGCGCTGGCCGTGCCCGAGGACAACGGCGATGACGTGGTGCTGTCCGCCACCGCGACCGCGCTGACGGCCTATTTCAGCGGCAAGCCGTTCACGCTGCCGCCGCTGGATCCGGCCGGCACGGCCTTTCAGCGCGAGGTCTGGCAGGCGTTGTTGGACATCCCGCCGGGCTCGCCCGACACCTATGGCCATCTGGCCGGGCGGCTGGGCCGCGCGCAGGCCGCGCGGGCGCTGGGCGCGGCGGTGGGACGCAATCCCATCTCCATCCTGATTCCCTGCCACCGCGTCGTCGGCGCCGATGGCTCGCTGACTGGCTATGCGGGCGGGCTGGACCGCAAGAAGGCCTTGCTGAGCCTGGAGGGCGCCGCGGCATGAAGACCTTCGACATCGGCGAGCTGGTGCTGCTCGCGGCGCTGTGGGGCGCGTCCTTTTTGTTCATGCGCCTGGGCGCCCATGAGTTCGGGCCCATCGCGCTGGCCTTCGTGCGCGTGGGGCTGGCCACCGTGCTGCTGATACCGCTGCTGGCCTCCCGCGGTGGGCTGGCCGCGCTGCGCACGCACTGGAAGGCGCTGCTGTTGGTGGGCGCCTTGAACAGCGCCATCCCGTTCGCGCTGTTCTCGTTCGCGGCGCTGTCCATCACGGCCGGGTTGTCCAGCATCGTCAATGCGACGACACCGCTGTGGACGGCCGTGGTCGCCTTCGTCTGGCTGCGCCAGGGGCTGACACCGCTGCGCGCGCTGGGCCTGGTCGTCGGCTTTGCGGGCGTGGCCTTTCTGGCGTGGGACAAGGCCAGCTTCAAGCCCGGCGCCGACCACAGCGGCTTCTGGGCGCTCGTCGCCTGCCTGGGCGCCACGCTGTGCTACGGCCTCGCCGCCAACGCGACCAAGCGCTTTCTGTCGGGCGTGGCGCCGCTGGCCGTGGCCACCGGCAGCCAGGCAGCCGCGGCGCTGCTGCTGGCGCTGCCGGCGGCCTGGCTGTGGCCTGCGGCCATGCCGGGCGGCGTGGCCTGGGGCAGCGCATTGGGGCTGGCCGTGCTGTGCACCGCCCTGGCCTACATCCTGTACTTCCGGCTGATGAGTCGCGTCGGGCCCACCAACGCGGTGTCGGTCACCTTCCTGATCCCGCTGTTCGCCATCCTGTGGGGCGCGTTGTTCCTTCAGGAGGCCGTCACGGCGCAGATGGTGGCGGGCGGTGCCATCGTGCTGGTGGGCATCGCACTGGCGCTGGGGCTGGTCAAGGGGCGCGGGCAGTCATCTTGATGAGCGATCGCCGTGCCGCCGCACCGGCACGGCGATCGATTCCTAGACTGGCCGCACCATGCGATCACTTCTTTCCTCCCTGATGCTGGGCTGCGCGGCGCTGTCCGCCCTGGCCCAGAGCGCGCAGCCGATCTCGCAACGTTTCAATGCCGACCCGTCGCCACATGTCTTCAAGGGCGTGTTCCACGTCTACGCCACCGACGACGCGTCCAACTCCGGCGCCTACTGGGTCTCGACGAGTTGGCGGCTCTACACCTCGCCCGACCTGAGGACCTGGACCGATGCCGGCGTGCCGCTGGACGTGTCGGTGTTCAAGTGGGCCAGGCCCGACGCCAAGGCCTGGGCGCCGGAGGCGGCGTTCCGCAACGGTCGCTACTACTTCTACGCACCGGTGGGGGGCGACAGGATCGGCGTGGCGGTGTCGGACCGGCCCGACGGCGGCTTCGTCGATGCGCGCACGGATGCGCTGGTCGACAAGGCTCGCGACGCAAACGCCGGCGACGAGCCCATCGACCCGGCCGTCTTCGTCGACAAGGACGGACAGGTCTACCTGTACTTCGGCACCCGCGTGCCCAAGGTCGTCAAGCTCCAGGCCGACATGAAGACGCTGGACGGCGCGATCCGCAACGTCGAGATCATCGGGCTGCCCGATCCGAAGAAGAAGTATGGCGAGGCACCGTTCCTGCATGAGCGCGGCGGCCTCTACTACTTCACGTTCTCATCGGGCTGGCCGGGGCAGATCCTGTACGCCACCGGCACCTCGCCGCTGGGACCGTTCCAGTACCGCGGCGTGGTGCTGGACTACCTGAAGATCTCCACCAACCACCAGGCCGTCATCGAGCACGAGGGCAAGACCTGGCTGTTCTTCCACGACAACCTGCTGCCGGGCGGCGGCAGCCACCGGCGTTCCATCGCCGTGGCGCCGCTGGGCTACGAGGCGGACGGCAGCATCCGGCAGGTGCCGCTGGCGCCGCGCTGAGCCGCGAGCCTGCAAAGGCTTGGCAGTCGTGATAGCGTCCGGCCTGCAGCGATTGGTAGCGCTACCGTCGCAAAAAACAACCCAGGAGACTGCATGCCAATACTCTTCAGCCTGACCCTGTGCCGCGGCCTCGGCGCCCTTGGCCTGGTGGCCGCATCCGCGGCCTGGGCCCAGCCCTCGGGCGGCCCCTACGGCCCGGTGCCACAGCGCTATGTCGTGCCCAAGGCCGCTCATGTCTACTTCGTGACGCCCGACGGCAAGGCCGAGGCCTCCGGGGCATCCGTCGAGCAGCCGACCAGCATCGAGTCCGCCATCCGCCGTGTCGTCACGGGCGACGCCATCGTCATGCGTGGCGGCACCTACCGCACTGGCGGGCTGCAGCTGAACCAGGGCATCAGCATCCAGCCCTACCAGGACGAAGCCCCTGTGCTCAAGGGCACGCAGGTGGCGACCGAGTGGCAGGCGCTGCCCAACAACGTCTGGCGCACGACGTGGAAGACGCTCTTCCCGGCCCAACCGCTGGGCTGGTGGCACGCCGAGCGCGAAGGGGCCTTGACGCCGTTGCACCGCTTCAACAACGACATGGTCTTCATCGACGGCGAGGCACTGCCCTCTGCCGGCTGGGCCGGCGAGGTGGTGGGCGGCAAGGGCTTCTACATCGACTACGCCAAGGGCCACGTCTACATTGGCGTGAACCCGGCTGGCAAGACGGTGGAGATCACCGCGCACGACGTGGCGCTGCACCGTCCATCGCGCGAGGTCCACGGCAAGCCGTCCGACCGCAAGGGCTTCACGATGCGCGGCATCACGCTCACGCAATACGCCTACCGCGCCATCGACATCGAGGGCAAGAAGCCCGCGACGCTGGTGTCCGAGGAGCCCACCGACGATCCGCTCGGTCCGTCCCCCGAAAGCGAGCACGGCAAGGAGGTCGTCGGCACCGTGCTGGAGAACGTCACCATCAGCCATTGCTCGCGCGTGGCCGGCTTCTTCCGCGGCGACAAGCTGGTCATCCGCAACTCGCTGATCAGCGACACCAGCACCGAGGGCATCTACGTGATCGGCTCGTCCGACGTGCTGCTGGAGCGCAACCTGATCCGGCGCAACAACGTCGAGCGCCTGACCGGCTACTACCCGGCCGCGGTGAAGATCTTCAACCAGTCGCACCGCGTGGTGGTGCGCGACAACCTTGTGGTCGAGCAGCCTTACTCCAACGGCGTCTGGTGGGACGTGGGCAACCGTGACGGCGTGTTCGTCAACAACCATGTCGAGGGCACGATGGCCGGGGTCTTCTTCGAGATCTCCAGCGGCCTGACGGTGGCGGGCAACGTGTTCGTCAACAACCAGCAGGGCGCGCGCATCCTCAACGCCGCCGGCGCCAAGTTCCATCACAACACCTTCGTCAACTCGCCGGTGCTGATCGACCGCACCGAGCGCAGCGCCCAGGGCGACCATTTCGGCTGGCATCCACAGACCGGGCCCGACGTGAACGAGCGCGTGGGCCATGTGTTCGAGGCCAACCTGCTGGTGGCCGACGCGGGCGTCAAGGGCCCGCTGCTGCGCTTCGAGCAGCCGCCGGTGATCTGCGGCAAGGTCACGGCGCCCATGACCACGCGCGTGGACGGCAACGTCTACATCCGCGCGGGTGCGGGCCAGCCGCTGATCAGCTGGGCGCCGGTGGCGGGCTCACCCTGCCAGGCCAGCTATGCGACGCTGGATGACTTCCGCAAGGCCCAGTCGGGTCTGGAGACCGCCGGCCAGTCGCTGGCGGCGCCTGCCGGTGCCGTTTTCCGCAGCCCGGAGCTGCGCCGCTACGAGCTGGCCCGCGTGCCCGAGGGCGTGCAGCCGCTGCCCGTGGACCCGGCGCTGCGCAGACTGCTGGGCTGGACACAGGCCACGCACCTGCCCGGCGCGCTGCCTGCCGCCCGCTGACGGCCGACGCCCCGCTCCGGACTATGCTTGGACGCGTAGTCCGGGTCGGCCGTCAGACGATCGACCGCCACGTCAGCAGCAGAAGTCCCCTCCATGTCGAAACCCAGCGGCAAACGCCCGCAAGCCTCCGGCAGCGCCAGCACCAAGAGCTCCAGCCCGCGTGCCAACAGCCGGCCCTACACGCCGCAGCGCCTGCTGAGCCTGTCGGTCCACCACGAGGTGCGGCGCAAGACCCAGGCCCTGTCCGCCTTCAAGGACGCCAAGGACCCGCGCCCGGCCAGCGCCGCCGGTGCGCCGCTCGCAGACGACGGCCCCGCGCCCCAGCACTGGCCCGAGGTCTATACCCGCCGGCTCGCACGGCCGCATGAC
>CBFGPX010000193.1:0-8344 GCA_965650725.1 uncultured Comamonadaceae bacterium | reverse complement strand
GTGCCGATGCCGTAGGCGCTGATGTGCTCGTCGTCCTCGCTGGAATGCTCCCAGATGAACTCGCCGTCATAGGTGCCGCTGTCGATGTCGAACGAGAACGTCACCGGCGTCACCTTGACCACGCCCTCCAGCGCATGCAGCCGCGCGCCCGCCATGAACACGGCCGCGGCATCCGCCTCGGGCCAGCGCTGGCGCACCAGCTGCGCGTCGCGCGCGCCACTGACGTAACCGGCCCGCGTCAGCAGGCCGCGCGCGCGCGCCAGGCCCAGCGTGTCGACCAGCTCGCGCCGCAGGTGGCCCATGGCCGCGCTGTGGACCAGCAGCATGCGCTGGTCGTTGAGCCAGATGCGGCCGTCGCCCGGCGAGAAGAACAGCGCCTCGGTCAGCTGCGCCAGCGTCGGCTCGCTGCTGCTGGCCCAGTTGAAGTGCGCACTGTCGCCTTTGCGCAGCATGGCGTCGGAATGACGGGACAGCTCCGCCAGCGAGATCTTCGGAGAGGCGTTCTGCGTTTTCATGATTTCGTCAAAGCGGGTGGCGGGAGTCTGCTTCAGTCTTGCGGATTTGCGTGATCGAGCAGCGCAGGAATGCCCTGAGTGGCGCCGCCGCACCCAGCGGTTGCAGGCCCCGGGTAAGTCCCAGGAAATGCCGCGTCTTCCCAGGGCGCCGACGCTTGTCGCCACCCTGCCGACGCGTCGCGCGGCGGCGCTGGCATGGCAGTTGCGCAAGCACGGCCATGTGAGAGCGAAGACCGCCGGACCGGATCAGCGTTTGTACTGATTCCGAAGCCATCTCACCGGGCACACAGTAAGCACATATTTTCGTTTGCCAGGCTAATCATCGCACTAGCAAACAGTAGAAGATCCACACGGAGACCACCCATGCAGGAAAGCACCTCGCTCCTGGCTGGCACGCCCTGGCGCGACAGCCTCTTCATCGGCGGCTGGCGCGCGGCGTCGCGCACGCTGGACATCATCGAGCCCGCCACCGGCGAGCGCCTGGGCACGGCCGGCGAAGCCACAGCCGCCGACGTGGCCGAGGCCGCCGCGCAGGCCGGCCAGGCGCAGGCCGCCTGGGCCGCCATGCCGCCGCGCGAACGCGCCGCCGTCTTCCACAAGGCCGCCGCGCTGCTGCAGCAGCACTTCGACGAGCTGGCGCTGTGGATCACCCGCGAGGGCGGCGGCATCCTGCAAAAAGGCCAACACGAAGTGCGCGAGGCCATCACCTTCTGCCACGTGGCCGCCGCGATGCCGATGCAGCCTGCGGGCCAGCTGCTGCCCAGCGTGCCGGGCCGCCTGAGCATGGCGCGGCGCGTGCCGCACGGTGTCGTGGCCGTCATCTCGCCGTTCAACTTCCCGCTCATCCTGACCTTGCGCGTCGTCGCCCCCGCGCTGGCGGCCGGCAACGCGGTGCTGATCAAGCCCGACCCGCGCACGCCCGTCGGCGGCGGCTACCTGATCGCCTGCCTGCTGGAAGCCGCTGGCCTGCCGGCCGGCGTGCTGTCGGTGTTGCCCGGCGGCGCCGAGGTGGGCGAGGCGCTGATCACCGCGCCCGAGGTGCGCATGGTGTCGTTCACCGGCTCGGTGGGCGTGGGCCGGCGCGTCGGCGAGCTGGCGGCGCGACACCTCAAGAAGGCCTCGCTGGAACTGGGCGGCACCAACTGCCTGGTCATCCTGGACGACGCCGACCTCGACCTCGCCGCCAGCAACGCGGCCTGGGGCGCCTGGCTGCATTCGGGCCAGATCTGCATGGCCTCCAACCGCGTGCTGGTGCACGAGTCCATCGCCGCCGCGCTGAGCGAGCGCCTGGTGGCCAAGGCCACGCACCTGCCGGTGGGCAATGGCGCCACGGGCCAGGTGGCCCTGGGCCCGCTGATCGACGCCCGCCAGCGCGACCGCGTGCATGCGCTGGTGCAGGACAGCGTCGCCAAGGGCGCCCGGCTGCTGGCCGGCGGCACGTATGAAGGCCTGGTCTACAAGCCCACCGTGCTGGCCGACATCAAGCCCGGCATGCGGGTGCATGACGAAGAGGTGTTCGGCCCGCTGCTCAACCTCGTCACCTTCAAGACCGACGCCGAAGCCGCCGCGCTGGCCAACGCGCACGAGGGCGGACTGGCCGCTGCGGTGATCTCCAAGTCCATGAACCGCGCGATGGCGCTGGCGCAGCAGCTGAAGGCCGGCATGGTCCACGTCAACGACCAGACCGTGAACGACGATGCCACCAACCCCTTCGGCGGTCCCGGCGTGGCCGGCAACGGCAATGTGCATGGCGGCCCGGCCGACTGGGAGGCATTCACGACCTGGCAGTGGCTGACCGTCAAGGACGCGCCGCCGCCCTACCCGTTCTGAACCGCCCCGCACAGACAACAACACCAGGAGACCAACCCATGAAAGTTCAAGGCAAGACCATCGTCGTCACCGGCGCCAGCTCAGGCATAGGTGCCGACACCGCCCGACTGCTGCGTTCACACGGCGCCAAGGTCATCGGCATGGACCGCAACGACCCGCTGCTGACGCTGGACGGCTTCGTCAAGGCCGACCTGTCGCAACAGTCCGCCATCGACGCCGCCGTGCGCCAGTTGCCGGCCCAGATCGACGGCCTGTGCACCGTGGCCGGCGTGCCGGGCACCTCGCCGGTGGACCTGGTGGGCCGGGTCAACTACCTGGGCACGCGCCACCTGTGCGAGCTGCTGGTGGAGCGCATGGTGCCAGGCAGCAGCATCGTCAACGTGTCGTCCATCCTCGGCTACTTCTACCGCGACCGGCTGGACACCCACAAGACGCTGGCGGCTGTGGATGGTTTCGAGGCCGGCCTGGCCTGGCTGGCCCGCAACCCGGTGCCGCAGAAGGGCTGCTACGAGTACTTCAAGGAAGCGCTGATCGTCTGGAGCACGCTGCGCTCCATCGACTTCTTCAAGCAGCGCGGCGTGCGCATGAACTGCGTCGCCCCGGGCCCGGTGTTCACGCCCATCCTGGGTGAGTTCGTCGCGCAGCTGGGCGAGGAACGCGTGGCGGCCGATGCCGCGCGCATGACGCGCCCGGGCCTGGCCGACGAGATCGCGCCGGCCATCGCCTTCCTCTGCAGCGACGACGCACGCTGGATCAGCGGCGTGAACCTCGCGGCCGACGGCGGCTTCGCCGCCAGCTATCTCTGAGTTTGAGCTGACAAAACCCTAAAACCAGGAGACACCATGAGAAAGAACCGCGTCGCATTGGCGGCGGCGGCAGCCCTGCTGTTGCCCGCTGCACAAGCCTTCGAGATCGAAACCAGCGTGCCCGACCTCAAGGTCCGGCTCGACCTGACCCCCAAGTTGAGCGCCGGCTACCGCGTGAAGGATCCGTCCACCGCGCTGAGCCGCCTGGACGTGGCCCGCGACCCTGGCACCGTCAACGAGGACGACGGCAACCACAACTTCCGCAAGGGCCTGATCTCCAAGCGGTTCGACCTGCTGGCCGAGCTGGATATCTCGACCCCCACCTTCGGCGCACGACTGAGCGGCACGGCCTGGCATGACGGCGCCTACATGGGCCGCAACGACTACAACGGCACGCCGCTCTACGCCGCCGGCAACCCGCTGGGCCCGGTCGTCAGCACGGCCAACAACGACTTCGGCCAGGCGCCCAACGAGTTCCTGCCGGCCACGCGCCGCCAGCACGGCCGCGGCGGCGAGCTGCTGGATGCCTTCGTGTCATTCAAGGGCGAGGTCGCCGGCATGAAGGCCAACCTGCGCGTCGGCAAGCACACGCTGCAATGGGGCGAGAGCCTGTTCTTCGGCCAGAACGGCATCGCCAACGCACAAGGGCCGGTGGACATCGCGCGCATCACCTCCGTGCCGGGCTGGCAGTTCAAGGAAGTGCTGCTGCCGGTGGAGCAGGTCTCCGCCACGCTGCGCCTGGCCGACGGTCTGCAGCTGGGTGCGTACTACCAGCTGAAGTGGCGCAAGAGCAAGCTGCCCGGCGTCGGCAGCTACTTCTCCAACCAGGACTACGTCGGCGGCGGCCGCGTCAACTTCGGCCAGGCGCCCGACGGCTCGCCCATCGAGCTGCCGACGCTGACCTCGCGCGACAACAAGCCCAAGAACAGCGGCCAGGGCGGCATCCAGCTGCGCTGGAGCCCGCCGGGCGGCGACTACGAGTTCGGCTTCTACGCCGCGCAGTACCACGACAAGACGCCCAGCGCGCTGGTGTTCGACTTCGCGCAAGGCCATGTGCGCATGGCCTACGCCAGCAACATCCGCACCTTCGGCGCCAGCGTCACCTCGTCCATCGGCCAGCTCAACTGGGCGCTGGAAGGCTCGGTGCGCCAGAACACGCCGCTGAACGGCGACCCCGCCGTGCTCGGCGGCCCCAGCCCCATCGCCAGCTGCGACACCGGCAGCAACACGCCCTGCTACGCCATCGGCGACACCGCCCACCTGCAGCTCAACGGCATCTACGTGCTGCAGCCCAACGACCTCTGGCAAGGCGGCGCGCTGCTGGGCGAGATCGCCTACAACCACCGGCTCAAGATCAAGCGCGACATCTTCGCCGGCCCCAACGGCCAGAACATGGGCGTCGGCGGCCTGGATCCGAACACCACCAAGGGCGCATTCGCCGCCCGCGTGCTGTTCGAGCCGGCCTATTTCCAGGTGCTGACCGGGCTGGACATGTCCATTCCCATCGGCTTGGGCTGGAACTTCGGCGGCCGCTCGTCGGCCATCGCCAACTATGCCGGCGGCGTGTCGGACGGCGGCGACTGGAGCGTGGGCCTGAAGGGCACCTACCAGAACGCCTGGAACTTCTCGCTGACCTACACCGACTACTTCGGCAAGGCCAAGACCTTCACCGAGACCCTGGTGCCCGGCAGCGGCGCGCCGCGCCAGCTGAGCTTCGGCCAGACCCTCAAGGACCGCGCCTACGTCGCCTTCAGCGCGTCGCGCACCTTCTGACCCCAGACAAGGAATCTCCACCATGAAGCACGCACTGCTCCAACTGAATGCTCTGGCTCTCGCCTGCGCGGCCCTGCTGCCGCTGGGCGCCAGCGCCGCCGTGTCGGCCGACGAGGCCGCCAGGCTCAAGACCACGCTGACGCCGATGGGCGCCGAGCGCGCCGCCAACAAGGACGGCAGCATCCCCGCCTGGGATGGCGGCCTCACCAAGGCGCCCGCCGGCTACAAGAACGGCGACCCGCGGCCCGACCCCTACCCGGCCGACAAGCCCGTGCTGCAGATCAGCGCCAAGAACATGGCCCAGCACGACGCCAAGCTCAGCGACGGCGTCAAGGCGCTGATGAAGAAGAACGCCGACTTCCGCATCGACATCTACCCCACCCGCCGCAGCGCTGGCGCGCCGCAATACGTCTACGACAACACCTTCAAGAATGCCACCCGCGCCAAGATGGTGGACAACGGCCTGGGCGTGGAAGGCGCTTTCGGCGGCATTCCCTTCCCCATCCCCAAGGACGGCTACGAGGCCATCCTGAACCACCGCCTGGCCTGGACGGGCATCAACACGCAGACGCCGATGCGCGTCTGGGTCATGACGGCCGACGGCAAGCGCACCATGGCCAGCGGCGGCAACCAGACCTTCCGCCGCCCCTACTACGACCCCGAGGTCAGCCCCGAGAAGTTCGACGGCTACTACGCCCTCGGCAAGTTCGCCGCCACCGAGCCCGGCTCCAAGGCCGGCGAAGCCATCCTGGCGCACGACGGCATGACCAGCGCCACGCCGCGCGGCCTGTGGCAATACCTGGTGGGCCAGCGCCGCGTGCGCAAGGCGCCTTCGGTGGGCTACGACACGCCCGACGCGGTCACCTCCGGCATCGGCCTGTTCGACGAAGCCTTCAACCTGTTCGGCCCTATCGACAAGCACGAGCTGAAGCTGGTCGGCAAGAAGGAGCTGTACATCCCCTACAACAACAACCGCGCGGCGCTGGCCAAGGTGGCCGACCTGGTCAAGCCCGGCTCGCTGAACCCCGACCTCGTGCGCTGGGAGCTGCACCGCGTGTGGGTGGTGGAGGCCACGCTGGCTGCCGGCAAGCGCCATGTAGCGGCCAAGCGCCGCTACTACCTCGACGAGGACACCTGGCAGATCATCCTGTTCGACGGCTGGGACGCCAAGGGCGAACTCTGGCGCACCAACTACACGCTGACGCTGACCGCGCCGGACATCCCGGCCGTGCTGGGCAACATCTTCTGGGGTGGCTACGACCTGCAGACCGGCGCCTATTACCTGAACATGGCCACCAACGAGTTGCCGGTCCAGGTCAAGGTGCTGCCCAAGCTGGAGCGTGCCTTCTTCAGCCCCGAGGAACTGGCCAACGAGAGCACGCGATGAAGCGCCGCTCTGTGTGCGGCGCGGCGGCCCTCGGGCTGCTGGCCGGCGCGGGGCGCGCCACCGAGCTGCCGCGCCCGGCGGTGCTCGGCCGCGCGGCCACGCCCACGCCGCTGGCCACCCGCAGCGCGCTGCTGGCCGCGGCCCGCGCCGGCGAGCGCCTGGTGCTGGCCGGCGAACGCGGCCTGGTCGTCTACAGCGACGACGCCGGCCAGCAGTGGCGCCAGGCCGAGGTGCCGGCGCAGGTCAGCCTCACGGCGCTGGCCTTTGCCAACGCGCAGCAGGGCTGGGCCTGCGGCCACTTCGGCAGCCTGCTGCAGACGAGCGATGGCGGCCAGCGCTGGCAGCTGGTGCTCGATGGCCGTCAGCTCGCCGAGCTGGAGCTGGCCGCCGCCGGCGACGACGAGGCCCTGCGAGAGGCCGCCAAGCGCCGCGTCGCCGAGGGCGCCGACAAACCGCTACTGGACCTCTGCGCCAGCCCGGACGGCCGCCTCTACGCCGTGGGCGCCTACGGGCTGGCCTTCGTGCGCGACGGCCAGGCCTGGCAGAGCCTGCACACCCGCCTGCCCAACCGCCGCCGCCTGCACCTCTACGCGGTGCGCAGCGACGGGCCGCGCGTCTTCATCGCCGGTGAGCAAGGCCTGCTGCTGCGATCGCTGGACGGCGGCGCCCATTTCGACACGCTGGCCTCGCCGTACAAAGGGAGTTTCTTCGGCCTGCTGCTGAGCCGCGACGGCACGCTGCTGGTCTATGGCCTGCGCGGCAACATCTGGCGCTCCGCCGACCAGGGCGACAGCTGGACCGCCGTCGAGAACGCCGTGCCGGTGTCCATCAGCGCCGGCCTGCAGCGCCGGGACGGCACGCTGCTGCTGCTGGCCCAGAACGGCGACCTGCTGCTCAGCCGCGACGACGGCCGCAGCTTCACGCGCCAGAACGCCCTGCCCCCGCTGCCTTCGGCCAGCCTCGTCGAGGCCGGTGCCGGCCACGTCGTGCTCGCCGGCCTGCGCGGCCTGCAGCGCCAGCCCCTGAACCCCCTCTGAGATTGCGACCGTGAGCGTGAGCATTTCCACCGACGACAGCGCCCAGCCCGTCATCGCGCGCCTCGAAGACTTCGACGTGCGCAGCGGCTCCTGGGCCGAGCGCCTGTTCTTCAACCACCGCCCCTGGGTGCTGGCCCTGTGCCTGCTGCTGACCGCCGTGCTCGGCTGGCAGGCGCTGGCCATCCAGCTGACCGCCAGCTTCGACAAGACCATCCCCAGCCGCCACCCCTACATCGCCAACTTCCTGGAGCAGCGCAGCCAGCTGGCCGGCGGCGGCAACGCGCTGCGCATCGCGGTGGCCGCGCGCCAGGGCAGCATCTTCGACAAGGACTACCTGGAGACGCTGCGCCAGCTCAACGACGAGCTGTTCCTGATGCCCGGCGTCGACCGGCCGTTCATGAAGTCGCTGTGGACCTCCAACACCCGCTGGGTGGCCGTGACGGAGGAAGGCCTGGACGGCGACACCGTCATCACGGACCGTTATGACGGCAGCGCCGAGGCCCTGGCCGAGTTGCGCGCCAACATCGAGCGCTCCGGCGAGATCGGCCAGCTGGTGGCGGGCGACTTCAAGAGCAGCATCATCTACGTGCCGCTGCTGGAGGCCGACCCGCAGACCGGCCAGGCGCTGGACTACGCGGCGCTGAGCCAGCGCATCGAGGCGCTGCGCAGCACCTACGACAGCGACCGCGTGCAGCTGCACGTCGTGGGCTTCGCCAAGGTCATGGGCGACCTCATCGACGGCGTGCGCCAGGTCATGGGCTTCTTCGCGCTGGCGCTGCTGATCTGCGGCGGCGTGCTCTACGCCTACACGCGCTGCCTGCGCTCCACCTTCATCGTCGTCGCCTGCTCCCTCATCGCCGTGGCCTGGCAGCTCGGCCTGCTGCGCCTGCTGGGCTATGCGCTGGACCCGTATTCGGTGCTGGTGCCCTTCCTCGTCTTCGCCATCGGCATGAGCCACGGCGCGCAGAAGATGAACGGCATCCTGCAGGACGTGGG
>CBFGPX010000192.1:0-8474 GCA_965650725.1 uncultured Comamonadaceae bacterium | reverse complement strand
CGGCCGCCACGGGCGTATTCGGTCTTCAGGACGATCATGGGGTCTTTGCCGTGCAGGATCACGTTGCCGGCGCGGATTTCTTGAGCGAGTTTCATGGTGGTATCTCGATTGAGGGCCGGCCGAGCAGCCGGTCAGGATGGCGCACCAGACTCCGAAAACATCCCGGCGTGGCGCGGCAAAGCCCGTCATTCTAGCTGGAAACCCTCGATGAACCCCAGCAGCTGGGTCAGCAGATCCGGCTGCTCCGCCAACTGCGCACGCCATGGCCGGAAGGGCGCGGCGCGCAGTTCCGGCAGCGGTGCGAAGCGGTCCAGCCCGTTCCAGCCGCGCCAGAACGCGGCCCAGTCCGCCGGCAGGCCGGCACGGGCCATGAAGGCCTCCAGCTTGGGGGCATGGGCGCCATCGTCCTGCGGGTAGATGTGCCAGGCGAAGGGCTTGCCGGCCCACTGCGCGCGCACGAAGGAGTCCTCGCCGCGCACGAGGTTCAGGTCGCAGGACCACAGCAGCCGGTCGTAGTCGTCCTGCGCCAGGTAGGGCAGGGCGATGCTGCGCAAGCCCTCACATGGCGCGATGCGTTGCTGCGCCCAGCCGGGGCAGGCCAGCAAAAGCGTGGGTTGAGGGGCCAGCGCGGCCAGCAGCTGCGGCAACCGCGGGTTCTCGTAGCAGAACAAACTGACCACGCGCTCGCCCGGCTGCGGCGCCCAGCCGTGCGCGCCCAGCCAGGCCGCGCCGTCGAAGCGGTCGACCTGTTCCAGCAGCCCGCGCTCGCGCAACAGCCCTCCGGTGCGCGGCGTGAAGCCGGGGTAGAAGAAGCGCTTGTGCAGACCTGCGCCAGGGCCGTGGAACTGCGGTGACGCCAGGCCATGGCTGCGCTCCACGTAGTCCTCGGCGCTCAGGTACTCCAGGTTGATCCAGGCCGGCCGGCGCCTGGCCATGCGCTCGACGAAGGCCGGCGGCAGCTCGCAACCGAAGGCCTCGATGACCACGTCGCCGCTGTCGACGTCCACCGGTCCCGCCGGCCATTCACGCAGCTCGATGCCTGCCGGGCGCTGTGGCGCCATCCAGGCCAGTGCGGATGCGTCGTCCACCCACAGCCGTGCGCGGTGCCCGCGCGTCGCCACCTCGCGGGCCAGTCGCCAGCACACGCCCAGGTCGCCATGGTTGTCGATGACGCGGCAGAAGATGTCCCAGAGCATGGGCGGGATTGTCCCAGGCCAAAATCCGGCGTCATGTCGAGCCCGACTCCCCTCTCCAATACCGAACCCGGCGATCAGCAGTTGGCGCAGTGGGCCAGTGAGCGCGCCGCCGTCGAAGCGGCCGAGAAATTGCGTACCGCCGAGGTCGAGGCCGCTGCGCGCGAAGCGCGCGAGCGGCTGCTGGCCGAGGTGGCCGCGCTGCCCGCGCTGCCCGGCGTCTACCGCTACTTCGACGCCAAGGGCGAGGTGCTCTATGTCGGTAAGGCCAAGGAGCTGAAGAAGCGCGTCTCCAGCTACTTTCAGAAGAACCACGGTGGCACACGCATCGGCATGATGGTCGCGCGCATTGCGCGGCTGGAAACCACCGTCGTGCGCACCGAGGCAGAGGCGCTGCTGCTGGAAAACAACCTGATCAAGACCTTGAACCCGCGGTTCAACATCCTGTTCAGGGACGACAAGAGCTACCCCTACCTCAAGCTCAGTGGCCATGCGTGGCCGCGCATGAGCTACTACCGCGGCGCGGTGGACAAGCGCCACCAATACTTCGGACCCTACCCCAGCGGCTGGGCGGTGAAGGAGGCCATCCAGCTGATGCAGAAAGTGTTCAAGCTGCGCACCTGCGAGGACAGCGTCTTCAACAACCGCAGCCGGCCCTGCCTGCTGCACCAGATCAAGCGCTGCTCCGGCCCCTGCGTGCCGGCCGGCCAGACCGGCGAGTACGCGCGCAACGTGGACAGTGCCGTGCGCTTCCTGCGTGGCGAGACCGACGAGGTGATGGCCGCGCTGCAGGAGCAGATGATGGCCTTCGCGGACGGCATGCAGTACGAGCTGGCGGCCGAGGTGCGCAACCAGATCCAGGCGCTGTCGAAGGTGTTGCAGCAGCAGGTGGTGGAGGAGAGCAGCGCCACCGGCCGCGACCGCGACGTGGACATCCTGGCCGTGAAGGTGCAGGGCGGCCGCGCCTGCGTGAACCTGGCCATGGTGCGCGGCGGCCGCCACCTGGGCGACCGGGCGTTCTTCCCCAAGCATGTCGACGACGCGACCGCACTGCTGCTGGAAGGCGACGAGCCCTTGTCGCCCGAGCGACAGGTGCTGGAGGCCTTCATCGCCCAGCACTACCTGGCGTCGCCGGTGCCGGGCCTCATCGTCGTCAGCGAGGCGGTGGACGCCGGCCTGGCGGAGGCGCTGGGCCTGCAGGCGGGCAGCCGCGTCACCGTGCAGGCGCAGCCGCGCGGCCAGCGCCGCATCTGGCTGGAGATGTGCGTCAACGGCGTGGAGCTGGCGCTGACGCGCCTGTTGGCCGAGGAGGGTTCGCAACAGGCGCGCACGCACGCGCTGGTGGAGGCGCTGGACCTGTCCGTCGCCGAGATCGACAAGTTCCGCGTCGAGTGCTTCGACATCAGCCACACCGCCGGCGAGGCGACGATGGCCAGCTGCGTCGTGTTCGAGGGCCACCAGATGCAGAGCAGCCAGTACCGGCGCTACACCATCGAGGGCATCACCGGGGGCGACGACTACGCCGCCATGCGCCAGGTGCTGACGCGCCGCTACAGCAAGATGGCCGAGGCCGCGCAGCTGGGCACCGGGCGCCTGCCCGACCTGGTGCTGGTGGACGGTGGTCGTGGGCAGGTCAGCATGGCGCGCGAGGTGTTCGAAGAGCTGGGACTGGACCTGGGCCTCATCGCCGGCGTCGAGAAGGGCGAGGGCCGCAAGGTCGGCCTGGAGGAATTGGTGTTCGCCGACGGCCGCGAGAAGGTCTACCTGGGCCGCGACTCGGCGGCGTTGATGTTGATCGCGCAGATCCGCGACGAGGCGCACCGCTTCGCCATCACCGGCATGCGCGCCAAGCGCGCGGCGGCGCGCACGGGCGGCTCGCGGCTGGAGGACGTGCCGGGCGTCGGGCCCAAGAAGCGCTCGCAGCTGCTGCAGCGCTTTGGCGGCGTGCGCGGCGTGGCCGGCGCCAGCGTGGAGGAGCTGGCCAGCGTAAAAGGTATTTCGCGCGAACTGGCAGAAGACATTTACCGCGCGCTGCACTGATCGAGAATCGGAGCCCTATGCCCATGCTTACGACCCTCAAGCGTGCCGCCCGATGGTTGGCTGCACCGGTGCTGGCGGCCTGCGGCGCCGCACCTCGGGCACCTGCGCCCGTGCCCGCCCCTGCACCGGCTCCCGCACCCGTCGCGGTGGCGGCCCCTGCCGTCAACGCGGCGCCTGGCCTGCCCAAACCCCAAGGCCTGCCCGCCCCCAAGCCGGTGCGAACGAACGAGGAGCTGCGCCGCCAGGCCGCGCAGCGCCTGGTCATGGCCAACCCCGAGCGCAGCTATATGACGCCCGCGCCGTCCCATCTGCTGACCGTCATCGTGCTGGACGTGGAGGTCAAGGCCGACGGCAGCGTGCGCAAGATCCACGTCGTGCGCCCGCCGAAGTTCGGCCCCGAGACGCTGCAGATGGCCATCGACGCCGTGCACCGTGCCGCGCCCTTCGGCGATGTGCGCCGCATGCCCGAACCCTGGCGCTTCACCGAGACCTTCCTGTTCGACGAACACCGCCGCTTCAAGCCGCGTTCGCTGGACTGAGGACTGGCCGCCACAGCCTGCGCCTTGCCCGCCCCAGGCTTGGGCACAATCGGCGCATGTTCCTGACGCTGCCGACTCTGCTGACCTGGGCCCGCATCGTGGCCATCCCGTTGATCGTCGGGGTGTTCCACCTGGACCTCGCACCTGACCACCAGAACCTGTTTGCGACCGGTTTGTTCATCGTCGTCGCGCTGACCGACTGGCTGGACGGCTACCTGGCGCGCAAGCTCAACCAGACCTCGTCCTTTGGTGCCTTCCTGGACCCGGTGGCCGACAAGTTCCTGGTCTGCTCGGCACTGCTGGTGCTGCTGGAACTGGGCCGCGTCAACGCCTTCGTCGCGCTGGTCATCGTGGGCCGCGAGATCGCCATCTCGGCGCTGCGCGAGTGGATGGCGCAGATCGGCGCGTCGCGCAGTGTGGCCGTGCACATGGTCGGCAAGCTCAAGACCACCGTGCAGATGGTGGCCATTCCCTTCCTGCTGTATGACGGCCCGCTGTTCGGGCTGATTCCGACGCGGGTCTGGGGCACCTGGCTGATCTATGCCGCCGTGGTGCTGACCATCTGGTCCATGGTCTATTACCTGCAGAAGGCCCTTCCCGAGATCCGCGCCAAGGCGCGCTGAAGACGACATCGGCCGGGCGACCGGATAACGAGTTGTATCGGGACTTTTCCCTCCCCGGAACCCGCAGTTCGCGCGTCTAGAATCCGCTTCCCCGCGGCGCCCGGGCCTGTCGTCAGACGGCTCTCATGGGCGGTGCAGTGCGCGGGCCGACCCTTCATCGCAAGCCTGCGCCCGGCCACGGCTGCAGGGTTACGAAGTCCGCTGAATCGTCCAACCTGGGGGCACGAGTGAACAAGTCCGAATTGATCGAGCACATCGCCAAGCAGGCCGACATTTCAAAGGCCGCAGCGGGCCGTGCGCTTGAGGCCGTGATCGCCGGCGTGAAGACGACGCTGAAGAAGAACGGCACCGTCTCGCTGGTGGGCTTCGGCACCTTCAGCGTCACCAAGCGTGCGGCGCGCACCGGCCGCAACCCGCGCACCAACGAGGCGATCAAGATCAAATCGGCCAAGGTTCCCAAGTTCAAGCCGGGCAAGGCGCTCAAGGACGCCGTGAACTGAATTCATCCGGCCGGTTTTTACCGGGTGCTTAGCTCAGCGGTAGAGCAGCGCCTTTACACGGCGTAGGTCGGCGGTTCGATCCCGTCAGCACCCACCATCTGACCTTCCATTCGTCCGCACTTAGAATGCGACTCCCCTCGAAGGCGAACCCCGGTTCGCCTTTGTCGCGTTTGACGCGCGCCACCGCGCGCCCTGATCCTCAAGGCTTTCGAGATGTTCGAGTTTGTCCGCCAGCACAACAAGCTGTTCCAGTTCATCCTGCTGCTGTTGATCCTGCCGTCGTTCGCCTTCGTGGGCATCGAGGGCTACACGAGCATGATGGGCGGCGCCAACACGACCGTGGCCAGCGTTGACGGTCGCAAGATCACTCAGGGCGAATGGGAGGCCGCGCAGCGCCAGTTCGCCGACCGTGTCCGCTCGCAGAGCCCGGGCGTGGACCCCAAGCTGCTGGACACGCCCGAGGCCAAGCACCAGGCGCTGGAAAATCTGGTCACCGAGCGCACGCTGCAGGCCGCTGCGCAGCACCAGCATTTCACGCCCAGCAGCGATGTGGTCAGCGCGCGCTTCTGGAACGATCCGCAGTTTGCCTTCCTGCGCAATTCGGATGGCACCGTCAACAAGGCGTTGCTGGCCGCCCAGGGCATGACGCCGTCCATCTTCCTGGAGCGTCTGCGCCAGGACTACGCCGTGCGCCAAGTGACCGCACCCGTCGAGTCGTCGGTGGCCGTCGGCGCCGCCGCGCCCAAGCTGGCCTTCGATTCGCTGCTGCAGCAGCGCGAGGTGCAGGTGCAGCGCTTCGACGTGCGGGAGTTCGCCGCCAAGCTGAATCCCAGCGACGCGGACATCGAGGCCTTCTACAAAGAGCCAGCCAACGCGGCCAAGTTCCAGCTGCCTGAATCGGCTCAGATCCAGTACGTCGTGCTGGACCTGGAGGCGCTGAAGAAGGACGTCAGCTTCACCGAGGAAGACCTGCGCAAGTATTACGACGAGAACGCTTCGCGCTACGGTGTGCCCGAGGAGCGCCGCGCCAGCCACATCCTGATCAAGGCCGAGCGCAGTGCGCCGGCCGATGAGCGCGCCAAGGCCAAGGCCAAGGCCGAAGTCCTGCTGGCCGACGTGCGCAAGAATCCGGCTTCGTTCGCCGAGGTGGCCAAGAAGAACTCGCAGGACGAGGGCTCGGCCGTCAATGGCGGCGACCTGGACTTCTTCGGCCGTGGCGCCATGGTCAAGGAGTTCGACGCGGCCGTCTATGCGATGAAGCCCGGCGAGATCAGCAACCTGGTCGAAACCGACTTCGGCTTCCACATCATCCAGATGACCGGCGCCCGTGGCGGTGAGAAGAAGCCCTTCGAGGCGGTGCGGGCCGAGGTCGAGGCCGAGGTGCGCAAGCAACTGGCCCAGCGCAAGTACAGCGAAGCGTCCGAGCAGTTCGGCAACCTGGTCTACGAGCAGTCCGACTCGCTGCAGCCCGCCGCCGACAAGCTGAAGCTGCAGATCCAGACCGCCACCGTGGGCCGCAAGCCTCAGCCGGGCGCTGCGGGCCCGCTGGCATCGGCCAAGCTGCTGGACGCCGTCTTCGGCCCCGAGGCCTTGAACAACAAGCGCAACACCGAAGCCACCGAGACCGGCCCCAGCCAACTGGTTGCCGCTCGGGTCGTGCAGTACAGCCCCGCCCGCGTGCCGCCGCTGGCTGACGTGAAGGACAAGGCGCGCGAGCTGCTGTTGAAGAAGCTCGCCATCGCCGAGGCCAAGAAGGCCGGCGAGGTTCGCCTGGCCGCGCTGAAGTCCAACGCAGCCGATCTGTCCGGCCTGGACGCCGCCGTCACCGTGTCGCGCGCCAAGCCCCAGGGCCTGAGCCGCGCGCAACTCGAAGCCGTGCTGGGCGCCGATGCCACCAAGCTGCCCGCAGCCGTGGGCGTCGCAGCCGACGACGGCAGCTACGTGGTCGTGCGCATCAATCAGCTGCAGGCGCGCGACCCGGCTGTCGTTGATGACCAGGTTGCGGCCCGGCAGTACGCAGCCGCCTGGGCCCGCGCCGAAGGCCAGGCCTACATGGCCGCGCTGAAGTCGCAATACAAAGCGGCCATCAATATTGCGGCTCCTGCATCGGCTGCAAGCGCACCCTGATTTTTGCGCTATACTCTTTGGCTCTGCGGTGGCTGTAGCTCAGTTGGTAGAGTCCAGGATTGTGATTCCTGTCGTCGTGGGTTCGAGTCCCATCAGCCACCCCAAGAAACTCCAGTAAAAACAGGCGCCTCGGCGCCTGTTTTCATTTCCGCTCCGGGTTCGCCGTCGCGAGCAGCGTGTCCAGCGTCTCGGGCCGGGCGAAGAAGAAACTCTGCACGTAATCGCCGCGCAGCAGGCTGACCCGCTCCACCTGTTCGGCGGTCTCGATGCCCTGCACGAAGGAGCGGTCAATCTTGGTCTCGTCGAACTGCGCCTCACTCAGATAGCCCAGCGACGAGAAGCCGCTGCCGAAGTCGTCCAGCGACACCTGCACGCCCAGCTCGGCGCAGGCTTGCTTGAGGGCCTGCACGTCCTCGCCTAAGACTTCCTCGGTGATCTCGATGATGAGGTGGGCGGGTGACGGCTCGCACCTAGGCCGCCGCGCTGGCGCGGGCGTTGACGCCGTTGACATAGGCCTCGAACCGGTCAGCGGCGCTGCCCAGCAACTGGATGGACAGGCCGGCGACGGCCGGCAGCAGCAGGGTCAGCGCGCCGAAGGACGGTGTGAGCTTGGCGCGGATGTTGAGTCGGCTCGTGGCGGGTGCTCAGTGCATGCGCGCCACGAGGCGCTCGGCATCCAGCAGCACCAGCAGGTGCTCGCCCGCCTCGTCCTGCAGTGCGCTGATGCCGTCGATGCAGTCGGCGTCCAGCGCGCCGCCCAGCGGCGGGGCCGGCTTGATGTCGGCGGCGCTCAAGGGGTGGACGTCCGCCACGGCGTCCACCACCAGCCCGTGGCGACGGCCCGCGACGCTGAGGATGATGGTGACCGTGGTGGCGTCGAAGCCCACCGGGGCGCCCAGCCGGGCGCGCAGGTCGGCCACGGGCACGATCTCGCCGCGCAGGTCCAGCACGCCCAGGCTGTGGCTGGCGGTGCCGGGCAGGCGGGTGGGGGACTCGTAGCGGCGGATCTCCTGCACGTGCAGGATGCAGACACCGTAATGCTCGCCGTCGATGCGGAAGGACAGATAACCGCGTGCGGCCGGTTCGGCGCGCAGCGTCAATGCGGCGGCCTGGCCCGCGAGCGGGGCCGGGAGAAGTGCGTTCATGGCGGGTGGGGTAGTGCGTCGGGGCGGGCGCTCAGGCGGCCGCGATCTTGAACATGGACACGGCCGTGACCAGGGACTGGGCCTGGCCGCGCAGGCTGTCGGCGGCGGCGGCCATCTCCTCGACCAGCGCCGAGTTGGCATGGGTGCTCTGGTCCATCTGCAGGACGGCGACGCCGACCTGCTGCACGCCGCTGGCCTGCTCCTGGCTGGCGCCGCTGATGCCGGTCATCAGGCGGGCCACATCGTCGATGCTGGCGACCACCTCGGCCATGGTGCGGCCAGCCTGATCCACCAGGCGGCTGCCGCT
>CBFGPX010000191.1:0-8490 GCA_965650725.1 uncultured Comamonadaceae bacterium | reverse complement strand
CGTCGTAGGCCTTCATGATTTCGCAGATCTCTTCGAAGTGCGTGTACAGGAAGTTCTCGCGGTGATGCGTGATGCACCACTTGGCGAGGATGGAGCCGCCGCGCGACACGATGCCCGTGCGGCGCTTCGTCGTCAGGTGGATGAAGGGCAGGCGCAGGCCGGCGTGGACGGTGAAGTAGTCGACGCCCTGCTCCGCCTGCTCGATCAGCGTGTCGCGGAAGATGGCCCAGGTGAGGTCCTCGGCCACGCCGCCGACCTTCTCCAGCGCCTGGTAGATGGGCACGGTGCCGATGGGCACGGGCGAGTTGCGCACGATCCAGTCGCGCGTCGTGTGGATGTTGCGGCCGGTGGAGAGATCCATCACCGTGTCCGCGCCCCAGCGGATGCTCCAGACGAGCTTCTCCACCTCCTCCTCGATGCTGGACGTGACGGCCGAATTGCCGATGTTGGCGTTGACCTTGACGAGGAAGTTGCGGCCGATGATGGTCGGCTCCAGCTCCGTGTGGTTGATGTTGGCCGGGATCACCGCGCGGCCGCGGGCCACCTCGTCGCGCACGAACTCGGGCGTGATGAGGTCGGGGATGCGCGCGCCCATCGCGTTGCCGCGCAGGCGTTGCTCGCGCTCGGCGTCGCCCAGGTAGTCGCGCATCCATTCGCGCCGGCCGTTCTCGCGCAGCGCGACGAACTCCATCTCGGGCGTGACGATGCCGCGGCGGGCGTAGTGCATCTGCGAAACGTTGGCGCCAGCCTGCGCACGGCGCGGCGGGCGCTGCAGCGCGGCGGCCTCGGCACGCAACTGCACGATGCGCTCGCTGTCCTCCTTGCCGCCATCGTCCAGCGCGATGCGGGTGCGGCCCGTGTAGGCCTCGGTGTCGGCGCGGTCGCCGATCCAGCTGGAACGGATGGGTGGCAGGCCGCGGCGCACGTCGATCCGCGCGGCGGGGTCGGTATAGGGGCCGGAGGTGTCGTGCACCACGACGCGCTCGCCGTTGGTCAGCGCGATCTCGCGCATGGGCACGGCCACGTCAGGGCGGCTGCCGGTCACGTAGACCTTGCTGGACGCGGGGAAAGGCTCGCGCGTCAGCGACAGGCGCTCGGCGAGCGAGAGGTGGGTTTCGGGGGCGTTCACGGCGGTCTCCTGGAGCAAGGGGTTCGGTTGCTCCGTGGCCGCTTTGCGGACGCAGGACGAGGATGGCCCTCGCCTGCATGCCTCAAGGCATGCGCTCTCCTTACGCCGGTACTAGCCGGTTCAAGTTCACGGGTTCGGTCGTCGGTGACCGTCTCAGCGTCGGGGCTGGCAAGCCAGGCCCGGGCACCCCGGAGCGGGCGCGATTGTGCGGGCCGGCGTCGCCGGCTGTCAACGCGCCGCGCGCGGGAAGGCGACCACGTGGTCCAGCTCCAGCCGGATGCCGATGCGCTCGCCGATGGCGTGGTTGTGGTGCGACGGCACCAGCGACAGCACCGTCGCGCCGCTGGGCAGCTTCAGCGTGTACAGGAATTCGGCGCCGCGGAAGGCCTTGGCGGCGACCTCGGCCAGCAGCGGGCTGGCGTCGTCGTGCACCACATCGTCGGGGCGCAGCAGCAGGTCCACGTCGCCATCCGGCAAGTCCTGACTGTTGCGCACCTGGCCCAGTTCCAGCCGCAGGTCGAAGCCGTTCGTGACCTCGCCGGGCAGGAACACGCCCTGGCCCACGAAGTCCGCCACGAAGCGGTTGGCTGGCCGGTGGTAGAGCTGGTAGGCGCTGTCCCATTGCTGGATGCGGCCTTCGGACATGACGCCAATCTCGTCGGCGATGGCGAAGGCCTCATGCTGATCGTGCGTGACCAGCAGTGCCGTCGTGTCGGAGGCAGCCAGCAGGCCGCGCAGCTCGGCGCCCAGGCGCTCGCGCAGCTCGACGTCGAGGTTGGCGAAGGGCTCGTCCAGCAGCAGCAGCCGCGGCTGCGGTGCCAGCGCGCGCGCCAGCGCCACGCGCTGCTGCTGGCCGCCGGACAACTCGTGCGGATAGCGCGCGGCGGCATGGGCGAGGCCCACGGTCTCCAGCATCTCGGCGATGCGCCGCGGTGCATCCGCCACGCCGCGCAGGCCGAAGCCGACGTTCTGCGCCACGGTCAGGTGGGGGAACAGCGCATGGTCCTGGAACACCATGCCGATGCGCCGACGCTCGGGCGGCAGCTCCCAGCCGGGGACGCTGACGCGTTCACCGTCAAGCCGGATCTCGCCGGACTGGAGCGGCTCGAAACCCGCGATGGCGCGCAGCACGGTGGTCTTGCCGCAGCCCGACGGCCCCAGCAGGCAGCCGATGCGGCCGCGCGCCAGCGTCAGGGAGAGTTGCTGGACGACCGTTCGCGCGCCGTAGGCGATGGCGATGCGGTCGAGGGCGAGCCAGGGTGGCGTGTCGGGAGCTGAGGTCATGTCGGGCGGGTCGCGGTCATGATAATTGCCCGCAATGCAATCCGTTATTCGCCCTGCGGCGCGCGCGCGCCGCCTGCCTTCGCTGCGCGCGCTGGCGCTGCTGGCCGCCGCGCTGATCGCGGCGCCGCTGCTGTCGGTGGCGCTGAATGTGTTCAAACCTGGCACCGCGGGCACCTGGCAACACTTGCTGGCCACCGTGCTGCCCGACTATGTGGTCGCCACGATGTGGCTGTGCGCCGGCGTCGGGGTCGGCGTGGCGGCGCTGGGCGTGGGCGCGGCCTGGCTGGTGACGCGCTACGAGTTCCCGGGCCGCGCCAGCTTCGAGTGGGCGCTGCTGCTGCCGCTGGCCATGCCGGCCTACGTGATGGCCTATGCCTACACCGACCTGCTGCAGTTCGTCGGCCCTGTGCAGGGCTGGCTGCGCGAGACCTTCGGCTGGCGGCGCGGCGACTACTGGTTCCCCGACGTGCGCTCGCTGGGCGGCGCCGTCGCGATGTTCGTGCTGGTGCTCTACCCCTATGTCTACATGCTGGCGCGCACGGCCTTCCTGGAGCGCGCCGGCGGCATGATCGAGGTGGGACGCACGCTGGGCCTCTCGCCCTTTGCCGCCTTCTGGCGGTTGTCGCTGCCGCTGGCACGGCCGGCCATCGCGGGCGGCGTGGCGCTGGCACTGATGGAGACGCTGGCGGACTACGGCACGGTGTCGTATTTCGCGGTGCAGACCTTCACGACCGGCATCTACCGTGCCTGGTTCTCGCTGGGTGACCGCACGGCGGCGGCGCAGCTGGCCATGGTGCTGCTGGGCTTCGTCGTGCTGGTGCTGGTGATGGAGCGGCTGTCGCGCGGCGGTTCACGCTTCGACGACCGCACGCTGCGCAGCCGTGGCGTCGTGCGCGTGCGCCTGACCGGTCTGCGCGGCGCGGTGGCACTGCTGGCCTGTGCGCTACCGCTGCTGGGCGGCTTCCTGCTGCCGGCGAGCGTCATGCTGCACATGGCGCTGACCGAGGGGGATGCGCAGTGGGGCCCACGCTTCGTGGCGCTGGCCGGCAACAGCGTGCTGGTGGCGGGCACCACCGCCCTGCTGGCCACGGTGCTGGCGCTGTTGATCGCCTACGCGGCCCGCGTGGACCGCGGCGCGGCGGCGCAATGGGCGCACCGCGTGGCGGGCCTGGGCTATGCGCTGCCGGGCTCGGTCATCGCGGTGGGTGTGCTGATCCCGGTGACGCAGCTGGACCATGCGCTGGCCGCACTGCTGCGCGGCGCGGGCATCGAGGCCGGGCTGCTGTTGACCGGCAGCATCGCGGCGCTGGTCTATGCCTGCGTCGTGCGCTACCTCACGGCCGCGCTGCAGGCCATGGACGCGGGCCTGGCGCGCATCACGCCGCGCATGGAGCAGGCGGCGCGCATGCTGGGCCACACGCCGGCGCAGACGCTGTGGCGCGTGCACCTGCCGCTGCTGCGCGGCAGCGCGCTGACGGCGGCGCTGCTGGTCTTCATCGACGTGATGAAGGAGCTGCCAGCCACGCTGGTGATGCGGCCCTTCAACTTCGACACGCTGGCCACGCAGGCCTACACGCTGGCGTCGGACGAGAGGCTGGCCGAGGCGTCCACCTCGGCGTTGGCCATCGTCGTGGTGGGCTTGCTGCCCATGGTGGTGCTGTGCCGGCAGATCGTGCGCGGCACCCAGCGTTAGTGGCCTACTTCCAACCCGCCCTGTCGAAGACCTTCTGCGCGGCGGTCGTCGTCTTGGCCAGGTCGCCGATGGGCAGCGCGTCGGGCTTGAAGCTGCCCATCGCGTCCAGCGCGGGGTTCTTCGCCGCGGCCGACTTCACGACCGGCCATTCGTTGTTGCCGTTGGCGAAGTAGCCCTGGGCCTCGTCGCTGGCCAGGTACTCCAGGAACTTGACGGCGGCCGCTCGGTTGGGCGCGTGCTTGAGCACGCCCGCGCCCGACACGTTCACGTGCGCACCCCAGGTCTTCTGGTTGGGCCAGACGATGCCCAGTTCCTTCACGACCGCCTGGTCCTCGGGCTTGGTGGAGCGCATCAGGCGCGCGAGGTAGTAGCTGTTGGAGATGGTCACGCCGCATTCGCCGGCGGCCACGGCGCGCAGCTGGTCGGTGTCGCCGCCCTTGGGTGCACGCGCGAAGTTGGCCACCAGGCCCTTGGCCCAGGCCTCGGTCCTGGCCTCGCCGTTGTGCGCGATCAGCGCGGCGCCCAGCGACAGGTTGTAGGGATGCGAGCCCGAGCGCACGCAGACCTGGTTCTTCAGGCGCGGGTCGGCCAGGTCTTCATAGGTCTGCACCCAGTCGGCCTTCACGGCAGCCTTGTTGTGCACGATGACGCGGGCCCGGGTGGAGAAGGAGAACCAGGTCGGCGTGCGCAGGCCGGCCGGCACGCGGGCCTCCAGCACCGCCGACTTGACCGGCTGGAACAGGCCCAGGCTGTCGGCCACCTCCAGGCGGGCGGCGTCCACGGTGATCAGCACGTCGGCCGGGCTGGCCTTGCCCTCGTTGCGGATGCGCTCGACCAGTTCGTCCTCCTTGCCGTCCAGCCGGTTGATCTTGATGCCGGTCTGCTTGGTGAAGTTGGCGTACAGCGCTTCGTCGGTCTGGTAGTGACGGGCCGAGTAGATGTTCAGCACGGCCTCCTGGGCCGACACGGCGGAGGACAGGCCGGCCAGGGCCAAGGACAGGCAAAGCAGATGGCGACGTTGCATCGACGGGACTCGTGCGGAAGTGGGAAGCGCATGCATGCTAACAAGAATGATTTGTGTTTGAAGGTTCGGGCGATCTTGCGCCCTGCCCTACAGTGCGAGCCGCGAGGCGCAGCCCCGGGACAGGCAGGACGCGAATGACAGTGGTGAAGCGGTGGGTGCGATGGGCCGGCATGGCAAGCTGGCTGGGTCTGGCGGGCTGCTCCAGCTACCGGCCCTGGGTCAACCCGCCGCTGCCGGCGGCGGCCCCCGCCCTGCCCGCCGGGGTGGCGGCGCAGCCGGTCATGGTGGCCGTCACGCTGTCCGGTGGCGGCGCCCGCGCCGCCGCCTTCGGGCTGGGCGTGCTGCGCGAGCTGAAGGCCACCACCTTCACGCTGGACGGCCGCCCCAGCGCGCTGCTGGACCATGTCGCCCTCGTCAGCGGCGTGTCGGGCGGCAGCATCCTGGCCGCGCACTACGCCGCTTTCGGCGACGCGACGCTGACGCGCTTCGAGCCCGACTTCCTGCTCGCGCCCTTCGAGAGCCGGCTGATCCGCGAGGCGCTGTGGCCCGAACGCCTCTACAAGCTGACCTCGCCCTGGTACGGCCGCAGCCAGATCCTGACGCAGCGGCTGGAGGAGTTGTTCGAAGGCCGCACCTTCGCCGACGTGCGCCAGCGCCCCGGTGCGCCGGACCTGATGATCACTGCGACGGACCTGACCACCGGCGCCCCCTTCGACTTCACGGCCGAGCAGTTCCAGCTGATCTGCTCCGACCTGGGCGCCACGCCGCTGTCCTTCGCCGTCGCGGCCTCGTCGGCCGTGCCGCTGCTGCTGTCGCCGATGACGGTGCGCAACCACGCCGACGCCTGCCCGCATCCCGCGCCCACGGCGGCGCCGGCGTCGCAGGACTACCGTGCCCGCATCCTGCAGCGCAGCGTGGACAGCTACCGCAATGCCCGCGAGCGGCCCTACATCCATCTGGTGGACGGCGGCGTGACCGACAACCTGGGCGTGCGGCTGATGCTGGACCGCCTCGTCGCGACGGGCTCCATGACGGCCACCTTCGCCGATGCCCGGCCAGGCACCATACGGCGCCTGGTCATGGTGACGGTGAACTCGGAGCGCGGACTCACCGAGCGCGTGGACAACAGCGACCGCGTGCCCACCACCACGCAGGTGCTGGAATCGCTGATCTTCGGCGCCGGCTCGCGCGAGACCCAGGTGACGCTGGGCATGCTGGACGACGACCTGCGCCGCTGGCGAGACGAGATCGAACGCAGCCGCGGCCAGCCGGGCAGCCCCTTCGCGGCGGACGCCGAGATCCACGTCGTCAGCGTGAGCCTGCACGACGTGCCGGACGACAGGATCCGGCACTCCCTGCTGCGCGTGCCCACCGCGTTCACGATCGAGGCGCCGGACGTCGTCGAGCTGCAGCGCGCGGGCGCGGCGGCGCTGAGGGCTTCGCCCTCCTTCAGGCAGTTGCGCGCGACGCTGGAACGACTGCGCTGACGAGCCCCGCCAGCACGACGAGACCTGCCGCCACCGCGAAGCTCCACGCCAGCCCGGCCACCGCGAACACGGCGCCCAGTGCCGACGCGCCGCTGATGAAGCCCAGGTTGCGCGACAAGGCCAGCACGCCCGACACGACGCCACGCTCCGCAGCAGCCACGTCCGCCATGACGGCCGTGCCGTTGGCAGCCTGGAACAGCGCGTAGCCGGGCGTGACAACCAGCAGCGGCAACACATAGCCCACGGCACCCAGGGCCGCCGGCAGCAACGCGATCAGGCCGCAGCCCAGCGCCATCGCGGCCAGGCCGGCCCGCGCCATGCAGCGCGCGCCGAAGCGGTCCACCAGCCGCCCCGCCGGCACACCGCTGACGGCCGACGCGAGCGGGCCGACGGACATCAGCCCTCCCACGGCGGCCGCCCCCAGACCCAGCGCCCCGCCCAGGTGGAACGGCCCGATGACCAGCGTGGCCATCATGACGGCCGAGACCAGCGCGTTCATCGCCAGGCCGGCCGCCAGAGAACGGTCGCGCAGCCGGCCCAGCGGCAGCAGCGGCGCGCTCGCGCGGGCCTCGGTGCGCAGGAACATCAGCAGGCCGCCCAGCGCAACGACCAGCAGACCCAGGTGGCGCGTCATCGCCAGCGCATAGGCCGCCAGCGTCAGCACCAGCCAGGCCATGCCGGGCAGGTCCAGCGCTGGCATGCCGCCGCGCCGCGGCTCTGCCGGCAGGCAGTGCCAGGCCAGCGCGAACCCCAGCAGACCCAACGGCAGGTTGACCGCAAAGACGGCCGGCCAGCCCGACACGGCGAGCAAGCCGCCCCCCAGTGACGGCCCCAGCGCCGTGCCGACGGCCGACATCGTGCCCAACAGGCCCATCGCGCTGCCCGCCCGCGCCTTGGGCAGCAGCGCACCCACCATGGCCATGGGCAAGGCCATCAGGGCAGCCGCCCCCGCGCCCTGCAACGCGCGGGCGGCCACCAGCATCGGCAGCGTGGGCGCCCACGCGCACAGCAGCGAGGCCACGGTGAACAGCGCGAAGCCGGACAGCAGCAGCCGGCGCCGCCCCCACAGGTCGCCGAGCCGGCCAGCGCCGACGATGAGGCTGGTGGTGGCCAGCAGATAGGCCAGCACCACCCATTGCACCTGGGTCGTGCGGGCGTCGAACGCCCGAGCCAGCGTGGGCAGCGCGACATTGGCGCTGCTGATGGCCAGCGAGGGCAGCAGCATGCTCAGGGACAGGCTGGCCAGCACGCCGGCAACGGGGGCGGCAGGAGCGGTGGTGGAGGTCGTGGTCGTCATGCCCAGACCTTAGGCATTGGCGAGGCCTGGCGGAAGACGCATCATCTGCACTCCATCAATGCACGAGACGCCATGTCAGACCCCGACCTCAACCTGCTGCTGACGCTGGACGCCCTGCTGGCCGAGGGCAGCGTCGCCGGCGCCGCGCGACGGCTGCGGCTGAGCCCGTCGGCCATGAGCCGGTCGCTGGCCCGGCTGCGCGAGGCCACCGGCGACCCGCTGCTGGTGCGTGCCGGCCGCGGCCTGGTGCCCTCGCCTCGCGCGCTGGAGCTGCGCGAGCGCGTCGGCCCGCTGGTGCAGCAGGCCCAGGCCGCGCTGCGTCCGGCAGCGGCGCTGCGGCTGGACACGCTGGCGCGCGAGTTCACGCTGCGCACGCGCGAGGGCTTCGTCGAGAACTTCGGCGCCGCGCTGCTGGCCCGGGTGGTGGCCGAGGCGCCGGGCGTGAGGCTGCGCTTCGTGCCCAAGCCGGACCGCGGCAACCAGCCGCTGCGCGATGGCAGCGTGGACCTGGAGACCGGCGTGGTCGGCTCGACCACCGGACCGGAGCTGCGCGCGCAGGCGCTGTTCCGCGACCGT
>CBFGPX010000190.1:0-8516 GCA_965650725.1 uncultured Comamonadaceae bacterium | reverse complement strand
GGAGCTGCGCGCGCAGGCGCTGTTCCGCGACCGTTTCGTCGGCGTCGTGCGTGCCGGCCACCCGTTGAGCACCGGCCGTGCGACGGCCGCGCGCTATGCGCAGGCGCGCCATGTCGCCATCTCGCGCGGCGGCACGGCGGCCGGGCCGGTCGACGAGGCGCTGGCGGCGCAGGCGCTGCAGCGCGATGTCGCCGTCACGGTCGCCGGCTTTGCCGAAGCGCTGGCACTGGCGCGCGGCTCGGAGCTGGTCGCCACCGTTCCGGAACGCCACACCGGCACGTTGCGCGACGGCTTGGTCACGTTCGCGCTGCCACTGGCGCTGCAGCCGTTCACCGTGTCGCTGCTGTGGCATCCGCGCATGGACGGCGATGCCGCGCACCGCTGGCTGCGGGGCTGCGTGCGGGAGGCCTGCACCTGAGCATGTCAGGATGACGGCCATGGAAACGATGCCTCTGACCACCATCTCATCCAAAGGTGAACGCCTGCGGCTGCGGGTCATCACGGTGCTGGCCTTCAGCCTGCTGCTGCTGGCGCTCGCGGCGCTGCCCGTGCTGCTGGCCATCGCGCCGTGGCTGCCGCCCGCGCTGCTGGCGGCGGCTGCGTTGGCGGCCCTGCCGGCCGGGGCGTGGGCGCGGCGCCGGGCACGCGCCGGCTTCTGGCCCTGGGCCAGGACCACGTTCGCGCTGTACGGCCTGGCGAGCGTGCTGGTGGCCGCACCGATCTACTACCTGAGGCTGATCACCTCGCTGAAGCCGCCGATACAGCCGCAGGTGGTGCTGAGCAACGGCAGCCGCACGCTGACCTTCCAGGGCATGATGCACGTCGGCACCGACGCCTTCTTCCGCTCGGTCGTGTTCGACGCCGGCAAGGCGCTGATGGAGGGGGCGGTCATCTACTACGAGGGCGTGCTGCCCGACCCGCGCGCAGATGCGTGGCTCAACGAGTACCTGGGCACCGGCGAAGACCTGGCCCGCGCCTACGAGCAGCTGGCCTCGACTTGCGGCCTGGTCTTCCAGGCCAGCTACTTCGAGCCGCTGGAGATCGACAAGCGGCTGCACCCCGAGCGGCATGTGGCGGCGGATGTGTCGTCGCTGGCGCTGCGGCAGGAGTTCGACCGGCTGCTGGCCACGGACGTGAGCTTCCTGGAAGCGATGCAGGACCGCGAGGCCCGGCGCAGCGTGCCCGCCATCGGCAACCAGCAACTGGCCGCTTTCGTGGCCTGGCAGCGCGGCGGCAACGAGCGGCAGCAGGCCATTGCCGGCACCGTCTGCCGCGGCATGCTGACGCTGCTGCTGCGCCCGCGCAGCGCCAAGGCCCGGCCGCGCGACCCTTTCGATGCGGTGACCATCGACTACCGCGACCGCCAGCTCGTGCAGCGCCTGCTGGCCGACCGGCACGACAAGATCTTCCTGACCTATGGCTCCGCCCACCTGCCGGGTGTCTACGCGCTGTTGAAGCAGGCTGACCCGCGCTGGCGGGTCGAATCGGTCAAGTGGATGCGCAGCGTCGCGCCGCCTGAGCATCTCAACGGCCAGCTCGATCTGGAGCCCTGAGGGCTGCCCAGAAAAAACGGCCGACCGCTTGACGCGGCCGGCCCGAAGCGCTTGAAGCGCTCGAGGGGAGAGGGCTTATTCCTTGTCAGCCGGCATCGCACCGGGCATGCCATGCAGCGGCAGCGCGGTCGCGCCGCCCTGCTCCACCGGCCTGGCCGCGGGCTTCTTGTCGCGCACCAGATAGCTGTACAGCACCGGCACCACCACCAGCGTCAGCAGCGTGGAGGTGATGACGCCGCCGATGATGGCGCGGCCCATCGGCGCCTGGATCTCGCCGCCGTCGTTCAGCGCGATTGCCATCGGCAGCATGCCGAACACCATGGCCGCCGTCGTCATGATGATGGGGCGCATGCGGATCAGGCCGGCCTCGCGCAGCGCCTCGGCGACCGTCGCGCCGGCCTTGCGGGCGTGGTTGGCGAAGTCCACGAGAAGAATCGCGTTCTTGGTGACCAGGCCCATCAGCATCACCAGGCCGATCATCGAGAACACGTTCAGCGTCGAGCGCCACAGCAGCAGCGCCAGCATCACGCCGATCAGCGCGAGCGGCAGGCTGGCCATGATGGCGATGGGCTGCAGGAAGCTGCCGAACTGGCTGGCCAGCACGATGTAGATGAAGATCGCCGCCAGCCCCATCGCGGCCAGCATGCCGCCGAAGGCTTCTTCCTGCTCCTTGGTCTGGCCGCCGACGTCGAAGCTGAAACCGGGCGGCAGGTTGGTTTCCTTGATCAGCTTCTGCACGTCCTCGCCCACGTCACCGGCGGGCCGCCCCTGCACGCCGGCGAAGATGGCCTCGCGCCGCTGCAGGTTCTGGCGCCGGATGACGTCCGGGTTGGTCACCGGCTCGATCGTCGCCACGGTGTCGAGCGCAATCGGCGTGCCGTCCTTGGCGAAGGCCACCGGCAGGTTGCGCATCTGGTCGATCCGTTCACGCTGCTCTTCGGGCAGGCGCAGCAGCACCTCCACCTGCTGGCCATCGGGGGTGGTCCAGTGCGTCGCCACCTCGCCATTGACGTACGCGCGCAGGCTGGAGGCCAGCTGCGGTGCGGTCAGCCCCAATTCGCGCACGGCGCCCGGCTTCAGCCGCACGGCGTAGGCCGGCAGGCCGGGCTTGAGCGACAGGTCGACGTCGGTGATGCCGGGAATCTTCTTGATCTTCTCGGCGAACTCGGTCGCGATGCTCGACAGCCCCACCGGATCGCTGCCCAGGATCGCCACGTAGATCGGCCGGTTGAAGCCCACCGACACCTCGATGCCCGGGATCTTGCGGATGGCCTCGCGGATCGCGTTCTCGACCTCCTTCTGCGTGCGCTGGCGCTCCTTGCGGTCGACCAGCGCGATGTTCAGCGTGGCCTGCCCTCGGCCCACGGCGAAGCCCTGGCCCTGGCCGCCCACATTGGTCGATATGGTCTTGACCTCCTTGAAGGTCGAGACGATCTCTTCCACCTGGCGCACCTTGTTGTCGCTGCGTTCCAGGCTGGAGCCCACGGCCATGCGCAAGGACAGCTGCGTGAAGCCCTGGTCGGTCTCCGGCACGAACTCGCTGCCCACCAGCGGCGCGAGCATCAGCGCCACGACGAAGCTCGCCGCGCCGGCGAGCAGGATGATCGCGCGCGGCGTGATGCTGGCCCAGCGCAGGCGGCGCGGCCGAGAGGCATCGAGCTCGCCGCTGGCGCCAAACGGGCGCGCATAGGCCGGCAGCGGGAACCAATAGCGCCGTGCACTGAAAGCCCAGCGGATGAGGCGTTCATAGGCCGCATGCAGCACGTCCATCGACCAGTCGGTGGCGCGGATGGCATGGCCGATCACCGGCAAGGACTTCAGCCTCGCGTTGGGCGGGTCCTTCCAGACGCTCGACAGCATGGGGTCGAGCGTAAAGCTCACGAACAGGCTCACCAGCACCGCCACTGCGACGGTGATGCCGAACGGATAGAAGAACTTGCCGACGATGCCGCCCATGAAGGCGACCGGCACGAACACCGCGCAGATCGCGAAGGTCGTCGCCATCACCGCCAGGCCGATCTCGTTGGTGCCGTCCTCGGCCGCGCGATGGTGGTCCTTGCCCATGCCGACGTGGCGCACGATGTTCTCGCGCACGACGATGGCGTCGTCGATCAGCAGGCCGATGCACAAGGAGAGCGCCATCATTGTCATGAAGTTCAGCGTGAAGCCGAAGGCGTGGACGGCGATGAAGCTGGAGATGACGGCGATGGGCAGCGTCAGGCCGGTGATGATGGTCGAGCGCCAGCTGTGCAGGAACAGGAAGACGATGGCCACGGTCAGCAGCGCGCCTTCGATCAGCGTGTGGCGCAGGCCGTCGAGCGAGCCCTTCACGAAGTCGCTGGCCGCATAGATCATGCGCAGCTCGACGTCCTTGGGCAGGGTCTTGCGCAGCTCGTCCATGGCCTCCTTGACGGCCTCGCCGGTGCGGACGATGTTGGCGTCCTGCTGCTTGAAGACGTTGAAGCTGACGGCCGGCTGGCCGTTGATGCGGGCGATGCTGTCCTGCTCGCGCTCGCGCTCGACCAGCGTGCCGAGGTCGTTCAGCGTCAGCGCCAGGTTGCCGCGGCGCGCGACCACCATGTTGCCGAAGGCCTTGGGATCCTTCACGCGGCCTTCCACGCGCAGGATGGCGTCGCTGGTCTGGTCGGACAACAGACCCACCGGCTGGTCGGCATTGGCTTCGGCCAGCGCCTTGGCGATCTCTGCAGGCGTCACGCCATAGGCGCGCAACCGCATCGGGTCCAGGTCGATGCGCACCTCGCGGGTGGTCAGACCGCCCACGTCCACCTTGGCCACGCCTTCCACGCGGCCCAGGCGCTTGGAGACGATGAGGTCGGCCATCATGGACAGCTCGCGCGAACCGCGCGTGGGGCTCAGCAGCGCCATGACGACGACCGGCTGGGCGTTGTCGTTCTGGAAGCGCATCACCGTGGGCGGCTTGGCATCACGCGGGAAGCCGGCCTGCGCCGCGGCGACGCGGTCGCGCAAGTCCTGCATCGCGCGGCTCATGTCGGCGTTCAGCGAGAACTCGACACTGGCCTGCACGCGACCCTCGAAGCTGCGCGACTGGATGCGCTCGACGCCGGCAATGGTGTTGAGCGCCTCTTCCAGCGGCTTGGCGATCTCGCGCTCCACCGCCTCGGGCGAGGCGCCGGGGTAGCGCACGTCCACCATGGCGCCGGGGAAAGAGATGTCGGGCATCTGCTCGACGCCCAGACGCGAGTAGGCAAACAGGCCCAGCACGCACAGGGCCACCATCACCATGGTCGCGAAGACCGGGTTCTGGATGGAAACGCGGGTCATCCACATGGCTGCGCCCTCACTGTTGGACCGGGGCGGACGCGGCGCTCGCGACCTTGGCGGACTTGGTGGCCACGACCTGCGCCGGGTCGCCCTCGCGCAGGTTGTCGAAGCGGGCGGCCAGCACCTGGGCCTCGGGCTTGAGGCCGGTCAGCACCTCCACGCGGCCCTCGCGGGCATCGCTGCGGCCGGTGGTGACGATGCGGCGTGCCAGCGTGCCGTTCTCGATCATCCAGACCTGTTCCTGGCCGGAGTTGCGGCTGATGGCGGCGATGGGCACGGTCAGGCGCTGGGTGTCATCGGCCAGCTGGACCTTGGCGACGGCGTACTGGCCGGCGCGGTACAGCTCCCTGGGGTTGTCCAGCACCAGCGTCACGCCGATGGACCGCGTGCCCGGCTCCGCGCTCGGCGCGATGCGGGCGATCTTGGCTTCCACCGGCTGGTCGATGCCCTCCACCTTGACCTGCACCGGCATGCCAGGCTGCAGGCGGCTGACCTCGTGCGTACCCACCAGCCCGGCGAGCTCCAACTTGGCCAGGTCCACGATGGTGAGAATCTGCTGCTCGGCCGCCAGCTTCTCGCCCGGCAGCGCATGCCGCTTGGCGACGATGCCGTTGATGGGCGACACCAGCGCCGCCTGGCGCATGGTGACCTGGCTGGTGTCCAGCTGCGCCTTGGCGGCCTGCCAGTTGGCGCGGGCGGATTCATAGGCGGCGCGGGAGTTGTCCAGCGCCGTCTGCGCAATGAAGTTCTTGGCGGCCAGGCCCTCGTTGGCCTTGTGGCTGCGCTCGGCCTGTTCCATCTGGGCGCGCATGGCCTCAACGCTGGCGCCGCGCTCGGCGATGCGGTAGCGCAGCTCCTCCAGGTCCACCTGGCCCAGCGCCTGGCCCGCCTTCACGCGGCTGCCCTCGCCCACCGCCAGGTTCAGCAGCGTGCCGTTGGACTTGGCCCGCACGACCACCGTGCCGGGCGCCACCAGCGGACCGCTGAACTCGATCTGGGCCGGCATGGCCGTGACCACCGGCTTGACGACCTCGCTGGACACGAACTCCAGCACCGTCTTGGGCTTGGCCTCGCCCGGCTTCTTGGGCGCGTCGCCCTTGCTGGCCATGACGGCCACGCCGGCCCCACCCACCAGCAGCACGACGGCGGCAATGCCACCCCACTTGAACGACTTACGCATGACTCCCCCAAAAACATTTCTAGACCGACCTTTGCAGTCTAGAAACGCGGGGTTGGCCGCGCAGCGGACTTGTGACGAAACGCGGAATGCGGGGAATGAGTTGTACAGGCCTGCGACCGGCCGTACAGGCTGCCATGCCGCGTCACCCAAAGAAGGGTCAAGCCGAACCACCCGTCATCAGCCACCACCAGAATCCGCGCCGGGGTTCGGACCGTAGCCAGGGAGGCTGGCGGCGCCCCGCAGGGAGAAGCACAGATGAAGAGACTGTCGGCCACGATGCTTGGCCTCTTTTGCCTGAGCGCGCAGGCACAGCACGCTACTGCGACAAGCGCAAGTTGCGGCTCCTTCCTTCCCGCATCGCCGCTGGAATGTCATCAGTCCTCGGCGGCGCTCAGCAGTTCCGCCAAGGCTTTCGCAGACTTCGGTGTGCTGCGGGTCTACGGCAAGGCCGACCAGACTGGCGCCACGACGAGTTCTGCATCAGCGGTCGCCACGGCCAGCTTCTACGACACGCTGACGATATCCACGCCAGGTCGGACCGGACAGTCGGGCAAAGTCATCTTCCGCATGCCGGTCAGCTATTCGTTCAGCACCTACGTCAACGGCGGCACGGTCAGCACCGCCCTGCTCGACGCGCGCCTGGCCATCGGCATAGCGCCACGCGCCCAGGAGCTCAACAAGTCGATGCTGGACGTGGAAGTGCGCCGCACTGCGGCCGGCGAGACGGTCACGCGCTTTGAGACGGAAAAGCCGGGCACCGACCGCACCAACGGCGTGATCGAACTGCAGTACAGCTTCGTGTTCGGCACAGCTTTCCGGCTGAATGCAAGCCTCGATGCGACGGCCACCGCCCTGGGCGCCTCGTCGGGGGCGGTCATGGATTCGTTCCAGTCGGCCATCTGGGGAGGCGTGTCGTCGCTGACCACGACAGACGGCCTTGCCGTGGCGTACAGCATCACCTCATCCTCGGGGTTCGACTACAGCCAGCCCTACTCTGCCCCAGTGCCCGAGCCGTCGGCCTGGGCACTGGTGCTCGCCGGGCTTGGCCTGCTGGCGCTCTTGCGCCGCGGCAAGGGCGGTTGACCGGCAGCTGTCAGGCCTGGCGCGCTGCGGGGATGGGCGCGATGGGCAAGGTCACGTCACCGCACTGCGCGCGGTGACGCAGCGCATGGTCCATCAGCACCAACGCCAGCATGGCCTCCGCGATGGGCGTGGCGCGGATGCCAACGCACGGGTCGTGACGGCCGAAGGTTTCCACCACCGCCGGGTTGCCGGCGCGGTCGATGCTGGCCTTGGGGCTGCGGATGGAGCTGGTGGGCTTGATGGCGATGCTGGCCACGATGTCCTGGCCGGTGGAGATGCCGCCCAGCACGCCACCGGCGTTGTTGCTGGCGAAGCCGTCGCGGCTCAGCTCGTCGCCATGCTGGGTGCCGCGTTGCGACACGACGCCGAAGCCCTCGCCGATCTCCACGCCCTTGACGGCGTTGATGCCCATCAGCGCGTAGGCGATGTCGGCGTCCAGCTTGTCGAACAGCGGCTCGCCCAGCCCCACCGGCACGCCGGTGGCTTCCACGCGGATGCGCGCGCCGACCGAGTCGCCCGCCTTGCGCAAGGCGTCCATGTAGTCCTCCAGCTCGGCGATCTTGCTGGCGTTGGCCGCGAAGAACGGGTTCTGGCCCACGTGCTGCCAGCCCTCGAACGGAATGGCGATGTCGCCCAGCTGCGTCATGCAGCCGCGGAACTCGGTGCCGAACTTCTCGCGCAGCCATTTGCGCGCCACGGCGCCGGCGCCCACCATGGGTGCCGTCAGCCGTGCGGACGAGCGGCCACCGCCGCGCGGGTCGCGCACACCGTACTTGCGCCAGTAGGTGTAGTCGGCGTGGCCGGGGCGGAAGGTGTCGAGGATGTTGCCGTAGTCCTTGCTGCGCTGGTCGGTGTTCTCGATCAGCAGGCAGATGGGCGTGCCAGTCGTGACGCCCTCGTAGACGCCCGACAGGATCTTGACCGCGTCCGGCTCGTTGCGCTGCGTGACGTGGCGGCTGGTGCCGGGGCGGCGGCGATCCAGCTCGGGCTGGATGTCCGCCTCGCTGAGCGACAGGCCCGGTGGGCAGCCGTCGATGACGCAGCCGATGGCCGGGCCATGGCTTTCGCCAAAGTTGGTAACGCGGAAGAGTTCGCCGAAGGTGCTGCCTGACATATGCGCCGAATTTTAGGTGCGGCGCACAAGCAAAAAGCGGCCTCCAAGGCCGCCTTCTCGGGATGCGAACCTCACAACTTCGGTTCGACCTCGGCCGGGTTCTCCTCCACCGGCCAGTCGCGGATGTAGGCCTTCAGCATGCGGTTCTCGAAGTCCTGGCTGTCGACCACGGCCTTGGCGACGTCGTACAGCGAGATCACGCCCATCAGGGTCTTGCCGTTCATGACGGGCATGTAGCGCGCATGGCGGCCCAGCATCATGCGGCGCACCTCGTCGATCTCGG
>CBFGPX010000189.1:0-8604 GCA_965650725.1 uncultured Comamonadaceae bacterium | reverse complement strand
GGACAGGTTTCAGAAAAATATCCTCGGCGAGTTCCACCATGCCGGGCATGACGGCCGATCCGCCGGTCAGCACGATGCCGGAGGACAGCAATTCCTCATACCCGGACTCGCGAATGACCTGGTGCACCAGCGAGAAGATTTCCTCGACGCGCGGTTCAATGACGCCGGCCAGCGCCTGCTTGGACAACATGCGGGGGTTGCGGTCGCCCAGACCGGGCACTTCCACCTGGTCGGACGGGTCGGCCAGCAGCTGCTTGGCGACACCGTGCTCGACCTTGATTTCCTCCGCATCCTTGGTCGGCGTGCGCAATGCCATCGCAATATCGGAGGTGATCAGGTCGCCGGCGATGGGAATGACGGCGGTATGGCGGATGGAGCCGCCGGTGAATATCGCGACATCGGTCGTGCCGGCGCCGATATCCACCAGCGCCACGCCCAGGTCGCGTTCGTCGGCGGTCAGCGCGGCATGGCTTGAGGCGCTCGGGTTCAAAACCAGCTGATCGACCTCCAAACCACAGCGACGCACGCACTTGACGATGTTTTCCGCGGCACTTTGGGCGCCGGTCACGATATGGACCTTGACCTCCAGCCGGCCACCGCTCATGCCGATGGGCTCTTTCACCTCGTGGCCGTCGATGACGAATTCCTGCGGTTCGACGAGCAGCAGGCGCTGGTCGTTGGGGATATTGATGGCCTTGGCGGTTTCGACGACGCGGGTCACATCGACCGGCGTGACCTCCTTGTCACGCACGATGACCATGCCGGTGGAGTTCTGGCCGCGGATATGGCTGCCGGTTATCCCCGTATAAACCCTGGATATTTTGCAGTCAGCCATCATTTCGGCCTCTTTCAAGGCCTGCTGGATGGACTGCACGGTCGCATCGATATTGACCACGACACCGCGCTTGAGGCCATGTGACGGCGCCACGCCCAGGCCGGCGATGCGCAATTCACCGCCCGGCAAAACCTCGGCCACGACGGCCATGATCTTGGCGGTACCGATATCCAAACCGACGACCAGATCCTTGTATTCCTTGGCCATGTCCGTCCTCAACGTTTTCTATTTACGGGTTTCCCCGGAATCTGGGTCGTCACGCCGCGCAGCCTGACCGCGTAGCCGTCGGCGTGGCGCAGGTCGGCCGACAGCAAGGGGCTGTGGTACTGCGCCGTGACCTGCGTGATGGAGTGGGCAAAGCGCCCAAAGCGTTCGACCACCTCGGCCTCGGCGCCGCGGCCCAGCTCGACGACGGCGCCGCTGCCCAGCGTCGCGCGCCAGGAGCCGCGGCCGGACAGGTCCAGCCGTTCGATGCTCTCGCCCAGCTTCTCGGCGGCCGGCGACAGCGCGCGCCACATCTGCAACATCGCGCCCGCTGCGTGAGACGGACCGGCCAGCACCGGCAGGTTCTCGTCCTCGACATCACCCAGGTTGGCCTGAAAGACTTCGCCGAAGCTGTTGACCAGCGCGCGCTCGGCGGTTGCTTCGGACGCGGCGTCGGCGCCCTCCACGCGCGCTTCCCAGTAGGCGGCGGCGCGGTGCTCCTCCAGCCTGACCTTGAGCCGCATGGGCCAGACCCGGGTCAGCTGCGCGTGGCGCACCCAGGGCACGGCCTCGAACGCGGCACGGCCGTCCTTCAGATTCATGCTGAGGAAGGAGCCCTGCAGTCGCGGCAGCGCATTGGCGCGCAGTGACGCGACGCTGTTGCGGCTGACGTCGCCCTCCACCTGGATGGCGCGCAGGTTGAACGCCGGCAGCCGCACCACCCAGCGCATCGCCGTCCACGCCACCGTGCCCAGCAGCGCGGCGACGAGCAGCGCCGACACGACGTTCATCAGGCGAACGTCGGCGGGCAATGCGGCGGTGGCGAGGGCGGAGTTCACCTGCGGTCCAACCTCGCTTGCGAGAGCAGCCACAGGCACAGCTGCGGGTAGGCAATACCCACGGCCTGGGCGGCCTTGGGTACCAGCGAATGCGAGGTCATGCCGGGGCTGGTGTTCATCTCCAGCAGGAAGGGCTTCATGTCGGCCTTGCGCAGCATCAGGTCGGCGCGGCCCCAGCCACGGCAGCCCAGCAGGCGGTAGGCCTTCAGCACCAGTTGCTGGATCTCAGCCTCCAGCGCTGCGGGCAGCGTGCCGAACAAATACTTGGTGTCGTTGGACACGTACTTGTTCTCGTAGCTGTAGTCGCCACCCTCGGCACGGATCTCGACGACCGGCAGCGCGACGGCTGTGTCGCCCTGGCCCAGCACGGCACACGTGACCTCGGGGCCTTCGATGCACTGCTCGAACAGCAGTTCGTCGTCGAAGCCCAGCGCCAGCTCGACGGCGCCCTGCATGTCGGAATAGCCCACGGCCTTGGTGATGCCGATGCTGGAACCTTCATGCGGCGGCTTCACGATGACGGGCAGGCCCAGCTCATCGGGGATCTGGCGGACGCGCTCGCGCGTCAGCTCGGCACGGGCCAGCGCCAGGTACTGCGGCGTCGGCAGGCCTTCGGTGCCCCAGACGCGCTTGGTCATGGTCTTGTCCATCGCGACGCCGGAGGCCGTCACGCCGGAGCCCGTGTACGGAATGCCCAGCCATTCCAGCGCGCCCTGCAGCGTGCCGTCCTCGCCGCCGCGGCCGTGCAGCGCGATGAAAGCGCGCTCGAAACCCTCGTCCTTCAGCGCCTGCAGCGGACGCTCGGCGGGATCGAAGGCGTGGGCATCGACGCCGATGGACGTCAGCGCCTCCAGCACATTGGTGCCACTCATCAGCGACACCGGCCGCTCGGCGCTGGTGCCGCCGAACAGCACGGCCACCTTGCCGAGCGACTTCGCATCGATGTTCAGATTGACAGGCGACGTCATGCTGCGCCTCCTTGGAAATGCTGGTTCACGCGCACCGGCAGGCTGCTCATGGAGCCGGCACCCATGCCGATGACGACGTCGCCGTCGCGCGTCAGCCGGGCCAGCGCGGCGGGCATGTCGGCCACGGCGTTGACGAAGTGCGGCGTGCCGACCGCGTCGGCCAGCGCGCGGCCGGTGGCACCGTCAATGGGCGCCTCGCCGGCCGAGTACACCTCGGTCAGCAACACCACGTCGGCACCCTTCATCACGCGCACGAAATCGGCGAAACAGTCACGCGTGCGCGTGTAGCGATGCGGCTGGAAGGCCAGCACCAGACGGCGGCCCGGGTAGGCGCCGCGCGCGGCGGCCAGCACCGCGGCCATCTCCACCGGGTGGTGGCCGTAGTCGTCGATCAGCGAGAAGCGGCCGCCATCGGCGGCGGGCCATTCGCCATGTTTTTCGAAGCGGCGACCCACGCCGGAGAAGTTGGCCAGGCCTTGCAGGATGGCCGCGTCCGGGCAGTCCAGTTCCATCGCGATCGCGATGGCCGCCAACGCGTTGCGCACGTTGTGCTCGCCGGCCAGGTTCAGCAGCACGTCCAGGTCCGGAGCTTCCTCGCGCTGGCAGGTGAAGCGCATCTGCGCGCCGGCCAGCGCCTTCACATTGACCGCGCGCACGCTGACGCCTTCGCTCAGGCCGTAGCTGACCACCGGCCGCTCGATGCGGCCCAGGATGGCACGCACGCCGGCGTCGTCCGCGCACACCACGGCCGCGCCGTAGAAGGGCATGCGGTGCAGGAACTCGACGAAGGCCGCATGCAGCTTGTCGACCGAATGGCCGTAAGTGTCCATGTGGTCCTCGTCGATGTTGGTGACGACGGACAGCACGGGGCTGAGCTTCAGGAAGGACGCATCGCTCTCGTCGGCCTCCACGACGATGAACTCGCCCTGGCCCAGCCGCGAGTTGGCACCGGCCGCGTTCAGCTTGCCGCCGATGACGAAGGTCGGGTCCAGGCCCGCTTCCACGAGGATGGCCGTGACCAGCGAGGTCGTCGTGGTCTTGCCATGCGTGCCGGCAATGGCAATGCCGCGGCGCAGCCGCATCAGCTCGGCCAGCATGACGGCGCGTGGCACGACCGGGATGTGACGCGCACGGGCGGCGGCGACCTCGGGGTTGTCGGCCGCGACGGCCGTGCTGGTGACCAGCGCCTGCGCATCGCCGATATGCGGCGCCGCATGGCCGATCTCCACGCGCAGGCCCAGCGCACGCAGCCGCTCTGTGGTGGCGCTCTCGGCCGCGTCGGAGCCGCTGACCGCAAAGCCCAGGTTGTGCAGGATCTCGGCGATGCCGCTCATGCCAGCACCACCGATGCCGACAAAGTGCAAACGCTGTACGGCGTGCTTCACTTCAACATTCCTTCGATCTCATCGGCCACGCGTGCCGCCGCGCGAGGCCGGGCCAGCGAGCGCGCCTTCTCGCCCATGGCCAGCAGCGCCGCGCGGTCCAGGCCGCTCAGCAGTTCATGCAGCTTCTGCGGCGTCAGCTCGGCCTGCGGCAGGTGGATGGCCGCGCCGTGCTGGGCCATGAACACCGCGTTGTCGCGCTGGTGCGAGGTGGTGCTGACGACCAGCGGCACCAGCACCGCCGCGCAGCCCGCCGCGCACAGCTCGCTGACGGTGATGGCACCGGCGCGGCAGACCACCACATCGGCCCAGGCCAGCGCGGCGGCCATGTCATCGATGAAGGGCCGCACCTCCGCCGCCAGGCCAGCATCGGTGTAGGCCTGCCAGACGGCGCCCAGGTGATCCTGCCCGGACTGGTGCAGCACCTGCGGGCGCTGGTCCTCGGGCCACAGCGCCAGCGCCTGCGGCAGCGCCTGGTTCAAGGCGCGCGCGCCCAGCGAGCCGCCCAGCACCAGCAGCCGCAGTGGTCCGATGCGGTCGGCGAAGCGCTCGGCCGGCAACGGCAGCGCCTCGATCTCGGCACGCACCGGGTTGCCGCTGACCACCGCACCCGACGTGGAGGCCGCCGCCGCGCCATCGAAACCGAAGGCGATGCGCTTCGCGAACGGCTTCAGCGCGAAGTTGCTCTTCAGCATGGCCGCATCGGCGTTGACCAGCATCAACGGCCGGCCGGTCAGCGCGGCCGTCAGGCCGGCCGGCACGCAGACATAGCCGCCCATGCCCAGCACCGCCGTCGCGCGGCGCTGCTCGTAGACACGCTTGGCCGCACCCAGCGACTTGAAGAAGCCGACGATGCCGCGCAGCGTGTGCTTCAGCCCCTTGCCGCGCAGGCCGGCGAACGGCAACGCGTCCAGCGCGATGCCGCGTGCCGGCACCAGCCGGTTTTCCATGCCCTGCGGCGTGCCTATCCACGACACGGTCCAGCCGCGGCGCTGCATTTCCTCGGCGACGGCCAGGCCGGGAATGACGTGGCCGCCGGTGCCGGCGGCCATCACGACGAGGTGCCGTTCAGTCATGAACGTCCTCCGCGCATCATCTGCCGGTTCTCAAGATCGATACGCAGAACGACAGCCAGCGCGACACAGTTCATCAGGATGGCCGAGCCGCCAAAGCTCAGCAGCGGCAGCGTCAGCCCCTTGGTGGGCAGCGCGCCCAGGTTCACGCCCATGTTGATGAAGGCCTGGCCGCCCAGCCAGATGCCGATGCCCTGCGCATACAGGCCGGCGAACACGCGGTCCAGCGCGATGGCCTGGCGGCCGATCAGGAAGCAGCGGCGCGTCAGCCAGAAGAACGCGAGGATGACCACGGCCACGCCGACAAAGCCCAGCTCCTCGCCGATGACGGCCAGCAGGAAGTCGGTGTGAGCCTCGGGCAGGTAGTGCAGCTTCTCGACGCTGCTGCCCAGGCCCTGCCCCACCCATTCGCCGCGGCCGAACGCGATGAGGCTGTGCGTCAGCTGGTAGGCCTTGCCCTGGGCGTACTTCTCATCCCAGGGGTTGAGGTAGGCAAAGATGCGCTCGCGGCGGAACTCGCTGAACGAGATCATCAGCACGAAGGCGCCCACCAGCACCAGCGTGATCAGCAGGAACATGCGGCCGTTGACACCGCCCAGGAACAGGATGCCCATCGCGATGCAGGCGATGACCATGAAGGCGCCCATGTCCGGCTCGGCCAGCAGCAGCAGGCCCACGAAGGCCAGCGAGATCGCCATCGGCGTGACGGCCTGGAAGAAGTTCTCCCGCGCGTCCATCTTGCGCATCATGTAGTTGGCCGCATACAGCGCGATGCCGAACTTGGCCAGCTCCGACGGCTGGAAGTTCATGACGCCCAGCGGGATCCAGCGCCGCGCGCCATAGACCACCTTGCCGACACCGGGGATCAGCACCAGCACCAGCAGCACCAGCGCGACGACGAACACCCACGGCGCCCAGCGCTCCCACACGGCGACGGGGATCTGCACGGTCACCAGACCCGCCACCAGCGCAAAGCCGATGGCCACCATGTGCCGCGTCAGGAAATGCGTGGGCAGGTACTTGGAGAAGCGCGGGTTGTCGGGCAGCGCGATGGACGCCGAATAGACCATCAGCAGGCCGAAGGCCATCAGCGACAGCACGACCCAGACCATGGTCACGTCGAAGCCCTGCAGCTGCGTGGGCCGGCCGGCGGATGTGGACACCCAGTCGCGCACCGGCACGCTGGCGTCCTCGCCGCCGTCGCGCTTCCACAGCGACTGCAGCTTGGCCTGGAAGCCGGTCAGCACCGCGTTCACAAGGCCACCCCGCGATCGTCGGCCAGCTGCTGCACGGTGGCCACGAAGACCTCGGCGCGGTGGGCGTAGTTGCGGAACATGTCGAGGCTGGCGCAGGCGGGCGACAGCAGCACGCTGTCGCCGGACTGGGCCTGTTCCAGGCACCAGGCGGTCGCGCCCTCCAGCGTGTCGTGACGCTGCATGGGCACGCCCGTGGCCGACAGCGCGGCCTCGATCTGCGGACCGTCCCGGCCGATCAGCGCGACCGCGCGCGCATGGCGTTGAACGCCGTCGGCCAGCGGCGCGAAGTCCTGACCCTTGCCGTCGCCACCGAGGATCAGCACCAGCTTGGCCGGCGCGCGGTCGGCGCCCAGGCCCGAGATCGCCGCAACGGTCGCGCCGACGTTGGTGCCCTTGCTGTCATCGAAGAACTCGACGCCGGCGATGCTGCCCACCGACTCCACGCGGTGCGGCTCGCCGCGGTACTCGCGCAGGCCGTGCAGCATGGGCGCCAGCTCGCAGCCAGCGGCCGTCGCCAGCGCCAGCGCGGCCAGCGCGTTCGCCGCGTTGTGGCGGCCGCGCACGCGCAAGGCATCGGCGGGCATCAGGCGCTGGATGACCAGTGGCTCGTCTTCGTCGCCCTTGCGCTTCTTGATCGTCGGGTCCAGCTCGCGGGCGCGCACCAGCCAGGCCAGGCCGCCCTCTTCGGTCAGGCCGAAGTCGCCCGGCGCAGTCGGCGGGTTCAGGCCGAAACGCACGACGCGGCGCGACACCGTGCGGCCGGGCTTGCCGCGCGTGCCCTTCACGAACACCGGCTGCGGCACCAGGCCTTCGACCTCGGCGTCGTCGCGATTGGCGACGATGACCGACTCGCGGCCGAAGATGCGCGCCTTGGCGCGGCCATAGCCGGCCATGTCGCCGTGCCAGTCCAGGTGGTCCTGCGTCAGGTTCAGGATGGCGCCGGCCGTCGGCTCGAAGCTCGTCACGCCGTCCAGCTGGAAGCTGGACAGCTCCAGCACCCAGACCTCGGGCAAGGTCTCGAACACGGGGCCGCGCGGCGGCGGGGGGTCGATGGGCAGCGGCGTCTCTTCGTCGGGCAGCACGGCAGCCGCCGCCTCTTCGGCCACCACTTCTTCCTCGACGGTCTCGTCCTCGATCTCGGCCGCGACGACCTCTTCCGGCGTCAGCAGTGGCGCCGGATCGGGCTCCTTGGCCAGCGCCTCGGTCAGCGTATCCAGCAGCGTGGGGCCGATGTTGCCGGCGATGGCCACGCGCTTGTCGGCACGCTCGACCAGCAGGCCGGTCATGCAGGTGGTCGTCGTCTTGCCGTTGGTGCCGGTGATGGCCAGCACCGCGGGCGCGTAACCGTGCTGAGTCTTCAACGCGGCCAGCGCGTCGGCGAACAGGTCCAGCTCGCCGCGCACGGCGGGGCCGTGCTCGTAGACCGCCTGGAGCCGCGCATCCAGCGGCGACAGGCCCGGGCTCTTCAGCACGGCGTTGAAACCGGTGACGACCTCAGCCGTCAGCTCGCCCGTGATGAAGGCGGCCGTGTCGCCCAGCGCCGCCAGCTGCGGCGGCTGCTCGCGCGAATCCCACACCGTGACCTGCGCACCGAAACGCGCACACCAGCGGGCCATCGCGAGACCGGAGTCCCCGAGGCCAAGCACGAGCACGCGCTGGTCTTGCAATTGCGGCAGGTCGAACTTCATACCGGCTTACCGCAGCTTCAGGCTGGCCAGGCCGATGAGGCACAGCAGCATCGTGATGATCCAGAAGCGGATGACGACCTGCGTCTCCTTCCAGCCACCCTTCTCGAAGTGGTGGTGGAGCGGCGCCATGCGGAAGATGCGGCGGCCTTCGCCGAACTTCGCTTTCGTGAACTTGAACCAGCTGACCTGGATCATCACGCTCAGCACTTCGGCGACGAAGATGCCGCCCATGATGCCCAGCACGATCTCCTGGCGCGTGATGACGGCCAGCGTGCCCAGGCCGCCGCCCAGCGCCAGCGCACCCACGTCGCCCATGAACACCTGGGCCGGGTGCGCGTTGAACCACAGGAAGGCCAGGC
>CBFGPX010000188.1:0-8736 GCA_965650725.1 uncultured Comamonadaceae bacterium | reverse complement strand
CCATGCTGGGCGGCTTCGTGTTCTTCAGCCACCAGATCGGCAGCTTCCTGGGCGTCTGGCTCGGCGGCAAGCTCTACGACGCGACCGGCAGCTACGACGTCGTCTGGTGGCTGGCCATCGCGCTGGGCGTCATGGCCATGCTGGCCAACCTGCCGGTGCGCGAAACACCCATTCCCAGGGCGCAGCCGGCATGAAGCCCGCACGCTGGATCTGGGCCCTGCTGGTCACCGTGGTGCTGGCCGCAACGGTGCTGGCCTACCGCCACCCCGCGGTCATGGTCCAGCTCAGCGAGCAGATCTGGGCCTGCTTCGGATGAGCGGCGCACCGTCCGCCTGGCTGCAACGCTTTGCACCTGCCACGCCGGGCACCGCACTGGACGTCGCCTGCGGCTCGGGCCGCAACCTGCGCTGGCTGGTCGAGGCCGGCTGGCAGGTGACGGGCATCGACCGTGACGCCGCCGCCACGACGCCACTGCAAAGCCTCGCAAAGATCGTCGATGCGGACATCGAGCACGGCCCCTGGCCATTGGCCGGGCAGCAGTTCGACCTGGTCGTCATCTGCAACTACCTGTGGCGCCCGCTGCTCGACACCCTGCGTTCGAGCGTCAAGCCCGGCGGCCTGTTGATCTGGGAGACCTTTGCCGACGGCCAGCAGACCATAGGCCGCCCGTCGCGCCCCGATTTCCTGCTGCAGCGGGGTGAACTGCTGCGCGTCTGCCACGATTGGCGCATCGTGGCTTACGAAGACCTGTTCGAGGATGGCGTCAACGCTCGCTTCGTCCAGCGCGTTGCGGCCATCCGGCCGCTGCCGGCGGCCTAAAATCGCCTGAATTCCTCAAGACAAACCACCATGAAGCCCATCCTCGGCAGCATCGTCGCCCTCGTCACGCCCATGAACGAAGACGGCAGCATCGACTACCCCGCCCTGCGCCGCCTGATCGACTGGCATGTCGAGTCCGGTACCGCCTGTGTCGGCGTCGTCGGCACCACGGGCGAGTCGCCCACGGTCAGCATGGAGGAGAACCGCGAAATCATCCGCGTCGCGGTCGAGCACGCCAAGGGCCGCATCCCCATCCTGGCCGGCACCGGCGCCAACTCCACGGCCGAGGCCATCGAGCTGAGCCGCTACGCAAAGGAAGTCGGCGCGGACTGCACGCTGTCCGTCGTGCCCTACTACAACAAGCCGTCGCAGGAAGGCATCTACCAGCACTTCAAGGCCATCGCCGAGGCCGTGGACATCCCCATGATGCTCTACAACGTGCCCGGCCGTACCGTGGCCGATATGACGCCCGAGACGGCCTTGCGCTGCGCCTCGCTGCCCGGCGTGTTCGGCATCAAGGAGGCCAGCGGCAACATCGAACGTGCCGCCTTCCTGATCAAGCATGCGCCCGCTGGTTTCCACATCTATTCCGGGGATGACGGCACGGCCGTGGCGCTGATGCTGCTGGGCGGCCATGGCAATGTCAGCGTGACGGCCAACGTGGCCCCCGCCGAAATGGCCGAGCTGTGCCGCCTGGCGCTTGACGGCAATGCCATCGAGGCCCGCAAGGTCCACCTGAAGCTGCTGGGCCTGCACAAGCAACTGTTCTGCGAGCCCAGCCCAGGACCGGCCAAGTGGGCGCTGTCGCGCCTGGGTCGCTGCGGCGGTGCGCTGCGCCTGCCCATCACCCCGCTGACGGCGGCGGGCCAGGCCAGCGTGGGCCAGGCCATGGTCGAAGCCGGACTGCTCTGAGTCCTCTGGTCTAATGCGCGGCTGCCCGCCACGGCGGGCAAACAGTTCCCTCGGAGATTTCCAGCGTGACGTCCCTTTCCCCGCTTCGCCCCACGGCGACCCGTCTGGCCTGCACGGCCTTTGTCCTGTCGCTCGCCGGCTGCAGTTCCCTCGACATCTTCTCGTCGGACAAGGTCGACTACCGCACCCAGTCCAAGCAGACCCAGGGCCTGGATGTTCCGCCGGACCTGACCCAACTGGCCAAGGACAGCCGCGCGCAGGTGCAAGGCGGCTCCATCACCGCATCGGCACTGAACGCCAACCGGCCCGTCGCCGCGCCTGTCGCCACGGGTGCCGCGAACACGGTGGCGCTGAACGCCGCCGGTGAGGTCCGCATCGAGCGCAGCGGCACCGACCGCTGGCTGCACACCAAGGCCACGCCCGAGCAGCTGTGGCCCGCGCTGCGCGCCTTCTGGGAAGAGCGCGGCCTGCAGGTCGTCAAGGAACAGCCCGAACTGGGCATCATGGAAACCAACTGGGCCGAGAACCGCGCCAAGCTGCCGCAGGACTTCATCCGCCAGACCATCGGCAAGGTGTTCGAAAACCTGTACTCGACCGGCGAGCGCGACATGTACCGCACCCGCATCGAGCGCAGCACCAACGGCACCGACGTCTTCATCAGCCACCGCGGCATGCAGGAGGTCTACACCTCGCAGAGCCGCGACTCGACCTCCTGGCAGCCACGCCCCAGCGACGCCTCGCTGGAAGCCGAGATGCTGTCGCGACTGATGCTGAAACTGGGCGGCCACGAGGCCGCGGCCAAGGCCGTCGTCGCCGAGACGCCAGCCCAGCCTGCAACACAGGCCTCCAAGCTGGCCGTGGGCGCCGAGCCCAACCGCCCGCGCCGCGCGCTGTCCGAAGTGCCAGAGAGCCTCAGCGTCGCCGACGGTTTCGACCGCGCCTGGCGCCGTGTGGGCCTGTCGCTGGACCGCCATGGCTTCACCATCGAAGACCGCGACCGCGCCGCCGGGCTGTTCTACCTGCGCTACGCCGACCCCGAGAAGGCCGGCCAGGAAGAACCCAACTTCTTCCAGCGCCTGTTCGGCGCCAAGGCCTCGGAGCCGGTGCGTTACCGCGTGTCGGTCAAGTCCGAAGGCGCGAAGAGCACGGTGCGGGTGCTGGACGATCGTGGTCAGACCGTTGCAGACGACAACGCCAAGCGCATCCTGTCGCTGCTGATGGACGACCTGAAGTAAGCCTCTCTCTGCAGGTCAGGTCGCTGCCGTGATGCGGTTCTGCAGCCTCGGCAGCGGCAGCAGCGGCAATTCGACGCTGGTCGAGGCCAGCCAGGGCATCACGACCACCCGCGTCCTCATCGACGCGGGTTTCAGCGAGCGCGAGCTGACGCGCCGCCTGGCGAGGGCCGGCTGCGCGCCGGCGGATGTCGATGCCATCTTCGTCACGCACGAGCATGGCGACCACGTCGGTTGCGCGTTGAAGTTCGCGGGGCGGCATCGCATCCCGCTGCTCACCAGCCGCGGCACCTGGCGCGCCATCGCCGGCAAAGCCGATCTCGACGTCGATCTGCTGCGCTTTGCGCGGAGCGATGAGGTCCTCGCGGTGGGCGACATCGAACTGGCGCCGTTCGCCGTTCCGCACGACGCCAACGAACCGCTGCAGCTATGCCTGAGCGATGGCGAGGTGCGGCTGGGCGTCATCACCGACCTGGGCAGTGCGCCCTCAGCGGTTTCTAATGCCTTGCAGGCCTGCCAGGCCCTGCTGCTGGAGTGCAATCACGACGAGACGCTGCTGCGCAGCGGTCCCTATCCGCCCATGCTGCAGAGACGCATCCTCGGCACGCATGGTCACCTGTCCAACACGGCCGCCGCGGAACTGCTGTCGCGCTGTCGGCATGCCGGCTTGGGTATCGTCGTCGCCGCACATCTGAGCGAGCGCAACAACACGCCGGCTCTGGCACGAGAGGCGCTGGCTGCCGTGCTGGGCACGCGGCCCGACGACATCCGCGTGGCAGACCCTCTGCAAGGCTTCGACTGGCTGCCCGTGGCCAGCTGAGTCGAGCGCAAAGTTCTACAATTTGCGGAGTGCCAGCCGGCTTGAAGCGGTCGACACAAAGAAAAAAGCCGCCGCTGCTTGCGCAGCGACGGCTCTTTCCGTGGGGACGAAGCGATTACTTCGAAGCGGCCGAAGCGGCGTCGACGGCCGAAGCGGCGGCGTCCACAGCGCTGGCAGCGGCCGAGGCGGCTTCCGAAGCGGCAGGAGCCGGAGCGGCGACGGGGGCCTCAACCTTGGGTTCTTCCTTCTTGCTGCAAGCGGTCAGAGCAGCAGCAGCCAGCAGGGAAGCCAACAGGATCGACTTGTTCATTACTTGTCCTCAAACGTTTAAACGACGGTGCACACCATAACTTTGGGGTCGTGCGCCAGTGTTTCTTGATCACCGGCGGCCGACCCCGACAGAACAGACGCGGAAAACCTCGAGCGCTTCCCTCGCCTAGCCGACGATTATAGGGCTACCAAATACACAAACCCTCACAGCCCTAAAGTCGTCGGCGCAAATGATTCGCTGGACCGTTGCGCCAGGGCATCAAACCACTCCAGCGCACGGAGCCGATCGCCTGGTTCGACGGCCAGTTCACCACGCCAGAGGTGGCGATCGAACAGGCGCAGGCTGAGCTGGACCTGCGGCGCGGCGACCAGCAGCAAGGCCTCGGGGGCGGACTCCAGGCGCAGTTCGGGTTCGACGGCGCGCGCCGCCACGCAGTGCGCGTAATCGCGCCGCCAGCGCACGAAGCGCGGGTGACGACGCTGCAGGTCGTCGTACTGCAAAGCCAGCAGGTGCAGTTGCCGCCCTTGCCGGGCCCAGGTACCCAGCGACGCCAGCAGCGCCACATCGGACAACGGCCAGTCGACGAAGCTGGCATCCCAGGCGTGCAACTCGCGAGCGCCCTGCTCCGTGGCCCACGACAGCATCTCGACCACCAGCCGCTGAAACTCCGCGCGGCCGCTGAAGCCCTGCGCGTTCACGAGCCCAGCGGCTGCACCCAGCCGTCCTCGGTCCATTGATCGAGCAGTTCACGCGCATCGGCCGACAAGCGCGCCACTTCGGCGGCGGTCAGCGTGCGGCAGTCGGCCAGCCGGCGCATCAGCACGGCGTCGCGGCCTCCGGCGCGAAAGCTCTCGCCGTTCAGGAAGACCTGGCTCTCGTCATAAAGCATGCGGCTGCGGCGATCCAGCGCGCAGCCCAGGCCGGGCGGCAGCTGATCGCCGGGCTCGAACCAGACGTGGGCCTTGGGCTCGGTCAGGGCCTCGCCCAACGCCCGCTCCAGCGCCAGCGGCTTCTGCACGGCCGCCTCCACGGCCCGGCGTGCGAAGTCCAGCAAGGCGGCGGGCACGCGCGCCGGCTCGTTGACCGCCTCCTGGCGCGGGTCGGTGTAGAGCTTGCCGGCGCTTTCGACATCGTCGAACAGGCGCGGCAGCAGTTCGGCCGCCAGGCCCTCGCCGGTCGACGCGCGAAAGCCCACCGAGCCGGTGATGCAGCCGCCGCCCACCGCCACGCCGTCGTGCGCCCAGCCGGGCGGCAGGTAGAGCATGTCGCCCGGGTCCAGCACGAACTCTTGCTCGGGCTTGAAGTTGGCGATGATCTTCAGCGACACGTCGTCGCGCAGCACGGCGTCGCGCTGGGCGCCGATGCGCCAGCGGCGCTGGCCGGCGAGCTGGATCAGGAAGACGTCATAGGAATCAAAGTGCGGGCCGACGCCGCCGCCGTCGCTGGCGACGGACAGCATCAGGTCGTCCAACCGCGCATCGGGGATGAAGCGGAACAGGTCCAGCAGCACGCGGGCCTCGACCAGATGCTGGTCCAGCCCCTGCACGAGCAACGTCCAGCCCGGCTTGCTCATGGCCGGCAGCCGGGCGATGGGGCCGTGCTTGAGCTTCCAGTCGCCGTCGAAGGCCGTGACGAGGCGCGACTCGACGTCGTCGCGTGCCGCCAATGCCGCCAACTCCTTGAGCGAGGCTGGAGGCCGGACGGGATCAAAGGCCTGGCGCACCAGCAGCGGTTTCTTCTGCCAGTGCTTGCGCATGAACTGCGCCGGGCTGAGGCCGGCGAGCATGGGGGTCGGGAGGTCAATCTGCATGCTGCCATTGTCACCAGGGCTGCATGCGAAAATCACTCCCATGCAAGTGACCCGCCCCTGTGTCGTCTCCCTGCGCTGGAGACTCGACGATGCCCAGGGCCAGCTCATCGACGAGCTGGCCGAGCCTATGGAATTCCTGCTGGGGGGCGATGACCTCTTCGCCAAGGTGGAAGCCGCGCTGGAAGGCCAGGAGATCGGCTTCGAGACCGACCTCGCGCTGCAGCCCGAAGAAGCCTTTGGCGACTACGACTCCGGCCTCGTCTGTTTCGAGGCCCGCGGCCTGTTCCCATCGGACGTGGAGCCGGGCATGCAGTTCGAGGGCCTGCCGGAAGGCGCCGTCACGGAAGGCATGCCAGAGGCCGTTTACACGGTCACCGAGGTCTACCCGGAGCACGTGGTGCTGGACGGCAACCACCCGCTGGCGGGTATCGGCCTGCGCATGCACCTGACGCTGCTGGACGTGCGGCCGGCAACGGAAGCCGAAATCCAGGCCGGCTCGGTCGGCGAGCCCATTTTCATGGTGCAGACCGGCGCGCCGCCGGACGAGTCGCTGCACTGAACGCAAAAGGCGCCGCACGGCGCCTCTGCTTTTATGCCTTGCCGGTGGAGCCGAAGCCGCCGGTGCCGCGCGACGAGCTGTCGAAGCTGTCCACGCGGCGGAAGGCCGCCTGCACCACAGGCACGATGACCAGTTGCGCGATGCGCTCGAAGGGCTGAACGGTGAACTCGGCCTGGCCGCGGTTCCAGCAGCTGACCATCAGTTGCCCCTGGTAGTCGCTGTCGATCAGCCCGACCAGGTTGCCGAGCACGATGCCGTGCTTGTGGCCCAGACCCGAGCGCGGCAGGATGATGGCCGCCAGGCCCGGGTCGGCGATGTGGATGGCCAGGCCCGTCGGGATCAGCGTCGTCTGGCCGGGCCCCAGCGTGACGGGCGCATCCAGGCAGGCGCGCAGGTCGAGGCCGGCACTGCCAGGGGTCGCGTAGGCGGGAAGCTGCTCGGCCATGCGGGCGTCGAGCACTTGCAAGTCGATCTGGTGCATTGATTACAGGCGTTTGGAAAGTTCGGCGATCAGCTCGCGCGCCAGGCTGAGCTTGTCGGCGCGGGACAACTCGCGCTGGCCCTGCTCGTCGATGAGCAGCAGCGCGTTGTCGTCACGGCCGAAGGTGGCCGGGCCCAGGTTGGCGACGATGAGCGGGATGCCCTTGCGGCGGCGCTTTGCCTCGGCGTGCTCGGCGAGCTTCTCGCTCTCGGCGGCAAAGCCCACGCAGTACGGCGGCGAGTGCAGCCGCGCCACATCCGCGAGGATGTCCGGGTTCTCGGCCATGGCGATGGTCGGGGCCGACACGCCGCCCTCGGCCTTCTTGAGCTTGTGCTCGTGCACCTCCGCCGGCCGCCAGTCGGCCACGGCCGCCGTGGCGATGAAGGCATGCTGCCCCGGCGCGAGCAGCATGACGTTGTCGTGCATCTGGCGGGCGCTCTGCACGTCGATGCGGCGCACGCCGCGCGGCGTCGGCAGGTGCACCGGACCGGCCACCAGCGTGACCTCGGCGCCGGCCTCGGCCGCCGCGCGGGCGATGGCGAAGCCCATCTTGCCGCTGCTGTGGTTGGTGATGCCGCGCACCGGGTCTATGGGCTCGAAGGTGGGGCCGGCCGTGACGAGCAGGTTCTTGCCGCGCAGCGTCTTGGGTGCGAGGCGCGACTCGACGTCGTCGAAGATCTCCTGCGGCTCCAGCATGCGGCCGTCACCGGTCTCGCCACAGGCCTGGTCGCCGCTGGCCGGGCCGATCAGCTTCGCGCCGTCGGCCTGGATCTGCGCGACGTTGCGCTGAGTGGCCGGGTGGGCCCACATCTCGCGGTTCATCGCCGGCACGACGAGCAGCGGGCATTCGTCGATGCGGCGGGCCAGCGCGGTCAGGCTGACCAGGTCGTCCGCCCTGCCCTGCGCCAGCGCGGCGATCGCGTCGGCGCTGGCGGGCGCCACCAGCATCACGTCGGCCTCGCGGCTGAGGTTGATGTGGGCCATGTTGTTGTCGGGCCGGGCATCCCACTGACTTGTGTAGACCGGGCGACCGGACAGTGCCTGCATCGTCACCGCGGTGATGAACTGCTCGGCAGCCTCGGTCATCAGGACCTGCACGGTCGCGCCGGCCTTCACGAACAGCCGCGTCAGCTCGGCGATCTTGTAGCCGGCGATGCCGCCGGTCATGGCCAGAAGAATGTGTTTGCCGTGCAGTGGACTCATCAGCGTTTCCTGAACACCAGGTCCCACACGCCATGTCCGAGCTTGATGCCGCGGTTCTCGAACTTGGTGAGGGGCCGGTAGGCGGGCTTTTCAGCATAGCCGGCGGCACTGTTCTGCAGCCGGGCCTCGGCCGACAGCACCTCCAGCATCTGCTCGGCATACGGCTGCCAGTCGGTCGCGCAGTGCAGATAGCCGCCGGGGGCCAGGTGTTGCACCAGCTGGGCGACGAAGGCAGGCTGGATCAGGCGGCGCTTGTTGTGGCGCTTCTTGTGCCAGGGGTCGGGGAAGAAGATGTGCACGCCGGCCAGCAGCTCGGGGCCAATCATGTCGCGCAGCACCTCCACCGCGTCGTGCTGGACGATGCGGATGTTGCTCAGCTGCTTCTCATCGATCAGCTTCAGCAGCGCGCCGACGCCGGGCTCGTGCACCTCGCAGCCGATGAAGTCGTGGTCGGGCAGCGTCTGCGCGATCTCGGCGGTGGCGCCGCCCATGCCAAAGCCGATCTCCAGCACCAGCGGCGCCTGGCGGCCGAACACGGCGGCGCTGTCCAGACGCTCGGCCTTGTAGGGCAGCACGAACTTGGGGCCCAGCTCGGCCAGCGCCTTGATCTGGCCCGTGCCCATGCGGCC
>CBFGPX010000187.1:0-8764 GCA_965650725.1 uncultured Comamonadaceae bacterium | reverse complement strand
GATCGAGAACCGCATCATCGAGGCCAAGAGCCGCGGCATCTACGAGGCCCCGGGCCTGGCGCTGCTGCACATCGCCTACGAGCGACTGGTCACCGGCATCCACAACGAGGACACCATCGAGCAGTACCGCATCAACGGCATGAAGCTGGGCCGCCTGCTGTACCAGGGCCGCTGGTTCGACCCGCAGGCCATCATGCTTCGCGAGGCCGCCCAGCGCTGGATCGCCCGCGCCGTGACCGGCGAGGTCGCCGTCGAGCTGCGCCGCGGCAACGACTACTCCATCCTCGACACACGCAGCCCCAACCTGACCTACGCGCCGGAACGCCTGTCAATGGAAAAGGTGGAAGACGCGCCGTTCAGCCCCGCCGACCGCATCGGCCAGCTGACCATGCGCAACCTGGACATCACGGACACGCGCGGCAAGCTGGGCATCTACACCAGCGTGGGCCTTCTGGCCGGCGGCGGCCTCCCCCGCCTGGAGTAAACCCGCAGGGGCTGGTCAGCCGCAAGGAATGCTGTATAAAATTACAGCATTCGTTTGAGGAGCCCGACCATGCCCAGCCCCTACCGCCAGAACTACGTCCCCGGCCGCCCGCTGCCCCGCTGGCTGCAGCACATCCTGCGCTGGCTCTGAGGGCTCAGAACTCGTCGGCCGCGCGGACGAAGCTCGCAAACCGCGGCTTGCCGCCGGGCGTCACGTCCCGGTAGCGGTAGGTGATGGTCGCCCCGACCGGCGGCGGCTGTCGGCGCTGGGCCTCGCTGAAGCCCGTGCCCAGCCTGAAGCGCACGCCGTCTGACGTCTGCACCTCCAACGCACCCAGCATGCCGGCGAAACGGCCCTTGCCGGGCTCGTGGCCAACCACCACCGCTTCCGCGTCTGCCTGGGACTTCAGCTTCAGCAGCAGGTCGCTGCGGCCCGACGCCAATGGGGCGTCGGCGCGGTGCAGCATCAAACCCTCGCCACCTGCGTCCACCACGCGCTTCAGTTGCGCACGCAATTCAGCGTTCGATCGGAAACGCTGCTGCTCGACGGGCACGACGATGTCACTCGCCAGCGTCTTGAGCCTCTCGGCGCGTTGCTCGAAGCGGCCCTCACCGGCCGGCAGCTCGAAAACGCGGTAGGTGATGCGGCGCCACTCGGCATCGACCGGTTCGGCCCGCCTCACGGCGCCCGACAGTTCATCGAAGCGGCGCCGTCCCATCCACAGCTCGCCGTCCAGTGGCGTCTTCGGCAGCGCGGCGAGAAACCAGGCCGGCACCGTCACCGTGCGGCCACTGCGAAAACGCAGCGCCTGGCCATCCCACAGCGCCCGGACGCCATCCAGCTTTTCGCTGACGAGATAGGGCGTCGGGTCGATGCCCGCAGGGGCGCTCTTCGCCAGCAGCGGCTCCAGCGCCAGCGCCGGAACACCCAGGCCGCCCAGCCAGGCCAGCAGCACGCGCCGGCTCCATGTCTTTCCGCTCATCGCCGCCCTCCCGCAGGAACCGAAGGCAGCCATCATCCGGCTCGCCTGCGGTCAGCGAGCGGCAGGATTCACCTTCAGACGACGACCGGCTCCGGCTCCAGCCGGATGCCGAAGCGCCCGTAGACGCTCTCCTGGATGGCCCGCGCGAGCGTGACGACCTCGGCGCCACGCGCCTCGCCCTTGTTGACCAGCACCAGCGCCTGCTTGTCGTAGACCGCCGCGCCACCCACCGCCTTGCCCTTCCAGCCGCAGGCGTCGATCATCCAGCCGGCGGCAAGCTTCACGCTGCCGTCGGGCATGGGGTAGTGCACGATGCCGGGGTCGCGGCCGATGATGTCCTTGCACTGTTCGGCGGTGACGACCGGGTTCTTGAAGAAGCTGCCCGCGTTGCCGACGACGGCCGGATCCGGCAGCTTGGCGCGGCGCACGGCGACGATCCAGTCGAAGATCTGGCGCGCATCGGGCGCCGCGATGCCGGTCTCGGCCATCTTGCGCTCGATCTCCAGGTAGCCCAGCACCGGCTGCCACGGCTTGGGCAGCCGAAAGCGCACCTGCGTGATGACGCTCTTGCCCGCCAGCCCACCGAAGTCGCTGTGCTTGAACACGCTATCGCGATAGCCGAAGCGGCAGACCTCCGCCGGCAGCAGCGCCGGCCGGCCAGTGACGAGATCCATGACCTCCACCGCCTCCAGCCGGTCCTTGACCTCGATGCCATAGGCGCCGATGTTCTGAACCGGCGCCGCGCCCACGGTGCCCGGGATCAAGGCCATGTTCTCCAGCCCGGGGTAGTCATGGTCCAGCGTCCACTGCACCAGCTCATGCCAGACGACGCCGGCGCCGGCCTCGACGATCCAGGCATCGGCGCGCTCCTCCAGCAGCCGGATGCCGGGGATCTCCACCTTCAGCACGACGGCCTCCACGTCCCGGGTCAGGACCAGGTTGCTGCCGCCCCCCAGAACGAACTTGGGCGCGCGGCCCAGTTCCGGATGATCCACGATGCGGCGCACGTCGGCGGCCTCGCGAACACGGACCAGCCGCTTGGCGACGGCAGGCAGGCCGAAGGTGTTGTAGGGCTTGAGATTGACGTCGGCCTCGATTCGAAGGGGAATCGGCACTCCGTTCGAGGGGGTCTGTTGCTGCGTGGACATGGGAAAATTTTCGCAGACGCTTTCACCTCAGTTTTCAAATGCCCAGCTTCGACACCGTTCTCGAACCCGACCACGTCAAGATCCGCAATGGCGTGGACAACAGCATCAAGGAAATCGGCACCCGTTTCGACTTCAAGGGCACCGGCGCCAAGGTCGAGCTGAAGGACAAAGAAATCCACAGCATCGGCGACAGCGAATTCCAGCTGGAGCAGATCGAAGCGGTGCTGTACGGCAAGCTGACCAAGCAGGACGTGGTCATCAGCTTCCTCGACAAACAGGAGAAGGTCGAGAAGCTCGGCGGCGACAAGGTGCGACAGGTCTACAAGATCAAGGAAGGCATCGAGGCGACGCTGGCCAAGAAGATCGTCGCCTCGCTGAAGGAGAGCAAGCTCAAGGTGCAGGCCAGCATCCAGGGCGACGCCGTCCGCGTGACCGGCAAGAACCGCGACGACCTGCAGACGGCCATCGCGCACCTGAAGAAGAGCTTCAGCGACACGCCGCTGACCTACAACAACTTCCGCGACTGACATGTGCCCTGCCCGGCTCCTGCCGTCCCTGCTGCTGGGACTGGCCCTGGCGTCACCCGCCTGGGCGCAGCAGGTCCAGCTCAACGGCATGATGGGTGGGCGCTTCGCGCTGCTGCTGATCGACGGTGAGCCCCGCACCGTGGCAGTAGGCACCACCGTCAACAGTGTGCGGCTGGTCGCGCTGGAGGAAGGCCGCGCGATCGTGGAGATCGGCGGGCGCCGGCAGGCATTGATGCTGGGGGCCGCTCCGGCCCGTGTGGTCTCCAACACGCCAGCAGCGCGTCGCCAGATCATGATGCCCATGGGGCCGGGCGGCCATTTCACGACCATGGGCTTGATCAACGGCCAGGTCACGACCTTCCTGGTCGACACCGGCGCCACTGTCATCTCCATCGGCCAGATCGAGGCCGACAAGCTGGGGCTGCGCTATCTGCACGGCAAACGCGTGACGACGCAGACCGCCAACGGCGCCGTGCCGGCCTACCTGATCGAGCTGGCCAGAGTGCGCATCGGCGACGTGGAGGTGCGCGACGTGCCGGCCATCGTCATCCCCGGCCAGATCAGCCATGTGCTGCTGGGCAACAGCTTTCTGAACCGCTTCCAGATGCGTCGCGAGAACGATGTCATGACCTTGGAACTGCGCTACTGACCCGGAGGACGCACCGCGTCAGAGGGTTCTGCAAGAATCCGACAGCTTCCCCACCGTCGGCCTGCCAGATGACCCGCCTGTCCACTTCGTTTTCCGTACTGTTGGCAAGTCTGCTGATGGCCGCTGCGGCGCACGCCCAGGACGCGGCCAAGGCCGCCCGCTTTTACGAAGATGCGCTGCAGCGCTACGAGAAGCGAGACTTGTCGGGGGCGATCATCCAGCTCAAGAACGCGCTGCAGGCCGACAAGAACCAGCTCTCCGTACATGTGCTGCTGGGCAAGGCATTGCTGGCGGACAGTCAACCCGCTGCCGCGGAGGTCGCTTTCGCCGACGCATTGCGGTTGGGTGTCAGCCGCGTCGAGGTCGTGGTGCCGCTGGCCATGGCACTCAACGCGCAGGGCCGGCAACCGCTGATGCTGGACGACCCGCGACTGTCTCCAGCGGGGCTGCCGTCGAGCGTGCAGCAACCGCTGCTTCTAGAGCGTGCGCTGGCGCAGTCTGACCTGGGCAACATCAAGGCCGCGATGGCCTCAATCATGGAGGCGCGAGCCATCAATCCCGGCACGCCTGACAGCTGGATAGCCGAGATTCCGCTACGCGTGCGGACCCGCCAGTTCACTGAAGCCCTCGCCGCAGCAGACCAAGCCCTGAAGCTTGCACCGGACAACCCCGAAGCTCTGTACCAGCGTGGCGCGGCACTGCATGCGATGGGGCAGGTCAGCCAAGCCCTGGCGACCTACGACAAAGTGGTGCAGGGCAGCCCCCGACACGCCGAGACGCGATTGGCGCGCGCAGGCCTCTACGTTGACCTGCAACGCAACGCGGAAGCGACCGCCGAAGTCGCGGAGTTGCTCAAGTTCAAGCCCCGGGATCCCCGCGGCACCTACCTGCAGTCCCTGCTTGCCGAGCGCGCCGGCAAGAGCGCGGAATCCAAGAAGCTGCTGAAGTCGCTCACCGAGTTGCTGGATCCAGTGCCCATCGAGCACATCCGATTCCGCCCCCAGTTGCTGATGCTCAACGGCCTGGCCCACTTTGGTTTGGGCGAACTCGAAAAGGCAAAGCCTTATCTGGAAATGGCCTCACGGCAGCAGGCGGGCAACCCATTGAACAAGCTGCTCGCGCAAATCGCGTTGACCGAGTCCAACCCGAGTCGGGCCCTGGAAGTGCTTGAACCCTACGTGAAGGTCAGGCCAAGCGACCCCCAGGCGTTGATGATGTTGGCATCAACCTACATGCAGCAGGGGCGTCATGAGCGCGCTGCGGCGCTGATGCAGGACGCCCTGAAGTCCAACGATGCCGCGGAGTATCGGAGTGTGCTTGGCATGTCCATGCTCCAAAGCGGCAAGAACGCGCAGGCCACCAGCGAACTCTCCAAAGCCTACAAACAGAATCCAGCACAGTTGTCCACGGGAATGTCTCTGGTCATCGCACAACTGCGGGAGGGCCAGACCGCGAAGGCCCTCGCTCTGGCCGAGACGCTCGCTCGCAACCATCCCGAGAATGCCAGCGTGTTGATGATCCAGGCCTACGCCAAGGCCCAGCACCGGGATGTCGCCGGTGCTCGACTCGGCTACGAGAAGGCGCTGAAGCTGGCGCCATCGTTGACCGACGCCGAACTCGGGCTGGCTCGCCTGGACGCCGCCGCGAAGGACTACGAGACAGCGAACCGCCGCTTGCGCGGCCTGCTCAAGAACAACGAACGCAATGCCGGGTTCCTCTTCGAGATGGCGCTGCTGCACGAGCAATGGGGCAAGGACGATGAGGCGCTCAAATGGCTGGAGAGCGCCGTCGATGCGAGCAGCCAGCGGGAAACGCGGGCCAACTTTGCGCTGACCGCCTGGCATCTGCGCAAGAACAACCCGGCACGTGCCGTCGAAGCTGCCAAGAGCCTGCTGGCCAAGCTGCCTGAGGATGTCGAAGCCTTGCAAGCCTACGCGGCCGCACAGGCTGCAAACGGTGATATCGGCGGCGCCAAGGCCACACTGACCAATGCTTCGCGCCGCGCCGCGTTCGACACGCAGCGTCTCGTGGACATTGCCCGGCAGCAACTGCTCGCCAAGGATCTGGCCGGCGCTGCCTACAGCCTGGACAAGGCTCTGTCCGGCACCCCCAACGACGTGTCCGCCCTGGCCATGTTCGCGAGCGTTGAACTGTCACGTGGGGACGCAGTCAAGTCCGAACAGTACGCGCGGCAGGTCATCACCGCTGCGCCCAACTCGGCCACGGGCTACTACCTGCTGTCCGAGGCTGCTACGCGCCGAGGACAAGGTGCAACCGCGCTCGATGCGCTGCGCAAAGCCCACGGCCTGGAAAAGTCAGGCTCAAGCCTGGCCAGGCTGCTGCACGCAATGGCCCTGCAAGGTCAGGTGAAGAGTGCTCACGACCTCGCGAATGCCTGGATCCAGAAGTTCCCACAGGACACCGTGGCTCGCAGCGCGCTGGCGGAATCCCTGGTCCGGCAGCGCGACTTTTCGGGAGCGCGCAAGCAATACAACGCCATCCTGGAGATCACGCCCACTGACCCAAACACGATAAACAATCTCGCCAACACGCTGATCGAGTTGAAGGATGCGCAGGCCGTGGAGATTGCGGAACGCGGGCTGAAGCTCGCACCGGGCAGCGTCACGCTGCTGGACACGGCTGGCTGGGCGCAGCACCGCCTGGGCAGTGGCGAGCGTGCACTCCTGCTCCTTCGCGAGGCACGGCTGCGTGCGCCAAGTAACCTCGACGTCAAGTACCACCTAGCGGCAGCCTTGGCCAAAGCCGGACGCCTTGCCGAGGCTCGTGCCGAACTGACAACGGCGTTGCAGAGTGGCGTGAACTTCGCCTCGGCCGATGAAGCCAGGAAGCTCCTGGGCACCCTCAACTGAGGGGGACGAAGCGACTCATTTTGCGTCGAAGCTTCTTACACTTGGTTCTACTTGAGTCGCACTTCAACCCCTAAGTGGTTGATCAGTTTGGAATTTTAGGACTGGCACATACGTTGCTTCGCCAGAGCGACAAGATCAACGAGGAACACCGATGAACGCATTGAATCGCCGCTTGCTGCCCTGTGCTGCCTTGCTAGCAAGCCTGATGGCGTCCACCAGTGCTCATGCCGTGTGGACGTTTGACACGTCTACCGTCAGCAACCTCGCGAACTGCACCACCGACGGCGCCGGTGTGGCCAACAGCTGCACGACGACGTCGAGCACCAACAAGGTGGACACCACGACGCTGTCGCTCACGGGTTTTGCGGTTTCCAACACCTTGACGTCCACGAGCATCGGCGGTACCAACTACGCGACCACCAATACCGTGAGTGCGACGAGCAAATGGGCCAGTGCCGCGCTGAATTCCTACTCGGGTGGACAGGGCGTCAACGGCGATGGCAGCGGCACCGCACCCAATCATGCGACCGACAACAACGGGAAGACGGAAGCCATCCTGCTCAGCTTCAGTTCGTCGATCGCACTGACCAGCCTTGGCGCGGGCTACACCGCTTCGGCGTACTGCAGCCGGACAACGGCTTCCAGCAATTTGCCCTCAACGGTTTTTCCGACCACCGGCGATGCCTGCCCCACGGGCTACGCGAAGCGGACCACTCAGACCGACGGCACGAGCGGTGTTGACGTCTCCTTGTTCCGCTGGGTAGGCGATGGCGCGCCTACCGGCACCAAGGCGCTGACCAACACGACAGCCGGCACGATGGCGACGGCGGGTTGGCAGCTCGTTGGCAACTACGGCGATATCGCTTACGACACGACCAACCCGTACAACCTCGTCAATTCCACGGGTCTGACATCGAGCTACTGGCTGGTCTCGGCCTACAACAGCGGCTTTGCACAGACCTCCGGCATCACCGAAAGCCGCGGCTTCCTGACCAACGGCGACGACTACTTCAAGCTCTTCGCTGCCGCGGGGACCACGTGCGCCACCAACCTGACCAACGGCAAGTGCGGCGGTTCCAACTCGAGCGTTCCCGAGCCGGCGTCGTTGGCGCTGACCAGCGTGGCATTGTTGAGCGTTGCTGGTCTGCGTCGTCGCGGCAAGAGCAGGCTCGCAGCCTGACCCCTGGCATCTCAGTCGAAAGGCGCTCCGAGGAGTGCCTTTCGTGCTTTTGGGGGATGCGAATCGCCAATGTCCCTGGCAAGACAGCGCAGATGCGAACGACCGTGCTAAAAAGTTCGTCATTCCATCTACGACTCAGCGAGACATGGACCTCAACTTCACCGAGGCGGAACTGGCCTTCCGCAGCGAAGTCCGCGAATGGGTGCGCGCCCATCTGCCGGCAGACATCTCCCACAAGGTTCGCAACGATCTCCGGCTGAGCAAGGACGACCTGCAACGCTGGGCCAAGATCCTGGGCGCCAGGGGTTGGCACGGCTGGGCCTGGCCTCAACAGTTTGGCGGCCCCGGCTGGAACGCCGTGCAGCGCCACCTGTTCGAGGAGGAATGCGCACTCGCCGGCGCGCCACGCATCGTGCCGTTCGGCCCAATCATGGTCGCGCCGGTCATCATGGCCTTCGGCACGCCGGAGCAGCAACAGCGTTTCCTGCCCGGCATCATGAGCGGCGAGGTGTGGTGGAGTCAGGGTTACAGCGAGCCGGGCTCGGGCTCCGACTTGGCGTCGCTGAAATGCCGCGCCGAGCGCCAGGGCGACAAATACATCGTCAACGGTCAGAAAACGTGGACCACGCTGGGCCAGTACGGCGACTGGATCTTCTGTCTGGTGCGCACATCCACAGAAGGCAAGCCGCAAACCGGCATCAGCTTCCTGCTGATCGACATGAAGACGCCCGGCGTGACGGTCAAGCCCATCATCATGCTGGACGGCGAGCACGAGGTGAACGAGGTCTGGTTCGACAACGTCGAGGTGCCGGCAGAGAACCTGATCGGCGAGGAGAACAAGGGCTGGACCTACGCCAAGCACCTGCTGTCGCACGAGCGCACCAACATCGCCGACGTGAACCGCGCCAAGCGCGAGCTGGAGCG